>CANKLK010000009.1 GCA_947482805.1 Flavobacteriaceae bacterium
ATAACAGTATTGACTTCAAAATCAGAAGGTCTGCCAATAGCTTTAATTGAATACGGGCTTTCGAAAAAACCTGTGGTGTCTACTAAAGTTGGTGAAATACCTTTAATTATCAAAGACGGAATCAATGGGTTTATTGTTGATGCAAACGATGCCGATTTATTTTATCAAAAAGTAGTAACATTTATAACTGAAAGTGATTTACGTGCTCAAATGGGTGATTCACTTTATCAAACGGTTATTGAAAATAATTCAGAAGAAGGTGTTATTGCTAACTATTTAAACTGGATTTTAAGTTTATAAAGCATGAAGGAAAAACAATATATTTTATTAGTTCTTTTTAATATTCTGATTGGGATTGTTATATTCTACATGCGACCATTATCAATTGTATATGCTATTTTAATTCCGGTAGTTGGCCTTTATTATGTTATAAAAAACCAAAACAGAAATCACGAAGTCTTATATGCATCTGCCTATATCGTTGGAAGTGAAGTTTTTTTGAGAATGACCGGAGGTAATTTACTATATGAATCCTCTAAATATGGTGTAATGGTGTTCTTAGCTTTGGGAATGTATTATAGTGGATTTTCAAAAAATGCTGTGCCTTATTGGATTTATCTCATATTGTTATTACCAGGGGTAATTATAGCCACAGAAACACTAAATATGCAAACTGATTTAAGAAAGGCAATAGCGTTTAATATTTCCGGACCAGCATGTCTAGGCATTGCATCACTATATTGTTACAATCGGAAAATTTCACTTTCACAACTTAACGGAATATTATTAGCCGCTGCATTACCTGTGTTGTCAACTACAATTTATTTAATTTTATACACTCCCGATTTGAAAGAAGTATTAGTAGGAACCGGTTCGAATGCTGCAACATCTGGCGGATTTGGACCTAATCAGGTTGCCACCCTTTTAGGCATGGGAATGTTTGTGTTCTTCTCAAGATTACTTTTAGAATCTAAAACGAAGTTGATGTTTATTATAAATTTGATAATTCTATTCAATATCACCTATAGGGGGTTGGTTACATTCTCAAGAGGCGGTATGTTGACTGGATTTATTATGATTATAATTTTATTGGCTTATTTATTTCTGAAAACAAAAAGTTATGGAAGATTTAATCTTTCTCGTATATTGATATTTATGTCGATAGCTTTTTTTATGACGTGGGGGTATACATCAAATCAAACAGGTGGTTTAATTGATAAGCGATATGCAAATAAAGATGCAGCAGGTAGAGTTAAAGAAAGTAATTTGTCAGGAAGAGAAGATATTTGGAATAGTGAAATGGATGATTTTCTTGATCATCCCGTTTTTGGTGTTGGTGTTGGAAAAGCATTAGAAATAAGAGAAGAAAAATCAGGTGGAAATATTATTGCTTCTCATAGTGAGATTTCAAGAACACTAGCTGAGCATGGAATGATGGGAATAATAGCATTATTAATAGTGTTATTTACACCAATTTTTTTATTCCTTAATAATCAACAACATGTATATATGTTTTGCTTTATTTTATTTTGGCTATTAACAATTAATCATGCTGCAATGCGAATAGCAGCACCAGCTTTTGTATATTCGCTATCGCTATTAAAAGTATATATGGATGAAGAGCCTACTTTACATAGGGAATAAATTATCCGATCATGGCTATACTTCTACTTCTATTGAAACATTAGGAACGTTTCTGGAAGGTGAAGGTTTTCATGTTTACTATGCTTCGTCCAAAAAAAATAAAGTTTGGCGAATGTTTGAGATGATAATTAAGACATTCAAATATGCTAAAAAAGTTGATTATGTTTTAATTGATACCTACAGCACAAAGAATTTTTGGTATGCTTTTATTATTTCGCAACTATGTAGAATTCTCAAATTAAAATACATACCAAAGCTTCACGGCGGTAATTTGCCAAGTAGAATTGTACGAAGTAAATTTTTTTCAAATTTAATTTTTAAAAATGCTTATATAAATATTGCACCATCTTATTATTTATTTGAAGCTTTTAAAAATGAAGGATACTCCAATTTGAGGTATATCCCAAATACTATTGAAATTAAAATGTATACTTCTTTTCCAATTGAATTCACAACACCCAAAATACTCTGGGTAAGATCGTTTTCCAAAATTTATAATCCATTAATGGCCGTGAAAGTGTTCATTAAAATAAAGGCTAATTTTCCCGAAGCCAAAATTTGTATGGTGGGTCCTAAAAAAGATGATAGTTATACAAAGACTTTACAATTTGCTAAAAAAAATAATGTTGAAGTTATTTTTACTGGTAAATTATCAAAACAAGAATGGATTGAGTTATCAAAAGATTATAATGTATTTATAAATACGACTCATTTTGATAATACACCCATAAGTGTAATTGAAGCAATGGCATTGGGCTTGCCGGTAGTGTCAACAAATGTAGGGGGAATTCCTTATCTGTTAGAGCACAATGTAAATGCACTTTTAGTGGATGATGATGATGTTGATGGAATGACAAATCAAATTATACACCTTTTCACAGAACCAAATCTGGCCCTTAATTTATCAAAAAAAGGAAAAAAATCAGTTGAAAGCTTTGATTGGGAAATAGTTAAAAAGCAATGGATTGAATTACTTGAATAAATGGTAATTTTAGTAACTTACGATTTTAAAATTCTTTTACTAATAAAATGAAGAAATTCAAGGATATACATTTTGAAGTTTCGGAAAGAAAAATTCTTTTACGGATTTTTGATGTTATTTCTGTGCTACTTTCTTTGTATTTAGTGGGTGTTGTATTTAAATTCAATTATTTCAATATTTCAGAAACCAATTTTTATTGGACAATTGTTTTAGGAGTTTACCTAAATTTTATTGGTTATGTTTTTGAAATGTATAATCTGCAAGTTGCCAGCAATCAATTTCAAGTTATAAAGAGTATAATCCTAACTTCCTCAATAACGGTTTTGTTCTATTTATTAACGCCTTTTTATACACCGGTTCTTCCTAATAATCGCCTTCAAATATTCATTTTTTTTATTGCTATTTTTATAGCATTGTTTATATGGAGAATGATTTATGTTCGGTTTTTTGCCTCCAATAGATTTTCAAAAAAAGTTATCCTTATTTGTGATAAGGAACAACTCAAAGAACTGATTCATGCGCTTGAAAGTGCAGATCCTCATTATCTTATTTTGGGGTTTGTAAATTCGGATAGTGCAGATACTAAAACTAATGACGATATTAAAATAAAGAATATTGACATTAATAACCTCGAGGTATTTGCTAAGAAAAATTCCATATCCGAAGTTGTTGTTGCATCTCAAAAAACAGATGGAATAACAGTCAATCTTTATAACCAATTGATTCATTTATTAGAAAACGGTTATATCGTCAGTGAATATACACAGGTTTATGAAAATATTACCCAACGAATTCCGGTACAATATGTTTCTAGAGATTTCTACCGTTATTTTCCATTTAGCAGAAGCAACCAAAATCATTTTTATTCAAGTATTGTACGTTTTTTTGAGATTGTATTTTCGCTAATAGGTTTACTAATTGGAGTAATTATTTTGCCAATAATTTTGATTGGAAATCTATTCGGAAATAGGGGGAAACTATTTTATACTCAGGAAAGAGTAGGCAAGAATGGTAAAATTTTCAATATTGTGAAATATAGGACAATGGTTAAAAATGCCGAGCTAGAAGGTGCTGTTTTTGCCACAATAAATGATAGTCGTGTAACACCATTTGGAAAAATAATGAGAAAGTCAAGAATGGACGAAATACCACAGTTTATAAATATTCTTAAAGGCGAAATGGCCGTAATTGGACCAAGACCAGAGCGCCCTGTTTTTGTAAACGAAATTGCCGAGTTAATGCCTTTTTATGAAACTCGTCATGTTATAAAACCTGGATTAACAGGTTGGGCACAAGTAAATTATTCATATGGTGCAACTATTGACGATAGTTTAATAAAACTTCAATATGATTTATACTATATTAAGCACCGAAGCATTTTTCTTGACGTTAATATCATTTTTAAAACACTAAGTACTGTTTTACTTTATCGAGGTCAATAGTTTTAAAGGGTTTCTCCCATTTAATTTAATTAAAATGTACAGATTGGCAATAATAAACGGAAGCATAATCATTAGGTGTGGTTTTGTAACTATAACTATGCTGTAAATCAAAAGCAAAACCAATAGAGTAATGTTTAGCTTTTTCAAAAAATTTTCCTTTACAAACGGAATCAAAAGAAATAACGGATTAAAGAGCAACGCATTATAATTCCAAAGCAATTCTTCATGCTGAGAATATAAACCGACTAGGCATAGAAAAAGACCCAAAATTCCACATACAAAAAGATAACCTTTAAATAGAATTCGTTTGTTGATAATTATTAAAATCAAAAGCACTACACAGATTAAGTAAATGCTATTGAAAAACGAAAATTCCGGTTTAACTTTTACACCCTGCACTACAATTTCCTTCTTTGAAACCAATGTTTTTCCGTTAATAGTTGCTTTATCCAAACTATGCAACAATTCTACAGGAAGAAATAATTTTTCGGCATTTTGGTCCGTTTTGGCACCAAAAACAATATTGATTCCCAATTTGTACCAAAAATAATTCTCGAAATAAGGATATAAAAGTGATCGGTAAGTAATTGTTTTATCATCTACCTTTTGAATTTTTTCAGTGTCAAACAAACCATTTATTTTATTGACAACCATTGAGGTACAGTTTCTGTCAATAAACTTATAGGTATAGCTTTTTTCGTCTGATAGTAACGATTTATTTAGTGCATTAAACAACTCTTGTTTTTTTGCTAACGGTAAATTCAATGTTTGTTCAATAACTTCTCTTCGATCCAATTTGTATTCAAAAACAAAATCATCATAAGAAGTTACATTCATAAAATATTGCAAATCGCCTTTAACAAATTTGAAATAGAAATTTTCTGTCCTGAAATCAAAGTAACCATAATTATATACAACATCAAGTGCATTATTTGTGTCTTTTATTCTAAGCGCTGTATGTCCAAAAGTAGAATATAATTCTTCGCCTCGGTCACAAGTAAAAATACTGACCTGAGTTTCTGGAGAAAGTGGCGGACTTTGCGCAAACGCAATGAAACTGAATAGGAGTATAGCGCAAGAAAGAATTTTTTTGAACATAATTTTTATCTAAAAATACTTAAGTCAACTTTAACCGAAAAGATATTAGAGTATAAAGCAGCACTTTGGTCGCCCAAATCGGTCAAAGCATAATCTACCTGAATGCCTTTGTATTTAAACCCCAGACCAATATTAGGCTGGAAGTTGACTTTTCTACTTCCATCAATTTGCTCTACATTTTGAAAATTTCCAACACCGGCCCGAAGAAAGACCAAATCGGTATAGCCAAATTCAAAGCCTAAAGCAGGGTCAATACTCATCGCATCAGAGGCGAACACATCGTTGGTTTTAGTAAACTGCATATTCAAATTAACTGCCGTTAGTAAAGTGTAGTCAGAGTGAAAATCAAATTTTTTAGAAATGCCCAGTTGTGCTTTTGGAAAAGTTATCTCAGTACTTTCAGGTGGCTCCTGATTTTGTCCAGTTACGGCATCTTTTATTTCATTGTATTTATCCTCATCAATTGCCCAAATGTTGTAAGTCGTTGTAATATCGCGAAGCATTACCCCGTAATGCCAATCATTACTTTCATATTGCAATCCGAAATCAAAACCAAAACCCCACGAACTTGCAAATTCGCCAATAACTCTGCGGATAATTTTAGCATTTACACCATATTGTAAACCTTCAATAAATGTAGGGCGTCGGGCATAGGAAAATGTTAAACCATAATCGGCGGTTGAGAAAAGACTTATTCGATTGTAGTCTATATTTCCTTCGTTGTCAATAAGTTGTGTCGTATTTAAAATATCATCTACTCCGAAACGAATTAAAGAAATTCCCCAAGCGCTTCGGTCATCTATCTTTTTGGCGTAAGCCGCATAATCATATTGGGCAATATTGGCAAAATAGCTTGCATGCATTAGTGAAGCCTGACTGTCTTCAATTTTCAATAAACCTGCCGGATTCCAGTAGCCTGAATTTACATCACCTGTGAAAGCTGTTACTGCATTAGACATACCCAAAGCAGCCGCATCAACCCCAATATTCATAAACTCATTGGAATATTTCCTAACGGTTTGTGCGTGAGTTATTAGGCAAACAAAAAGTAGTAGAATAACAATCTTTTTTTTCAAGGGAATTTTTCTTTTTACAAATATCAAATAAAAAACTCTAATACAAAACGTAGAATGGATTAACTTATTGTGTTAAATTTGTAATTCTATAAAAATACTAAACGATTAAAGATGAATATCAAAGCGCACATTCCCAACTTATTCACGATGTTAAATCTATTTTGTGGTTGCGTGGCTTTGGTAATGGCAATTGATTTAAAGTTTGATATAGCATTTTATTTTGTTTGCCTTGGTATCTTCTTTGACTTTTTTGATGGTTTCTTTGCCCGAAAATTTGGAGTAGCCGGGCCGCTTGGAGTTCAATTAGATTCCCTTGCAGATATGGTAACTAGCGGAGTTGTTCCGGGATTTGTAATGTGGTGTTTATTCTCGAATAAAAACTATTCTACATTTAATTACTTACCTTATGTAGGTTTTATTATAACACTCGGTGCATGTTATCGACTGGCTAAATTTAATATTGATGAAAGACAATCCGATTCTTTTATTGGATTACCCACTCCGGCAAATGCTTTATTTATAACTAGTTTGCCATTAATAATTGTTAATTTTTCTAATACTATTGTGGTAGAATATTTAAGTAATAATTGGGTATTATTGACAATAACTTTCCTTAGTACTTATATCATGAACGCTGAAATTCCATTATTTTCACTAAAGATTAAGGATTTTAGTTTTGCTAAATACAAACTGCAGATTTTCTTTTTGACAATTTCGGTTTTGCTGTTGATTTTCCTACAGATACTGGCGGTTCCGTTGATAATTATAATTTATGTTTTACTGTCGGTTATCAATAATATGGTCAATAAAAAAGCTCCTGTTTAGTTTTTATTATAGCCACAGATTAATACAGATTTTTACGGATATTAATAGGTGTAAATCTTTAGAAATCCGTTAAATCCGTGGTTGATTTTCTTCCTGACTTGTTCGTTTTAGTGCAGTTGAATTATTGCTGATTTTCAAAAACATAATTTTTAAATTTTATTTGGGCGGACAAGTCAGGATAATTTGGTCAATAAAAAAGCTTCTGTTTAGTTTTTATTATAGCCACAGATTAACACAGATTTTACGGATTTTAATCGGTGCAAATCTGTAAAAATCCGTGACATCTGTTTTTAATTTTTATTTTTGAGATTAGTAGGGGTGTAAATATTATTTAAAATCTAATTTCTTTTTACGCAATTCAAAATTTTGCCCAAGGTATACTTTTCTAACCATTTCGTCTGCAGCTAATTCTTCAGGTACACCGGCTTTTAGAATACCACCTTCAAACATTAAATAGGTTTTGTCAGTAATAGCTAAAGTTTCCTGAACGTTGTGATCGGTAATTAGTATTCCGATATTTTTGTTTTTTAGTTGGGCTACAATACGTTGAATATCTTCAACAGCAACTGGGTCAACACCTGCAAACGGTTCGTCAAGTAGAATAAATTTTGGGTCAGTTGCCAATGCACGAGCGATTTCAGTTCTACGACGTTCGCCTCCTGAAAGCAAATCACCACGATTGGTTCTGATATGCTCCAAGCTAAATTCAGCAATTAGACTTTCCATTTTGGCAATTTGGGCTTCTTTGGATAGTTTTGTCAATTGGAGTACACTCAAGATATTATCTTCAATACTCAATTTTCTAAATACAGAAGCTTCTTGAGCCAAATAACCAATGCCATATTGAGCACGTTTGTACATAGGAAATTCTGTAATATCCATATCATCCAAATAGATATTGCCTGAATTTGGTTTCACCAATCCAACAATCATATAAAAGGAAGTTGTTTTTCCGGCGCCATTTGGACCCAGAAGGCCCACGATTTCACCCTGATTTACTTCCACGGAAATGCCTTTAACTACACTTCTGCCTTTATAGGTTTTGACTAAATTTTCGGCTCTTAGTTTCATTAATTTGAAGATTTGATAATTTGGATATTTGAAAATGCCAAATCAGATTTTTGATATAAATTTATATTTTGGAAAATTAAGAAAAAATAGACGATTGTCAATTGCTGTTAACAAATCGTTCGGAAGATGATTTAAAATTGCTTGATTTTCAAATTTTCAAATCTTCTAATGCTTCCCAAAACTCATAAGCTCTTCTCAAATGTGGAATTACTATGGTTCCTCCAACCAAAGTAGCAATTCCCATAGCTTCCATCATTTCCTCTTTGGTTATGCCTTCTTTATAGCTGGTTTCCAAATGGTATTTGATGCAATCGTCACATCGCAGTACGGTAGAAGCTACAAGTCCGAGTAGTTCTTTTGTCTTAACATCAAGCGCACCTTCAGCATAAGCATTGGTATCCAGATTGAAAATTCGCTTTACAATTTTATTATTGTCTGCCAATAATTTTTCGTTCATTTTAGAACGATAGTCATTAAATTCTTCAACTAGTTTGCTCATCTTTCTTTTTATTTTTTTCTACCACGGCTGAAATCCAAATGCATCCTTCATAAATTATCATCATGGGTACGGCAACTGTAATTTGACTTACTACGTCAGGAGGCGTTACGATTGCTGCAATAATTAATATAATTACAACAGCATATTTTCTATATTTTCTTAAGAAATTTGGGCCTACTAATCCTAATTTGGTAAGGAAGTAAATTATGATTGGCAATTCGAAATATAGTCCACAGGCAATAACCGCTGTTTTAACCATGCTAACATAAGAATCTATACTAAATTGATTTTTCACAACGCTGCTTATGGAGAATGTTGCCAAGAAATTCAACGACATTGGAACGATTACATAATATCCAAAAAGCACTCCCAGAAAGAACAGAATAGAAGCCACAAAAATAAAAAGTTTCGCGTTTTTTTTCTCTTTTTCATACAAAGCTGGACTAATAAATTTCCATAATTCCCATAGAATGTATGGGAAAGCCAATATAAAACCAGCGGTTATACATACCCAGACAAAAATATTCACCTGGCCTTCCATTTGAGTATTCTGAATAATGAAATTTAGTTCGGTAATACAAATGCTGTCAGCAAAACCAAGGTAATGCGAAGCTTCACAAAAAAAACGATAGGTGATAAAACTTGGGTCAGTTGGGCCAAAAATTAAATCCGAAAAAATATAATCCGCAAAAAAATAAGAGACAATTCCCATAATGACAATTGCCGCTGAACTTCTAACTAACAACCATCTCAACTCTTCAAGATGATCTAAGAATGACATTTCATTGAGTGCTTTTTTTGCCATTAGATGATGCCTTCTTTTAAAATATCATGCAAATGAATTACTCCTTTATATTCTCCATTGTCAACAACTACTAATTGCGTAATAGAGAAGTCTTCCAGAATATTCAGGGCATCGCTAACCATATCGGTTGATTTTATGGTTTTTGGATTTTTGGTCATTATCTCCTGTGCTGTTAAACCAGAAATATTTTCCGTTTTATTCAGCATTCTTCTGATGTCTCCATCTGTTATAATTCCGATAACCTTTTCATTTTCAATAACGGCAGTTACTCCTAATCGTTTTTCAGATATTTCAATGATGACATTTTTTATCGTTGAATCCGCAGCCACAATTGGTTTGTGCGTTGTGTCAAGCATATCTGAAACACGAAGTAATAATTTTTTACCTAAAGCACCGCCTGGATGGTATTTGGCAAAGTCTTCAGCAGTAAAATTTTTCATTTCCATTAAACAAACGGCAATGGCATCACCCATAACTAATTGTGCTGTGGTACTATTGGTAGGTGCCAAATTAATCGGGCAAGCTTCAGAATCAACATAAGTATTTAATACAAAGTCGGCTTCTTTTCCTAAAAAAGAAGTAGTGTTTCCGGTTATGGCAATCAGCTTGTTTCCGAATCGTTTTAACAATGGAACCAAAACCTTAATTTCAGGGCTATTGCCGCTTTTTGAAATACAAATTACAACGTCACTCGGTTGTAACATACCTAAATCACCATGAATAGCTTCAGAAGCATGAAGAAAAAGGGAAGGCGTTCCGGTTGAGTTTAATGTCGCCACAATTTTTTGTGCTATGATGGCACTTTTACCAATTCCGGTTACAACTAAACGACCTTTTGATTCGTAGATGATTTCGACAGCATTTACAAAATTATCATCTAAAAATTGGGTTAGCTTAGCAATAGATTCACTTTCAGACAAAATTGTCTTTTTGGCAGAAGCAAGAATGTTTTCTTTTTTTATCAAAATTGTATCAATATAAAATTTGTATGTAATAAAGAAAGTAGTATCTTTAACTCTGCAAATTTATGTAAAAATACCATTAACAAAGAATGAATTTAAACGAAATTGACATTCACGCAGCATTAAAAAAATATTTTGGGTTCAACCAATTTAAAGGATTACAAGAACAAGTTATAAAAAGTATTATAGTTCAAAAAAATACTTTTGTTATTATGCCTACAGGTGGCGGAAAATCGTTGTGTTATCAGTTGCCCGCATTAATTCAAGAAGGAACAGCTATTGTTGTTTCGCCTCTTATTGCTTTAATGAAAAATCAAGTAGATGCTATTCGAAGTTTGTCTTCTGAGAACGGAATAGCACATGTATTGAATTCTTCTCTTACAAAAACAGAAATAAATCAAGTTAAAAAAGATATAACTTCAGGGATTACTAAATTATTATATGTTGCGCCTGAATCATTAACTAAAGAAGAATACGTTGAGTTTCTTCAAAAAGTAAAAATTTCTTTTGTTGCTATTGACGAAGCCCATTGTATTTCAGAATGGGGACACGATTTCAGACCCGAATATCGAAATTTAAAAGCTATCATTAAACTTATTGGCGATGTTCCTGTAATTGGTTTAACTGCAACAGCAACACCAAAAGTACAGGAAGACATTCTTAAAAATCTCGATATGTCGGATGCTGTTACTTTCAAAGCTTCTTTTAATCGCCCAAATTTATTTTATGAGGTACGTACTAAAACCAAAAATATAGAATCTGATATCATCCGTTTTATAAAACAGAATAAAGGGAAATCTGGAATTATATATTGTTTAAGTCGAAAAAAGGTTGAGGAAATTGCTGAAGTTTTACAAGTTAACGGAATTTCTGCAGTGCCTTATCATGCAGGTTTAGATGCTAAAACCAGAGCAAAACATCAGGACATGTTTCTTATGGAAGATGTCGACGTGGTGGTAGCAACAATTGCTTTCGGAATGGGTATTGACAAACCCGATGTTCGTTTTGTAATACACCACGATATTCCAAAATCGTTAGAAAGTTATTACCAAGAAACAGGACGTGGCGGTCGGGATGGAGGAGAAGGGCATTGCTTGGCTTATTATTCCTATAAAGATGTTGAAAAACTAGAAAAATTCATGTCCGGCAAACCGATAGCTGAACAAGAAATTGGATATGCTTTGCTACAAGAAGTTGTTGCTTATGCTGAAACTTCGATGTCGCGTCGTAAATTCTTATTGCATTATTTTGGTGAAGAATTTGACAGCGAAACCGGTGAAGGTGCCGATATGGACGACAATGTTCGAAATCCTAAAACAAAAATTGAAGCAAAAGATCAAGTCAAACTGCTTTTAGAAATTGTTAGAGATACCAAACATTTGTATAAATCTAAAGAAATTTGTTTCACGCTTATTGGAAGAGTGAATGCAATGATAAAGGCTTATAGAACGGATTCACAATCGTTTTTCGGAACGGGAAAAAATTTTGAAGAGCGTTATTGGATGGCATTGATTCGGCAGGTTTTAGTTGACGGACTTTTAACTAAAGATATCGAAACTTACGGAATTTTGAAGGTTTCCGACAAAGGTCATGAATTCATTAATAAGCCAACGTCATTTATGATGTCGGAAGATCACGAATATAATGAAGCAGAGGATGATGCTATCGTAACAGCAGCAAAATCATCCGGAACAGCTGACGAAGTACTAATGAGTATGCTTCGTGATTTACGTAAAAAAGTAGCTAAGAAATTAGGGGTTCCACCTTTTGTGGTTTTTCAAGATCCATCTCTAGAAGATATGGCTTTAAAATATCCAATAACAAGTGATGAACTGAGTAATGTTCATGGTGTTGGTGAAGGTAAAGCCAAAAAGTACGGAAATGAATTTATTGAACTTATTGCAAGATATGTCGATGATAATGATATCATTAGGCCTGACGATTTAGTGGTAAAATCTACCGGAGCAAATTCAGCTAATAAACTTTACATTATTCAAAATATTGACAGAAAATTATCGCTTGAAGATATAGCCAAAGCTAAAGGGATGAAAATGGATGATTTACTAAAAGAAATGGAACAAATCGTCTATTCCGGAACCAAATTAAATATCAGTTACTGGGTAAATGATATCCTAGATGAAGACCAACAAGAAGAAATTCACGACTATTTTATGGAATCTGAATCGGATAAAATAGAAGATGCACTGAAGGAATTTGATGGCGATTACGATATCGAAGAATTACGCTTAATGCGGATAAAATTTATAAGTGAAGTAGCTAATTAGTTGAAAGTCTTAAAGTCTAATGTCCAAAGGATTAGAGTTGATGGATTGTGATTTTTTTGCTTTATGACTTTCGACTTTATGACATTAGACTGAGTAAATCTCTCCACGATGTGGCTTTAAAGCATCTCTTACAGAAATCATGTTTTCATCAGTAACGACCATAAAAGCAATAGCATGCATTTCGTTTTTAATTTCAAAACCGGTAATGTTCAGCGGAAGTTTTTCAATGCTGATATATTCCTTCAAATGAATTTCATGATGCTCCGCCGTTTTAGCTGAAGCTTCCCCACGAAAATCCCAGATTAGTTTTATTTGTCTCATATTAATTCAATAGCAAGCAAAGTTACATACTGATTTTGTTATTAAATCGTTTTAGTAAACAATTTTCAAATTGACACATTTTCAAATTTTCAAATTCTTACTTTTACCAAAATATTAAACAATGCCAAGCGAACTCCAACTTCAAGTTTCTCCAGAAATAGCAGCCAATGAAAGTTTGCTCTATGACTATGTGGCAAAAACAGTACGAGTTTCTACAAAACTAGTTCATAAAGTTGTAATACTAAAGCGTTCTATAGACGCACGTCAAAAAGCGGTAAAGTTCAATCTTAAAGTTGCAGTTTATCTTATAGATGAAAAATATACGGAACAGCCTAACGAACTTCCCAATTACCAAAATGTTTCCAATAATCAAGAAGTAATCATTGTTGGTGCTGGCCCAGCCGGACTTTTCGCAGCATTGCAATTAATAGAATTAGGTTTAAAACCAATTGTTATTGAACGCGGTAAAGACGTCCGTGGGCGTCGTAGAGATCTGAAAGCCATCAATGTCGACCATATTGTAAATGAAGATTCAAATTATTGTTTTGGCGAAGGCGGAGCCGGAACCTATTCAGACGGAAAATTATATACGCGTTCTAAAAAGCGTGGCGATGTTGACAGAATTCTTCAGTTATTAGTTGGTTTTGGTGCTACCCCAGATATTTTGGTCGAAGCACATCCGCATATAGGGACTAATAAATTACCTCAAATCATTCAGGACATTCGAGATAAAATTATTGAATGTGGCGGAAAAGTTTTGTTTGAAACCCGAGTGATTGATTTCATTATAAAAAATAACGAGATTCAAGGAGTTATTACTCAAAATGGCGATACGATTGCTGCCAACAAATTGATTTTAGCAACCGGACATTCGGCACGTGATATATTTGAATTATTAGACAGAAAAAAGATTTTAATAGAAGCCAAGCCTTTTGCAATTGGCGTTCGTGCCGAACATCCACAGGAATTGATTGATAAAATTCAATACAGTTGTGATTTTCGTGGCGACTATTTACCACCAGCTCCTTATTCGATTGTGAAACAAGTCAATGGTCGTGGGATGTATTCTTTTTGTATGTGTCCCGGTGGTGTAATTGCTCCTTGTGCTACCAGTCCGGGTGAAGTGGTCACCAACGGTTGGTCGCCATCAAAAAGAGATCAAGCAACAGCCAACTCCGGAATTGTAGTCGAATTGAAACTAGAAGATTTTAAACCGTTTGCCAAATTCGGTGCTTTAGCTGGAATGGAATTCCAAAAAGCAATCGAACAAAAAGCATGGTTTTTAGCAGGAAGTACGCAAAAAGTTCCAGCACAACGCATGATTGATTTTACGCAAAGTAAATTGTCTGCTTCAATTCCGAAAACATCCTATGTTCCTGGCACAACTTCGGTAGAAATGGGTGAAGTTTTCCCAGGATTTCTATCTCAGATATTACGAGAAGGTTTTTCAGAATTCGGAAAAGCAATGAAAGGCTATTTAACCAACGAAGCCATTTTACATGCACCAGAAAGTAGAACATCATCACCAGTTCGCATTCCGAGAGATAACATAACTTTAGAACATTTACAAATAAAAGGTTTGTATCCGTGTGGCGAAGGTGCGGGTTATGCAGGCGGAATTATTTCAGCAGCTATTGACGGAGAGAAATGTGCGTTGAAGATCGCTGAGGTTTTAAAATAAGTTCACTTAGAAATAGTATTATTTTTTGATAGTATCATATAAATTATGAATTTTCAAAAGTATAACACCAAATACTATTGCCATTACAATCAATAAAATATTCATTATACCTTCAGTGCTAAAAGACAGCTTTATCAATATTGTTGAAATTATAAAGCCAGAGTTTCTGATTACCCTATTAAATTTATCAGAATGTAAAAAGGAAAATAATAATAGTAAAACATCAACAAGGATTAAAACCGTAAAAAAATCATCAAAAAATATTTTATTAATGTCTTTAATCTCTGTTAAAGCCTTACTCATAGAAAATAAACTCTCATACAACCAGTGGCCAAGACTATAAATAGATAATACTAATAGAATTGGAACTAAACACGTGGCGATTGTTTTTTTTAAGGAAATAAATTTTATTATTTCAGGATTTACTATTTCAGTCTCATTTGAACTACCTTCTTTAACCAGTCGATAAAAAACAAAAATTAGAAAGAATAATATGAGTATAGCAAATAAGTCACTTGTAAATAAAACATCATTTTTGATAGAAAACCAATTTGTAGAAAATTCTAAATTTGATAAATCTTTAAAAATTCTTCTTATGACAATTAACGAAATTATTTCATATTGTTTCCCAATATAAATAGAAGTTGATTTCGGTAAATAATACAATAATAAATAGACTTCATAAATAAGTACAAAAGAAAAAGGAGTATAAATAGCTGAGATTGGATTGCGTAATAGTTCAGAATTACTAGTAATTTTAATTATATCTAAATTCACTAGGCCTATTAACAATAAGTGTAAAAGGAAACTAAAAATTGCTATGTAAACAGTAACAATCTCACTCTTTTCTTTTACTTTTTCAGATAGAAAAAAATTATAAAAATAGGATAACACTTTGTTTGATTTTGACATGTTTTTTTGTTTAACGAAATTATAAATAAATTAAACAGTTTATTTAAACTTTATTTAGTAAATTTACATTTTTATTGTTAATGAGAACATTAACAAATGTAAATAATAATGTCCGAACTTAATAATCATTTTATTTCATTAATTTCAATTACAGCGTTTTAGTTAATTTTTTTTATAAAAGCCTGTCGGAGGTTTTTATATAAATACTATTTTAATAAAAAATCTTTCTATGAATACTATTCCAACCGAATTTCAAATCACGAATTTACTAAACCAAGATACTTATCTGGTTGATGGTCAACTAAAAAAATGGACAGGAGAAACCTCAGAAGTTTATTCTACTATTTCATCAACCGAAAAGTACGCACCGACATTGTTAGGAACTATTCCCACTATGGGTGAATCTGCTGCTGCTGAAGTTGTAGCGGCAGCCGTTGCTGCTTATGACAAAGGACAAGGAATATGGCCTACTATGAAAGTGATAGACCGCATCAAATGTATGCAGGATTTTGTTACTCAAATGGAAGCCACTCGAAGTGAAGTCGTAAAATATTTGATGTGGGAAATAGGAAAAACGTTAGGCGATTCTGAAAAAGAATTTGACAGAACAGTGGAATATATCTATGACACCATTGAAGATTATAAACAATTAGACAGAAATTGTGCGCGATTTTCCAAAAGTCAAGGAGTGAATGCTATGGTGCGTCGTGGGCCACTTGGAGTTGTTTTGTGTCTTGGTCCTTATAATTATCCATTGAATGAAACGTTTTCGTTGCTTATTCCTGCAATTATAATGGGGAATACGGTTATTTTTAAACCTGCCAAACACGGAGTCTTATTGATTTCTCCGCTGCTTGAAGCGTTTAGAAGTAGTTTTCCAAAAGGGGTAATCAATATTGTTTATGGTAGAGGTAGAGATGTAGCTTCTCCAATTATGAAATCTGGGAAAATAGACATTCTAGCATTGATAGGAAACAGTAAATCAGCTATTGCATTGCAAGATCAGCATCCAAATAAAAATCGTTTGCGTTTGATTTTAGGATTGGAAGCTAAAAACCCAGCGATTATTTTGCCTGATGCCGATTTAGATTTAACCATTCAAGAATGTATTACGGGAACTTTGTCTTTCAATGGTCAACGTTGTACCGCACTTAAAATTCTTTATGTTCACGAGTCTATTGCCGCGGAATTCAATCGAAGATTTACCGAGAAAGTTGATGCGCTTGCTTTTGGAAACCCATGGGAGAAAGGTGTTTTTTTAACGCCATTACCCGAAAAAGACAAACCGGATTATATTCAGGAATTAATAGATGATGCTACAAGCAAAGGCGCTAAAGTCATTAATGCTAAAGGTGGAAAGCGTTCGGATAATTATATTTACCCGGCTGTTTTGTTGCCGATAAATAAAGAAATGCGTGTGTATCATGAAGAGCAATTTGGACCGGTTATTCCAATTCTAACTTTTAAAGACATCCAGGAGCCATTGAACGATATGGCAGAATCAAACTATGGTCAACAAGTGAGTTTATTTGGAAAAGATATTAAAACTATTGCACCATTAATTGATACTTTGGTGAACTTGGTTTGCCGAGTGAATTTAAATAGTTCGTGTCAACGTGGTCCCGATGTGTATCCGTTTACTGGAAGAAAAGATTCCGCAGTGGGAACATTGAGTATTCATGATGCCTTGCGTTCGTTCTCTATTCGAACCTTTGTTGCTTCCAAAGACAATGCTTATAACAATGCCATTTTACAGGAATTGCTTAATAGTAAAGAATCTAATTTTATTAATACTGATTATATTTTATAAAGAAAAAAGTCCTGAGTAATCGGGACTTTTTTATGAAACTTATTTCTTTGTAACGGCTTCTTCATACCGTTCGGAAACTTTTTTCCAATTGATTATTTTGAAGAAATTTTCAATGTATCTTTTGCGTTTGTATTGATAATCTAAATAATAGGCGTGTTCCCAAACATCGAGATTTAATAGTGGTATACCCGAAACAGTTTGTTTTGGCATCAAAGGATTTTCCTGATTTGGTGTACTGGTTACCTGCAATTTCCCGGTTTTATCAACAACTAACCAAACCCAACCAGAACCGAATTGTTTGTCGGCAGCATCAGAAAATTCTGTTTTAAATAGTTCAAATGAACCAAAATCTCTCGTAATAAGTATAGCTAAAGTATCTTTAGGTTGTCCACCCGATTTAGGTGCCATGCCTTCCCAAAAAAAACTATGATTATAATAGCCACCTGCATTATTTTTTAAATCAGAATTACTGCCATCACATTTTTTTAAGATGTCTTCAATGGGAGAGTCGATTAATGTTGGATCTTCAGCTACTAATTTATTTAAGTTGTTCGTATACGATAAATAATGTTTGGAATAATGCATTTCCATTGTCAGTATACCAATACTTGGTGAAAGTGCATTGTATTCGTATGGTAATTTTACCAATGAGAATTCACCGTCGTTTGCTGTTACATCATCAGGTTGTCCAATTGTGATTTTTTCTTCGGCAGATGGTAATGGCACTTCAACAACTTCGGTTAGTTTTTTTCTTTTACAGGAAGGTAAAAGCAGTGAAAGTGAAAAGCATAAAACAATTGAAAGAATCTTCGATTTCATAAATTTACTTTTTACTATTTGCAATTTCGTGTATTGCTTCTGTGTATAATTCTTTTGCTTCGTCGATAGATAAATGGCTTATTTGCATCCAGGCATTAGTTTTAAAGGCATTTCGCAAGTCAAAATCAGCAGAATTATTATAGTTGATAGTGCCAAAAGTGGCTTGCTTATAATAGGCATATAATCGCAATTGCACATCTTGCGGAAGCTCAGATTGTGACATTTTTGAAGCAATTTCTACTGCTTCTAGAAATCGAATATCTAATTCTTTTTCATCCATTTCAGTTTATTCTTTTATTGCAATAACTGTTTGGTTTCCAATTGCATTTTGCTGAAGTTTCACTTCTATTTTTGTTCCCAATGGGAAAAACAAATCGACTCTTGAACCAAATTTGATAAAACCGGCATCATCGCCTTGACGAACCTGCATTCCTTCTTCGGCATAGTTTACAATTCTGCGAGCTAGAGCACCCGCAATTTGTCGATACAAAATTTCACCAAAAACCCTGTTTTCAATAACAACAGTTGTTCTTTCGTTTTCTGTACTTGCCTTAGGATGCCAAGCTACCAAATATTTTCCAGGATGGTATTTACTATATTTTACTTTTCCGCTAACAGCATAACGCGTGACGTGTACATTTATAGGCGACATAAAAATGGAAACCTGTATGCGTTTATCCTTGAAATATTCTTCTTCAAATACTTCTTCGATAACTACCACTTTTCCATCAACTGGTGCCAAAACAACTTTGTCGTTGGCTTCTATTCTTCTATTCGGATTTCTGAAAAATTGTAAAATCAATACTAAAAAAAGCAAAGCTGCTATTTGTATGGTTTTTTGTAGCCAAAAAATCGAAATGAATTCAGGTGTTAATAACGTTATTGCAACCGTTATAGTTGTTGCTATTAAAATAATTTTTCCGCCTTCTTTATGAAACATAATATAAGATTTGATAAAACAAATAAACAAATGGTGCTACAAATATAATACTATCCAAACGATCTAGAATACCTCCATGACCGGGCATTATAGTTCCGCTGTCTTTTACATCTGCGATTCTTTTAAATTTTGATTCGATTAAATCACCTAAAGTGCTAAATATACCAATAATTATTGCACTTATCGACCAAATAAGTATTGAGGTATTAGCATAACTTTGTACGGGTTTAAAAATAAATTTAGAAATTAAAATTCCGGCAATTATCGAAAATACAAGTCCACCTATAAATCCTTCGATGGTTTTCTTTGGCGATATTCTTTCGATTAGTTTGTGTTTTCCGATTGATTTTCCAACGATATACGCAAAAGTATCGTTTGTCCAAATTAATATAAAAATACTGATGATTATATTTGGTCTGTAGCTATTATATGAAAATGGAATCTTTGTAATAATAATGAAGGGTAGAATAACATAACCGATAGTGTAGGTATATTTTGAAAACGTGTCGAATTTTTCTTTTTTTGAATTGAAAAGCAATAGTAAGCACTTTACAGAAACAAAAAGTGTTGCCAATAAAAGTAAAAGATCATTTGTTTGGTTTGTTCTAAATTGACTTGCTAAACAATAGGCAGCAGTACCTAAAATAATAGGCGCTATTTTGTTTAAATGTACTAATTGGCAAAACTCGTGAATAGCAATTATCATGAATATTCCGAATAGTAAATAAAAACTATTAACAGAATAAGAAGTAGCAATTATAAGAAGTGCAACATATACTACACCAGATAACAACCTCTTTAACGTTTCATTCATTTTATAAATCTTCTAGAAGCAGCAGATATAAATTCTTTGCACTGCTTCCATATTGAAGAAAGTCTTCATCTTTAGCTTTCTCGAAATATTTAATAGTAGTAATATTTGTTGGATAATCTTTTTCGTATTTCTTTTTAATCACACGAAGTCCATCGCTTTTTGCTTCTAAAATTTGACTGGTTGTAGCTAAAATAATGATGTTGTTAGGCAAATCATTTGGTTTGTTTTGTTTGATTTGGTTTGAAGAAAAAAGAACTGAACCTTCATCGGCAATCAAGTTTTCGCAACTCGCAAATAAAAATTTTGGATTAGTTGGTTTATCGTAAAGTAGTTTATTCTCGTCCAACATGCTATAAAGCTTTGGTTCATAGCACAATGCTTCGCATTCGAACCAATCATTTTCTTCTAAAATATTTAGAAATTGATCTTTTACTTCGTTTAAGTTTTCACAATATAAAAACTTACCACCATTTTTTTTGAAGTTATAAGTAAACTTTTCGTCTACAGGAAGTAGTGAAAAGCTAGAAGGAGTATTGTTAAATTCGCTTTGACTTTCTTCGTCAGAGGCATCGTTTCCTGTCCCAAAAATTTTTCTGAAAAGACTCATGCTGGTTTTGGTATAAACTAGGTTTAAAATTGAAATCCTCCAAAGATAAAAAAATCTTAATTCAAAAGTAAGTTTTGAATTAAGATTTTAAAAAAATGTTAAAAAACCAATTTGTTATGCTATATCAGTTTCTTCTGCAGGAATATTGAAAGGCCTTCTTCCAAAAATTGTTTCCAAATCATCTTTGAAAATGACTTCCTTTTCTATTAAGATGGCAGCAAGCTGTTCCAATTTCTCTTTGTTATCTTCTAAGATTTTGATGGCTCTTTGATATTCATTTTCAATCAACAAAGAAATCTCCTTATCGATAGTCATAGCAGTATCTTCTGAATAGGGTTTTGAAAAACTATATTCACTTTGTCCAGTTGAATCGTAATAAGTAATATTACCTAATTTTTCGTTCAGACCATAAATGGTAACCATAGCACGAGCTTGTTTGGTTACTTTTTCCAAATCGCTCAAAGCACCGGTAGAAATTTTATTGAAGATAACTTTCTCTGCTGCTCTTCCTCCCATGGTGGCACACATTTCATCAAGCATTTGCTCCGGACGAACAATTAATCTTTCTTCAGGTAAATACCAGGCAGCACCTAAACTTTGACCTCTAGGAACTATAGTAACTTTTATCAAAGGAGCAGCATGTTCCAACATCCAGCTTACAGTTGCATGACCGGCTTCGTGAACAGCAATAGCATGTTTTTCTTCGGGGGTTACGATTTTATTTTTCTTTTCTAATCCGCCAACAATTCGGTCTACAGCATCTAAAAAGTCTTGCTTATCAACAGCAGTTTTATTATTTCTGGCCGCAATTAAAGCAGCTTCGTTACACACATTAGCAATATCAGCACCTGAAAAACCAGGAGTTTGTTTGGCTAAAAACTCCGTATCTAAACCTTCCACTTTTTTTAGTGGTGCTAAATGCACTTCAAAAATTTCTTTTCTTTCCCGGATGTCCGGTAAGTCAACATAAATCTGTCTGTCAAATCGTCCCGCACGCATCAAAGCTTTGTCTAAAACATCGGCTCTGTTGGTAGCTGCAATTACGATTACATGTGTATTTGTACCAAAACCATCCATTTCGGTTAGTAATTGATTCAACGTATTTTCGCGTTCGTCATTACCACCCGACATGTTGTTTTTTCCTCTTGCTCTACCAACAGCATCAATTTCATCAATAAAAATTATGGATGGTGCTTTATCTTTGGCTTGTTTGAATAAATCCCTAACACGAGAAGCTCCAACACCGACAAACATTTCAACAAAATCGGAACCTGATAAAGAGAAAAAAGGCACTTTAGCTTCACCGGCAACAGCTTTTGCTAATAATGTTTTTCCGGTTCCCGGAGGGCCAACTAAGAGTGCTCCTTTTGGAATTTTACCTCCCAAAATGGTGTATTTTTCAGGCGTCTTAAGGAATTCTACAATTTCTTGTATTTCTTCTTTTGCACCCTCTAATCCGGCAACGTCTTTGAAAGTGGTTTTAACTTCTGTCTTTTCATCAAAAAGTTTGGCTCTCGATTTTCCAATGTTGAAAATTTGACCTCCTCCGCCTCCAGCTCCGCCAGACATTCTGCGCATAATCAATACCCAAAGTCCAATGATGATGATAAAAGGTAATAACGTGATTAGGAGTTCAGACCAATTACTTTTGCCTTTGAATTCAAAACTTTTTATTTTTCCTTCATCACTTGCTTTTTCAATCTTATTTTGAAAAACTTCATCATTTCCTATATCGAAAGAATAGTGTGGGCCTTTGTTTACATTGCCCATCATGTCTTTTGCAACTTTCTTATTTTCTTTTTCCTCCAGGGCAGATTTTGTCAAGTAGGCTTCACCTTCCGTTTTATTGTAGATGATTACTTTTTCAATTTGTCCTTTGTTTAAATATTCATTGAATTTGGAATACGATATTTTAGTAGTGTCTTGAAAACCAGAACCGCCAAAGTAATTGAGTGCAATAAATCCCGCAATTACTAAAACGTATATTAACCACGGACTTATTTTAAAATTATTAGGTTTTTTTTCGTTAGCCATTTTTTTATGGTATGAACTATTTTTAATATTTATTTTGAATTGTTGTTATTTTGGCATCGCCCCAAAGGCCTTCTATGTTATAGAATTCGCGAATTTGTTTTTGGAAAACATGAACTACAATGTTTACATAATCCATTAAAACCCATTCTGCATTATCTGTTCCTTCAACGTGCCAAGGTTTATCTTTCAATTCTTTAGAAACTAATTTTTGGATGGAGTTAACAATCGCGTTAACTTGTGTATTTGAACTCCCATTACATATTATAAAGTAATCACAAACTGCCGTATCTATTGCTCTCAAATCGAGTATGTCAATATCATTTCCTTTTACTTCTTCAATACCCTTTATTATGTTCGCCAAAAGAACATCTGTGTTAACTGCTTTCTTCGTCATTTAAATTTATGTATGTTTTGCAAATGTATTACTTTTTGTCTTTATTTTTGCTCAACAAAAGTTTAAAATTCGCTAATATTTTCCATTTGCTCATGCCCTTAATCAAACTCGATGCCATAGATTCGACTAACGACTTTTTAAAGCAATTGTTTAAAGAATCAGCTGTGGAAGATTATGCTATTGTTATGGCAAATAGGCAGACCAAAGGAAAAGGACAAATGGGGGCGAAATGGATTTCTGAGCCTCGTAAAAACCTTACAATGAGTATTTTGGTTAAAGACATTCAACTTAACAATCAAAATATATACGATTTTAATATTGCAGTTGCACTGTCTGTAATAAAAGTTTTAAAAAACATTCAAATACCAAATGTTACTATAAAATGGCCTAACGACATTATGGCAGATTCAAAAAAGGTGGCAGGTATTCTCATTGAAAACTTAGTAAAACCAGATGGAAGTTTTACAGCAATTGTAGGTGTTGGATTGAATTTAAATCAAACTAATTTTGAAAACCTACCACAAGCCACTTCATTAAAGTGTATTACGGGTAAAACCTATGAACCAGAACACTTAGCCCTGCTTTTAAAAGATTCATTAGAAGAAAATAGGGAAACTTTAAATATGAATTCTGATTTGCTTTGGAGTGATTATCATGAAAATTTATATAAAAAGGATTATCCATCACCATTTGAAGATAAAAATGGAAACCGCTTTATGGGTATTATCAAAAAAGTGACTCGTGATGGGAAATTAGAAGTCATATTAGAAGACGATTCCATTTTATATTTTGAAGTCAAAGAAGTGAAAATGTTATATTGACATAGACTTTTGGACATTCTAATATCTTTTTGTCAAATAATGAAAATAAGCAGAAATACATTAGTATTGATAATTTGATTTTAATTATTTTTGTGCCAAGTTTTGCTTTCCTGAATTTCAGGATTGTTTCAAAATCTTAACTAACAAACTCTTTATTTATGAACATACACGAATATCAAGGAAAAGAAATTTTAGCAAGTTATGGCGTTAGAGTGCAGCGAGGAATTGTTGCTAATAGCCCGGTTGAAGCTGTGGCTGCCGCAAAACAATTAACTGCAGAAACAGGAACGGGTTGGCATGTTATCAAAGCGCAAATTCACGCAGGTGGAAGAGGAAAAGGGGGTGGCGTAAAATTGGCAAAGAATCTGCAACAGGTGGAAGAACTTTCAGAACAAATTATTGGGATGATGCTTAAAACACCTCAAACACCACCTGAAGGAAAGCGGGTGCACAAGGTTTTGATTGCTGAAGATGTTTATTATCCTGGAGAAAGTGATACCAAAGAGTTTTATATGTCTGTTCTTTTAAACAGAGCAAAAGCAAGAAACATGATTATGTATTCTACGGAAGGAGGAATGGATATTGAAGAAGTTGCCGAACATACACCACATTTAATTTTTACCGAAGAGATTGATCCTTCAATTGGATTACAAGGTTTTCAGGCACGTAGAATTGCTTTTAATCTTGGACTTTCTGGAAATGCCTTCAAAGAAATGGTAAAGTTTGTTGATTCATTATACAACGCTTATGTTGGATCTGATGCTTCCATGTTTGAAATTAATCCGGTTTTAAAAACTTCGGATAATAAAATTATGGCTGTCGATGCTAAAGTGAACATCGATGACAATTCGTTATATCGTCAACCAAAATACGCAGACATGCGTGACATTCGTGAAGAAAACCCAATTGAAGTTGAAGCCAAAGAAGCTGGTTTAAATTATGTTGACCTTGACGGAACTGTAGGTTGTATGGTTAATGGTGCCGGATTGGCAATGGCAACTATGGATTTGATTAAATATGCAGGTTATGAACCAGCTAACTTTTTAGATGTAGGTGGAACTGCAGATGCCAAAAGAGTAGAATTAGCTTTTAGAATTATTTTAAAAGATCCAAATGTAAAAGCAATTTTGATTAATATTTTTGGAGGAATCGTTCGTTGTGACAGAGTAGCACAAGGTGTTGTTGATGCCTATAAAAATATGGGAGACGCTATTAAAGTGCCTATTATTGTGCGCCTTCAGGGAACAAATGCTGAAATAGCCAAAGAGTTAATTGATAATTCAGGAATGCCAATTTTATCAGCAGTGCAATTCCAAGAAGCTGCTGATCAAGTAAAGGTGGCTTTATCATAAAGAAATTAAATATAGTTACAAATTAAATCCTGAGTGACCCGAGCGAAGCGAACTGGCGGAGCAAAGCTCGGGATTTTTTTAACTTTTTTTTAAAAACAAACTCATTGGTTTTTGATAAAATATTTATCAAATAATAAAAGAAAACGTTATCATATTTGTTTTTTATTTCATTTCGAATTCCCTAAATTTGTTGAATTGTTAAACAAACAGATTTAATTCCCTTATTTTACCATGTCCAAAACAGCAATTTTAGAATTTGATGGCAAAAAATATGAGTTTCCTGTCATTGAAGGAAGTGAAAATGAAGCAGCTATTGATATTGAAAAACTACGTGCTTTAACAGGCGCAATAACACTTGATCCGGGTTACAAAAACTCTGGTTCATGCAAAAGCGATATCACTTTCCTTGACGGTGAAGAAGGAATTCTTCGTTATCGCGGTTATGCAATTGAAGATTTAGCCGAAAAATCAGATTTTCTTGAGGTTTCTTACTTGGTCATATTTGGAGAATTACCAACAAAAAGTCAGTTAGCTCAATTTGAAAACGACATAAGAAAATATACTTTGGTCAACGAAGAAATGAAAAACATTATAGATGGTTTTCCAAAAACGGCTCATCCAATGGGTGTTTTGTCTTCGCTTACAAGCGCATTAACAGCTTTTAATCCAAAAGTGGTAAATGTAGAAAACGAAAAAGAAATGTATGAAGCAGTTTGCAAAACCATGGGTAAATTCTTGGTGATTGCAACCTGGACTTACAGAAAAATGATGGGTTATCCTTTGAATTACTATGATAACACGCAAGGATATGTTGAGAATTTCATGCAGTTAATGTTTAAATTACCAACCGGACCGTATTCTTCAAATCCTGTTGTAGTTGATGCATTAGATAAATTATTTATTTTGCATGCAGATCACGAGCAAAATTGTTCTACGTCAACAGTAAGAATTGTTGGTTCGTCTCATGCGGGATTATTTGCTTCCATTTCTGCCGGAGTTTCTGCACTTTGGGGTCCATTGCATGGCGGAGCTAATCAGGCTGTGTTAGAGATGTTAGAAGCCATTCAATTAGATGGTGGCGATTCAGCAAAATATATGGCAAAAGCCAAAGATAAAGACGATCCGTTCCGTTTAATGGGATTCGGACATCGTGTTTATAAAAATTTTGACCCAAGAGCCAGAATCATTAAGAAAGCAGCAGATGAAGTATTGAAAAATCTTGGTGTAGACGATCCGATTTTAAGGATAGCAAAGGAATTAGAAGAAGCAGCTTTGGTTGATGAATATTTCGTTTCTAGAAAATTATATCCAAATGTTGATTTCTACTCCGGAATTATATATAGAGCATTAGGTATTCCAACCGATATGTTTACCGTAATGTTTGCTATAGGAAGATTACCGGGCTGGATTGCACAATGGAAAGAAATGCGCATCAATAAAGAACCAATAGGAAGACCAAGACAAGTATATACAGGTAAACCTTTAAGAGATTTTGTGTCAATAGATAAAAGATAAATTATCCACTATTAAATAATTAAAAAAACTCCTTGTGCAAACAAGGAGTTTTTTTAGTATTATTTCTTTTTCAATCTGTCTTTAAAAATCTTTTCAAATTTTTCAATTTTGGGCTGTATTACCATTTCACAATAGGGTTGGTTTTTATTGTTTTGATAATAGTTTTGATGATAGTCTTCTGCTTTGTAAAAGGCTTTAAACGGTTCTAAAGTGGTTACAATTTTACTACTATAAACCTTAGCATTATTCAATTCCGCAATAATGCTTTCAGCCGCTTTCTTTTGTTCTTCGTTTTTATAAAAAATTACCGAACGATATTGTGTTCCAACATCAGCACCTTGTCTGTTCAATGTCGTTGGGTCATGCACCGTAAAAAACACCTTAAATATTTCATCCAAATTTGTTTCAGTTTTATCGTAAGTAATTTGAACTACTTCGGCAGCCCCAGTACTTCCGGCACAAACTTCCTCATAACTTGGATTTTCAACTTTTCCTCCTGCAAAACCAGAAACCACTTTCTCAACACCTTGTAAATTTTCGTAAACAGCTTCTACACACCAATAACAACCGCCACCTAATACTATTGTTTCTAAATTTCCATTGTTTGTTGGAATGTTTACACTATCTGGAACAAAATCTAATGAAATAGCATTCATGCAATACCGTTTTCCTGTTGGAGCTGGTCCATCATCAAACAAATGCCCTAAATGACTATTGCATCTACCACAAAGTGCTTCTATACGACGCATTCCAAAGGAGTTGTCATCTTTAAACACAACGCTTTTTTCATTGTCTTGTTCAAAAAAACTAGGCCAGCCACAGCTGCTAGTGAATTTTTGATTTGATTTGAATAACTTTAAACCACAAGCCGCACAATAATAGGTGCCTTTGGTTTCTGAATTCCACATCGTTCCGGTAAAAGCTCTTTCGGTATCTGCTTGTCGGGCAACAGCATATAAATCAGCAGATAGCACTTTCTTCCATTCTGCATCAGATACATTTAATTTTGTTGTATCAGTATTAGAATAAAAAGGATTCTCTGGTTTTGAAATCACGTTTTCCATAACAATTGTTTTTGAAGTTATATTTTGTTTGTTGTTATTCTGTCCACAAGCATTCAGAATGAATAGTGGTGACAAAAGTAAAAAGTTAAAAATGGATTTTTGCATATTTGATAGTAAGAGGAGAATATTAAGTGGACATTCGGTTTTTATTCAGTGATATTATTAATTTATAAATCGGATACAAATTTACATTACATATATGAGGGAAAATGCCAAGTAGATTACAAATTGCTGCTATTTAAGGAAAGTTTAACGGTTGTTCAAAAGTATAATTATTAAGGCATCTTTTTTTTTGTATTTTTGTCCTATTTCTGAAACTTCGGGATGCGCTTAGGGTTACAAATAGTATAAGTTATGATTGAAGAACAAGTAATCTTGGTTAATGAACAAGATGAACCTATTGGGTTAATGAATAAACTCGAAGCACATGAGAAAGCAATTTTGCATCGTGCTTTCTCGGTATTCGTGTTGAATAAAAATAACGAAATCATGTTGCAGCAACGTGCGCATCAAAAATACCATTCACCTTTGCTTTGGACTAATACATGCTGTAGTCATCAACGCAACGGAGAAACCAATATTCAGGCCGGAACCCGAAGGTTATATGAAGAAATGGGTTTCAAAACCGAACTCAAAGAATTATTTCATTTCATCTATAAAGCTCCATTTGATAATGGTTTGACAGAGCATGAACTCGACCATGTGATGATTGGTTATTATAATGATGAACCAAAAATCAATGAAGAGGAAGTAGAAAGCTGGAAATGGATGAAAATTGAAGATGTCAAAACCGATATGATTCAAAATCCCGATATTTATACAGTTTGGTTCAAAATAATATTTGACGAATTTTATCATTATTTAGAAGACCATAAGATTTAAGATTGCTGAATTTAGAATTCAGATTTCAGAACATTTCAACACTCATAAATCGTTAATTAACAATAAAATATCTAATGAAAGTAACAGTTTCCAGAAAAGCCCATTTCAATGCAGCCCATCGATTATATCGTAAAGATTGGTCAATGGAGAAAAACGATGCTATATTTGGCAAATGTAATAATCCAAATTTCCATGGACATAATTATGATTTAACAGTTTCAGTAACTGGAGAAATTGACTTGGAAACAGGTTATGTTATTGATGTAAAAATTCTTTCTGATTTAATCAAAGAGCATGTCGAAAATGCTTTCGATCATAAAAATCTTAACCTTGATGTTCCAGAGTTCGCCGACTTAAATCCAACAGCCGAAAATATATCAGTTGTCATTTGGCAAAAGCTAAGAAAATATATTGATGCCAATAAAGATTTAGAAGTGGTTCTTTATGAAACGCCTAGAAATTTTGTAACCTACAACGGAAATTAATGGCGCTAAAAATTGGGGACAAAATCCCTTCATTTACCTCGATAGATAGTAAAGGAGATTCTTTTGATATAATAGAATACATTGGAAAACCATTAGTAATTTATTTTTATCCGAAAGATGACACTCCCGGTTGCACTATACAAGCTTGTACTTTTCGAGATAAATATGAAGATTTTAAAGCGCTTGGTGCTGAAGTAATTGGAATAAGCAGTGATAGTTTAAAGTCGCATCAAAAATTTGCGTCACGTTACAAACTTCCATTTATATTGCTTTCAGATTTTGACAAAAAGATCAGAACACAATTTGGTGTTCCTAATGATTTCCTGGGTTTGATTCCCGGCAGAGCTACATATGTTATTGATAAAAAAGGAGTTGTTCAATTAATTTTTGATAGTACTTCGGCTAAAATACACATCGAAAAGGCACTTGAAATTCTCAAAACTATGTAAGTTTGCTCAAAATGGCATCGATGAAATTATATCCGTTACAATTTGAACCCATACTTAAAGAAAGAATTTGGGGAGGAACAAAATTAAAAACCTTTCTAAATAAACCTATAACTTCAAATATTACAGGTGAAAGCTGGGAAATATCTACTGTAGAAAATAATGTTAGTGTCGTGGCTAATGGTTCATTGAAAGGAAAATCATTAAACGAATTGATTAACGAATTTCCCGAAGCTGTTTTGGGAACCAAAGTTTA
>CANKLK010000010.1 GCA_947482805.1 Flavobacteriaceae bacterium
ATAAACTGCTTGTATTTTGTGAATGTAGTTCCTTTTAGAATTAATTCGCCACCATAACGTTCGTCATTAAATAAGGTGTGTCCAATATATTTCATATGCACCCTAATCTGATGTGTTCTTCCTGTTTCCAATTTGCAGGAAACCAAAGTAACATAACCAAAACGTTCCAAAACCTTATAATGTGTAACAGCATGTTTTCCAATTTCACCATCCGGAAAAACTGCCATTTGCATTCTATCTTTTACGTGTCTTGCTATATTACCTTCTATAGTGCCTTCCTCTTCTTTTACATTTCCCCAAACCAAGGCAATATATTCACGTTCGGTAGTTTTATCTTCAAATTGTTTTGCCAGATGTGTCATTGCTTGCTCCGTTTTGGCAACAACCAAAAGTCCGGAAGTATTTTTATCAATTCTGTGAACCAATCCAGGTCTATCACTTGAATTCTTTGGAAGATTTTCAAAATGAAATGCCAATGCATTAACCAATGTTCCTGTATAATTTCCGTGTCCGGGATGAACCACTAACCCTGGTGGTTTATTAATAACCAACAACGAATCGTCTTCATAAACAATATCTAAGGGAATATTTTCCGGTAGTATCAGATTTTCAAAAGGCGGATGCGATAACATAACACGAACCACATCAAAAGGTTTGACTCTGTAACTTGACTTTACCGGAACATCATTTACCCAAATGTTTCCATCATCAGCCGCTTTCTGAATTTTGTTTCGCGTAGCATTAGCAATCAATTGCATCAAGAATTTGTCAACACGCAACAACGATTGCCCTTTGTCAGCAACATGTCGGTGGTGTTCAAATAATTCCTCTTCTTCTAATTCAGGAATATTATCCGTATTATTGTCCATCTAATGGAATAATTTCAGTAGAGTCTACAGCGGTAGAATCAACAGTTTCTTCATAAGTAATTTTTCCATCGCCAAGAACCAAATCAATTTTGGATGATTTTAAGACTTTGTCACCTGCTTTTAATTTCTTTCCGTTCTGACGCAATTCAAGAACCATGTCTTTTCCTAAATAAGGTTTATAGGTAATTGTACCTTCTAATAAGCCAATAGCTTTGAGCGTTGGTACTGCCTGACGATATGTTTTTTCAATCAAATCAGGCACGGCAACCATCGTATATTTATAAGCATTTATTTTGATATAAATCTTTCTACCTTCTTTTACTTTCGCGCCTGCTTTTGGCTCTTGTTCTACAATGGTCAACTTCGGAAAATCGGGTTTGAAATCAACGGTATCAAGGATTATATAATCTAAATCGACAGCACTTAACTTTTCTTCTGCCTGTTCCGCAGAAAGTTTAGCCAAATCAGGAACGGTTATTTCCTGTCCGTGATGTGTGGTATAGGTTATCCAATGAAAAAATAAATATGCTATAATGGCAAAAATGGCCATAGCAGCAAGAATTTGGGTAAAAAAAACACGGCTGAATAAATACTTTCGTAAACTCATATAGAATTTTAATTTGCACAAAGATATAAAAAAAGATGCCGGTTGTCGGTTGTCGGTTGTCAGGAATAAAAAAAATGTCCAAAATAGCCCCGATGAGCGTGACATCCTTTTTAGGATTGGCCGAAGCATTGCGTAGGCACATTAATCCTAAAAAGATAGAACAGACAGCGGGACAGCACTTCCTGACTAAACATGGGTTATGCTCCTAAAAATTCTATAATCCAATAAACTATGTACAACTAACAATATGTGAAAAAATTTGATAATTTTGTTTCACTTAACATCCAGAACAAATGAAAAAAATTGCCATCATCATGGGCGGTTATTCCAGCGAATACAAAATATCGTTAACGAGTGGAAACGTAGTTTATCAAAACTTAGACAAAACAAAATTCAAAGGATACCGAATCCATATTTTTAAAGAAAAATGGGTTTATGTTGATGACAATGATACTGAATTTCCGATAGATAAAAATGATTTTTCGGTTACGATAAGCAATGAAAAAATTACGTTCGATTGTGTATTTAATGCCATTCACGGAACACCTGGTGAAGATGGATTAATGCAGGGATATTTTGAATTATTAGGAATTCCGCAAAACTCCTGCGATTATTATCAAGCGGCATTGACATTTAACAAACGTGATTTATTATCGGTTCTAAAACCCTACGGTATAAAATCGGCTACCTCCTATTATTTAAATCTTGGTGATGAAATCAAGCAGGATGAAATTCTGGCAAAAGTGGGATTACCTTGTTTTGTTAAACCAAACAAATCGGGTTCTAGTTTTGGAATCAGTAAAGTAAAAACAAAAGACGAACTTTTATTAGCGATTGCCAATGCTTACAAAGAAGACAATGAAATAATCATTGAAAGCTTTCTTGACGGAACCGAAGTTTCTGTTGGTGTCATTAATTATAAAGGAGAAACCGTAGTTTTGCCTATAACAGAAATTGTATCCGAAAATGATTTCTTTGATTACGAAGCTAAATATCATGGAAAATCACAGGAAATAACTCCAGCTCGAATTTCTGAAGACATAGCTGAAAAAATTAGAACTGTTGCCAAAAAGGCCTATACGATTTTAAAAATGAGTGGATTTTCGAGAAGTGAATTTATCATTGTAGACGGAGAACCCTTTATGTTAGAAATGAATACCATTCCGGGACTAACTACCGAAAGTTTGATTCCGCAACAAGCAAGAGCAGCGGGAATTACTCTAGAAGATTTGTTTACCAACTCAATTGAATTAGCTTTACAAAAGTAAAATGTTGTACGTTGTAGGTTCTAAGTTGTAAGTTCAGCAACTTTTAACCTAGAACTCACAACATACAAAATACAACAAAATGAAAAGAAAAGCCGTTTTTCCAGGTTCGTTTGACCCAATTACTAATGGACATTATGATATTATCCGAAGAGGAATTTCACTTTTTGATGAAGTGATTGTGGCGATTGGTATCAATGCCGAAAAGAAATATATGTTCACATTAGAGGAACGCAAAAAATTTATTGAAGACGCTTTCAAAGACGAGCCAAAAGTAACAGTGATTACTTATGAAGGGTTAACCATTGATTTGTGCCGGAAATTAGACGCTGAGTTTATCCTACGTGGGTTGCGAAATCCGGCCGATTTTGAGTTCGAAAAAGCTATTGCGCATACCAACAGGAGATTGTCAAAAATTGAAACAGTCTTTCTTCTAACCGCTTCCAAAACATCATATATTTCCTCAAGCATTGTTCGCGATGTGATTAGAAATGGAGGCGATTACTCCGTTTTGGTTCCGGATACAGTTGTAGTAAAAAAATAGTTTGATTTTTTCAGTTATTGTGTCAAAATTCTTTTACTTCAAAATCTTAATTGGCTGTTATAATTTATTAAACCTAAAGGGATATTACATTCAGAATATATAAATTATATTTATAAAATATTTTGATTTAAACATTATTTTTGAATCTAATTTAACAGCTAATTTTATGAGTACACATCTTAAGAAGACACTTTCACCAATACTTCTATGGGGACTTGGAGTAGGATATGTAATATCTGGAATGTATTTTGGTTGGAATTTAGGTCTTGAAAAAGGAGGTACTTTTGGAATGGCAATTGCCACTCTCATTATAACAATTATGTATGTTTGCTTTAGCTTTTCCTATTGCGAATTATCATGTGCAATTCCAAAAGCAGGCGGTGGTTTCGATTATGCTAACAGGGCATTAGGAAAAGATATAGGATTTATTACAGGACTAGCCCAAGTTATTGAATTTGTATTTGCACCTCCGGCAATCGCAATTGCAATCGGGGCTTATTTAAATCTTTCATTTCCTCAAATTCCTATTATACAAACTGCAATTATTGTTTACTTATTATTTACCACGCTTAATGTATTGGGGGTAAAAATAGCAGCTACTTTTGAATTGTTTATTACTATACTTGCTGTTGCAGAGTTATTGCTTTTTTTTGGAGTGACAATCCCACATTTTTCCGCAAATAACTTCACAAAAAATGCAAGTATAAATGGTTGGAGTGGAATCTTTGCCGCTATTCCATTTGCAATCTGGTTTTTTCTAGGTATTGAAGGTGTTGCAAATGTTGCAGAAGAAACCGTAAATCCTCAAAAAAATATCATAAAAGGATTTGGAAGTGCGATGCTAACACTAGTTATATTATGTGTTATGGTATTTGTTGCTTCAATTGGTGTAGGTGGATGGGAGGAAATTGTTTACAAATCAGACAGAAGTTTATCCGATTCACCGCTTCCTTTAGCAATGGCAAAAGCAGTATCAAAAGATAGTTTAATGTACCAATTAATTATTGGCGTTGGGCTATTTGGACTTATAGCATCATTTCATGGATTAATTCTTGCCGGTGGAAGAGCCACTATGGAACTAGGAAAAATAAATTTTGCGCCAAAATTTTTAGGTAAAATAAACACAAAATTTTCAACTCCTACAAATGCACTAATCGTAAATATGATTCTTGGAATTGCAGCTTTGTATACTAATAAAACAGGAGAAATAATAACAATAGCTGTTTTTGGAGCACTTACTTTATATATTATTTCTATGATATCATTATTAAAATTGAGAAAAACAGAACCCAATTTAGAAAGACCATTTGTTGTACCATTTTATCCAATTCTTCCAATAACAGCCTTGTTAATAGGTTTTTTATCCATAATTACAATGAGTTATTTCAATCCTCTTTTGGCTTTATTGTATTTTGGAACAGTCGTTTTAGGTTACATCCTCTTCAAAATATTTTATAAAACTAAATAACTATTGTAAAAGACCAAATTCTATCAAATTAGACTTTTAAAAAAATAAATGTACAAACACACAGTAAATAATATTGTTTTTGTTTTCGATACGCTAGCCGAATTAATGGCCAAAGCTACACCGGCGCGTTCTGGAGATATTTTGGCAGGAATTGCAGCAAAATCATATCAAGAACGTGTTGCTGCTCAAATGGCACTTTCAGAAATTCCAATTTGTGAATTTTTAAATGAACCTTTGATACCCTATGAAACTGATGAAGTTACTCGGTTGATTTTTGATAGTCATGACAAGGAGAATTTTAAAAGTATCTCCCATTTAACCGTAGGTGATTTTCGGAATTATTTACTCGAAAATAATGTACAGAAAAAAGAATTAACTAGTATACAAAAATCAATTACTCCTGAAATTGCTGCTGCAGTTTCTAAAATTATGAGCCTACAAGATTTGATACTTGTTAGTTCAAAATGTGAAGTAATCACTAAATTTAGAACTACAGTTGGATTAAAGGGTCATTTATCGACGCGCCTTCAACCCAACCATCCAACAGATGACGTTAAAGGAATACTTGCCTCGGTGGTTGATGGCCTTTTTTACGGAAGTGGAGATGCACTTATAGGTATAAACCCTGCATTTGACAATATTAATACACAAATCAATTTATTAAAAATGCTTGATGATGTGAGACAGCAATATAAAATACCAACACAGATTTGTATTCTTAGTCACATAACAAATACAATAATGTCTATTGAAAAAGGAGCACCAGTAGATTTAGTTTTTCAATCAATCGGCGGAACCGAAAAAACAAATAAAAGTTTCGGCATCAATTTATCTTTATTAAAAGAAGGCTACGACGCTGCACAATCATTATCAAGAGGCACAATAGGAAATAATGTTATGTATTTTGAGACAGGTCAAGGCAGTTCACTTTCTTCTAACTCCAATCATGGAATTGACCAACAAACTTTAGAAGCGCGTTCCTATGCTGTAGCACGTGAATTCAATCCTTTTTTAGTAAATTCAGTAGTGGGATTTATTGGTCCAGAATATTTATTTGATGGTAAACAGATTATAAGAGCTGGCCTAGAAGATCATTTTTGCGCTAAAATTATGGGGTTACCAATGGGTTGCGATATTTGCTATACCAATCATGCTGAAGCAGACCAAGATGATATGGATACGTTATTAACACTTTTAGGAACCGCAGGATGCAATTTCATAATGGGAATTCCTGGAGCAGATGATATTATGTTGAATTATCAAAGTACTTCCTTTCATGATGCTTTATACATTAGAAAACTTCTTGGTCTTAAACCAGCACCCGAATTTGAAGAATGGTTAATCAAAAATGAGATAATGAATCATAATAATGAACTTTTACCCGTTAAAAGTCAACACAAATTATTAGAATTAATCAATAAATAATTTTAGTTATGGAGTTGGACGATTGGCATATTTTAAAAAAATACACAAATGCAAGAATTGCACTTGGTAGATCAGGGAATTCCTTACCTACTAATAAGGTTTTAGAGTTTCGAATGGCACATGCACTGGCAAAAGACGCTATAAGTACTGAGCTGGACGTGTTAAATATAGTTGAAGATGCAAAAAATCTTAGTTTAAAAAGTATTTTAGTTCAAAGCCAAATTAGTAATGGCATTGACTATCTAAAGAATCCTAATCTTGGAAGACTTCTTAATGAAATAAGCATAAAAAAACTGAAAGATTTGCCTAGACAAAAAACAACTTTGTCTATCATTATTGCAGATGGATTATCAGCCGAAGCTGTAAATCTCCATGCTATTAAACTAATTGAACATTTAATTCCCAAATTAAAATTTAAGACTATATCTCCCATTATAATAGTAAAATATGGCAGAGTTGCTATTTCAGATGAAATTGGAGAAATACTAAACTCTAATATTGCTTTGATTTTGATTGGAGAAAGACCAGGATTAAGTTCGCCTACAAGTATGGGTGCCTATATTACTTACAATCCAAAAAAAGGAAATACAGATGAAAAAAGAAATTGTGTTTCTAACATACAAAGTGAAGGTTTGTCCTATGAATTTGCAGCAATGAAATTGGCTTATTTAATTGACGAAATGTTAGTTAAAAAACTATCAGGCGTAGATTTAAAAGATGATTTTTCAGATAAATACATCAATAAATAAATTGAAACTATTTAAACCCAAAAAGTAAAATAATTATTACTCCTCTGATTTCTTAATTACTTTTCTAGCGACTTCAATCTTAAACTTCTTGCCTTTCATTTTTTCGTCGCGAATATTGGAAAGCAGTTCTTTTACTTTTTTAGATTTTACCGCGGCAAACGAAATAAAATCCTTGACTTCTATCAGTCCCAAATCGCCTTTCTCCAGTTTTCCTTTTTGGGAAAAGAAACCTACGATGTCTATTTTATTCAGTTTGTTTTTCTTCCCTCCGCTGATGTAAATTGTTTGGAATTCGGGTGGTTTTGGTAATTTGGTAGCGTTCTCTACTTTTAAAACTGGTATGTTATAATGGATGTAGTCCAGTTTTTTTTCACTTTCATGAACAATGATATAAGCGGTACCGATAGCTAACATACGCGCAGTTCGTCCGTTTCTATGGGTGAATTCGTCTTCTTTTGAAGGTAGATGGTAATGAATAACGTGTTTCATTTCGGGTATGTCCAAACCACGTGCTGCCAAATCGGTGGTAACCAAATAACTGACACTTCCGTTTCTGAACTGAATTAAAGCGCGTTCACGTTCGTCCTGATCCATACCGCCGTGGTAATAGGTGGCGTAGATTCCTTTTTGGTTTAGCGCATCGCTAATGCGTTCGGCCGAGTCTCTGTGATTGCAAAAGATTAAAGCCGATTCCGATTGTAAGGAACAAATCAAATTAAATAAACTGCCAATCTTATCTTTGTCTTTTGAAACTAGCATTTTCATCGAAAGATTTACTTTGGCTTCTTCTGTAGGAATAAAATCTAAAACAGTTGGATTTACAACCCGCGTATATTTAGGGATTTCAATTCCGGCTGTTGCCGAAACTAATATTCTTTTATTTAATTTGGATAATTTATTGATGATAAATGACATTTCTTCATGAAAACCCAGTTGCAGTGATTTGTCAAATTCATCCAAAATCAATGTCTGAATGTGGTCGACTTTAAAAGTGCTGCGGTCAAGATGATCAGCAATTCGCCCTGGAGTTCCAATTAAAACTGCCGGAGGATTTGACAAGTTTTTGATTTCTGTATCAATCGAATGGCCGCCATAACACACATTTACTTTGTATGTGGTGCCCATTTTTTTCCAAACCTGTTCAATCTGAATTCCCAACTCTCTTGATGGCACTAAAATCAAACATTGCACTCCGGCCACATACTCATCTAACAATTCAAAAATAGGCAATAAAAAAGCAAGTGTTTTCCCCGAACCTGTTGGCGAAAGCAATAATACATTGCGGTCGTTTAGAATGGTTTCTTGAGCAGCTAGTTGCATTTCGTTTAAGCTATCGATGCCTAAATTTAAAAGGATATTGTTGGAATGATGGTAATTTGTCATTCGGCAAAGATAGACAATTACTAAGCAGTCGAATTCACAGTTCACATTTTATATACAGTCTACTGAGACTGTAAACTGCGACTGTACACTATTTCAATAGCTTCTCTTCCTCAAACAATAACTTAATATTCTCATATGAATTTTTTAAGGCTTCTTTTATTTGCTCCGGGTTGAGCCATACCGCCTTTTCTATACCTTCATTGGCCTGTGGAAATGGTGTTCCTTCAAAATTAGTTTGCATTTCAAACCAATGCGTTATTTTAAGTTTATACTTTCCATTTCGTTTAAAAATATGATAGGTTTTTTGAAGTTTTCGGGTAATTTCTAATTTATCAACGCCTGTCTCCTCTGTTACCTCACGCATGGCAGTATCAGCAATTTCTTCATCTCTTTCAATGCCACCTTTGGGTAAATCCCATTTTCCGTTTCTAAGAATGAATAAAACCTCGCCATTTTTGTTAAAAACCAAACCACCGCCTGCTTTACAAACCGGAATTTTTTCCTTTAACTTTTTAAGAATGACTTTTTCATCAGGATAATATAATGAAGCTTTCTGAATTTTATTTTGAAACATTTTGATGATGAGTTGCTCAATATCAATGCTTTCCAGCAAAAACAACTGAAAATCGGTTTCTTTCGAGATCTCATTTGTTAAAAAAAGTGGTTTATCGTTGACAAAAACTTTATACATTTGTACTATGATTTTTAATAAAGACACAGCCGAAAAAACAGCCGAATTGCTTTTACAAATAAATGCAATTAAATTGAATCCAAAAAATCCTTTTACGTGGGCATCGGGTTGGCAATCTCCAATTTATTGTGACAACCGATTAATACTATCATTCCCAGCGATAAGAAATTTTGTGCGAGAAGAATTTTCCAAACATATTGAAAAAGAATTTGGTAAACCGGACGTCATTGCGGGAGTCGCAACTGGTGCTATCGGAATTGGGATGCTTGTAGCGGAATATATGGGATTACCTTTTGTATATGTCCGACCAGAACCCAAAAAACACGGTAGACAAAATCAGGTGGAGGGCTTTTTACAAAAAGGTCAGAATGTAGTTGTAGTCGAAGATTTAATTAGCACCGGAAACAGTAGTTTGTTAGCAGTAGAAGCCCTAAAAGAAGCTGGAGCGAATATCAAAGGTATGGTGGCTATTTTTACTTATGGGTTTGATATCGCTAAAGAAAATTTCAAAAATGCCAATATCGAGTTAAACACTTTAGCCGATTATAATAATTTATTAGAATTGGCTGTTGCCAAAAATTATATTTCCGAAATAGAACTCAAAACATTACAAGAATGGCGCGAGAGTCCCTCGACTTGGAAAGTTTAAAAAAGAAAATAGAAAATAGAACAAAGAGCATAGAAGTTAAGTTTAAAAGAGAAAAGTCTATTTTCTATTCCCTATTTTCTATTCTCTAAGAATAAAAACAAACTATGAACCTTGAAAGTCCAAAAGTTACCGTAGCTAAATCAGCACAACACATCTTTGATTCCTTATCAGATGTAAAAAACTTTGAAAAACTAATGCCGGAAAACATTGCTAAGTTTGAAGTTTTAGGGGATGATATTTTCAACTTTGGTTTAAAAGGAATGCCTGAAATCAAATTGAAAATGAAAGACAAAACACCATACTCTAAAGTGATTTTAGCAGCTGCTAGCGATAAATTACCGTTTACTCTAACAGCAAACATAGAAGCTATTTCTGATGCCCAAAGTGCAGTGCAATTATACTTTGAAGGTGATTTCAATCCAATGATGGCGATGATGATTAAAGGACCTATCTCAAAGTTTATTGAGACGTTGGCAGAGAATATGAATAAGCTTTAATATTATACTTGTAATTCCCGCGCAGGCGGGGATCTAGAATATAACAAATGGATTCCCGCCTGCGCGGGAATGACAAATCAGGAATTATTTAACCACTCTCAATCGCTTATCAATAATGCGTTCCATATAATCTAGATGGTTGTAGTGTCAAAAATTAAACCGTGGTAACATAGTTTTATAAAATCAATTACTCCATATACTTTTATTAAATAACTATTGCAAACGTAGAATAAAACTCTTGCTATGGAGTAAAAAACATAAGCCAATAGAATTCTAATGGCTAGTATTTTATACTCTTCAAAACGGGGAATTTTTTGATATTCAGGGTAAAATTAAAGGTATCAAAACTACATATTTCGGTCGTAAATGCTGCATATTTTAAATTAATATTGTTTAAGAAACTAATATTAATTAATTTGCAATAAAATTACCATTCTAATGACTCCAATATCAAGACTTTTTGACTTCCCATACTATCAGCTTGAAAAAAATAACCTCCCAGATTGTCTTGTTACCAAATATGAGGGTAAATGGGTAAAAACTTCTACACAACAATATATTGACAAAGCCAATGCTGTATCAAGAGCTTTACTTCGATTAGGAGTTCTTGAAAATGACAAGATAGCCATAATTTCAACTTCAAATAGAACAGAATGGAATATCATAGACATTGGAATACTGCAAGTTGGTGCTCAAAATGTACCTATTTATCCAACTATTGCTGCTGAAGATTATGAATATATTTTAAATCATTCAGAGTCAATTTTTTGTTTTGTTTCTGATGAAATGATTTATGAAAAAATAAAATCTGTAAAGGCAAATATTCCATTACTAAAAGAAATTTATTCTTTCAACGAGATTAAAGGATGTAAAAATTGGTCAGAGATTTTGGAACTTGGAAAAGATGAAAGTAATCAAGATGTAGTCGAAGACAGAAAGAATAATGTTAAACCTAATGATTTAGCAACTATAATTTATACATCAGGAACAACAGGAAAACCTAAAGGCGTTATGCTTTCTCATGATAATATTGTATCCAATGTTTTTGCTGGCGCAATGAGAATTCCTTACACAGAAGGCAATTATAGAACTATGAGCTATTTACCTGTTTGTCATATCTTAGAACGGTTTTATTTATATTTATGTCAATATTATAGCATATCAATCTATTTTGGTGAATCTTTAGATAAAATTGGTGAAAATATAAAAGAAGTAAAACCTCATTTAATTACCGGAGTTCCTAGAGTTCTTGAAAAAATATACGATAAAATATACTCAAAAGGATTAGAGCTTAAAGGAATAAAAAGAATGCTTTTCTTTTGGGCCATCAATTTAGGATTTCAATTTGAGCCTTATGATGCAAATGGTTGGTGGTATAAATTTCAATTAAAAATTGCCAGAAAACTTATCTTTAGTAAATGGAAAGAAGCGGTAGGCGGAAATTTACAACTTATTGCTTGTGGAAGTGCGGCACTTCAACCACGCTTAGCTAGAATTTTTGCTGCTGCTGAAATCACAATAATGGAAGGCTATGGATTAACAGAAACTTCTCCACTAGTTGCTATAAATGATATGCGTAACAATGGTTTCAAAATAGGAACTGTTGGGAAAGTCATTGATAAAGTAGAAGTAAAAATAGCCGAAGATGGAGAAATTTTATGTAAAGGTCCAAACATAATGTTAGGGTATTATAAAGACGAAGCCCAAACTAAAGAAGTAATGACTGATGGCTATTTTCAAACAGGTGATATAGGAGAAATTGATAGCGAAGGTTTCTTGAAAATTACTGATCGAAAGAAAGAAATGTTTAAAACTTCGGGTGGAAAATATGTTTCACCGCAATTATTGGAAAATGCTATGAAACAGTCTCGTTTCGTAGAACAAATTATGGTTATTGGTGATGGTCAAAAAATGCCTGCAGCGTTTATCCAGCCTAACTTTGCGTTTGTTAAAGAATGGGAACGAATTCATGGAATTCCAGTAGGAAATACAAATGAAGAAATAATTTCAAACCCCAAATTAATTGAACGTATTCAAGAAGAGATCAATGAATTAAACAAAAAATTTGGTAGTTGGGAACAAATAAAACGCTTTGAACTTACTCCCGATGTTTGGTCAATTGATGCTGGACACCTTACTCCCACCATGAAACTTAAGCGTAAAATTGTAATGGAGAAATATAAAGACTTATATAAAAAAATATACAACTCTTAAAGCTTGTCATTTCGACCAACGACGGTAATCTCATCTATTTTAGTGGGATTTATCCTTGCGTTAGAAATGACAAAGTGTTCTTTTTAACTATCCTTACTTAACGATTCGCCAACCTTAAAACTTTATCATTATGAAAATAAAACAAATTTTAATCGTATTGATAACTGTACTTTTATATTCGGGTTGCAAAGAAAATAAAGCAGAAGACACCACAAAAGCTAACTATTTGGATTACTCCAAAAGTGACGACCAAGCAACAGGTGGAATTAAAATGATTCCAATAACAACTCCGATTGGCAAATTCAATGTTTGGACAAAACGTGTTGGGAACAATCCCAACATAAAAGTGCTTTTACTACATGGCGGTCCGGGCGGAACTCATGAATTTTTTGAATGCTTTGATAGTTATTTTCCAAATGAAAGTATTGAGTATATCTACTACGACCAGTTAGGTTCCTACTATAGCGACCAACCGAATGATAACAGCTTATGGACGATTGACCGTTTTGTAGACGAAGTGGAGCAAGTGCGGAAAGCATTGAAACTCGACAACACAAATTTCTATTTGATGGGACAATCCTGGGGCGGAATTCTTGCTATGGAATATGCCTTGAAATACCAAAAAAACCTAAAAGGATTAGTAATTGCCAATATGATGGCAAGTGCTCCGGCTTATAACAAATATGCCGAAGAAGTTTTAGGGCCACAATTAGACCCGAAAGTATTTGCCAAAATCAAAGATTTTGAAGCAAAGAAAGATTATACCAATCCAGAATACACCGAATTGTTGTTCAAGTATTATTATACCGAGCATATATTGAGAATACCAATTGACAAATGGCCGGAATCTATCAATAGAGCTTTCAAACATTTAAACCCGAATGTGTATGTGTTCATGCAAGGACCAAGTGAATTTGGAATTACAGGTGATGCCACTTTAAAAGATTGGGATATAACTTCAAAACTAAAAACACTTACGATTCCAACTTTAGTCATTGGCGCAAAATATGACACTATGGATCCAAAACATATGGAATGGATATCAAAAGAAGTTCAAAACGGACGTTTTTTATATTGTCCGAACGGAAGTCATTGCTCTCAATATGATGATCAGAAACATTATTTCCCGGGCGTAATTTCCTTTTTGAAAGATGTTGATAGCGGAAATTTTAAAAAATCATAAACGAGATTAATATCAATCAGATTAAAGCCTCTTAATTTTTTTTAAGAGGTTTTATGTTTTAATTAAATGACAGAGTTAATTTTCCTTGTGTTTTTTATATGTTAAAATCTATATTTACTATGCGTGCATAATATTTGTTTTGTATCTTTGAAATTATTATAATAAAAAAATGAAAGATAAAACTATAGATTATATACTCCGCGCAACCTGGCAAGCTGTAGCACGTATGTATAACGAAGAAGCTTCGAAGTTTGAAGGTTCTATGGCCATAGGTTTTGCACTGTTAAGCATCGAGAAAGAAGATGGTACTCCGTCAACAGCAATAAGTTCTAGAATGGGAATGGAAGCGACAAGTTTAACAAGAACTCTAAAAACTTTAGAGGAAAAAGGATTGATTATTCGAAAGAAAAATCCAAACGACGGAAGAGGTGTTTTGATATATTTAACTGATTTTGGAAAACAAATGAGAGCACAATCTAAAGAAACTGTTTTGCAATTCAATGATACCATTCGTAAAAACATCTCAGAAGAAAAATTACAAAACTTCATGGAAGTGGCAGATATTATTAATGAATTGATTTCCGAGAAGAAGATTTTTTAAAATAAGAACAAAGAACATAGAATAAAGAAGATAGAAGTTAAATTGAAAAAGAGAAAAGTCTATTTTCTATTCTATAAAAAAAATGAAAAATGAAACGAACAATTAAAAAAGTGGCAGTAGTAGGATCTGGAATTATGGGTTCTGGAATTGCTTGTCATTTTGCCAACATTGGTCTTGAAGTATTGCTTTTGGATATAGTTCCAAACGCACTGACCGAAGCTGAAGAAAAAAAAGGACTGACTTTAGAAAATAAGTTGGTTCGCAACCGCATTGTAAACGAACACTTAGCGAATGCATTAAAGTCAAACCCATCTCCTATTTACAGTCAGAAATTTGCAAGTAGAATTACAACAGGTAACACTACAGACGATATGGCCAAAATTGCCAACTATGATTGGGTTATTGAAGTAGTAATCGAACGACTAGATATCAAGAAATTAGTCTTTGAACAAATAGACAAATTCAGAAAACCAGGAACATTGGTTACTTCAAACACTTCAGGAATTCCAATTAAGTTTATGAGCGAAGGTCGCAGCGATGATTTTCAAAAACATTTCTGCGGAACTCACTTCTTCAATCCTGCGCGTTATTTAAAGTTATTCGAAATCATTCCGGGACCTCAAACTTCAACTGAAGTATTGGATTTCCTGTTTGATTACGGTTCAAAATATTTAGGCAAAACTTCGGTCGTAGCAAAAGATACTCCAGCTTTTATTGGTAACCGAATCGGAATCTTCGGCATTCAAAGTTTATTCCACTTAGTAAAAGACATGGGCTTAACCATTGAAGAAGTAGATAAACTTACCGGACCTGTTATTGGTCGACCAAAATCGGCTACGTTTAGAACTGTTGATGTGGTTGGTTTAGACACATTAGTACATGTGGCTAACGGTTTATATGAAGGTTGCCCAAATGACGAAGCTCACGAACTGTTCAAACTTCCTGATTTCATAAACAAAATGATGGAAAACAAATGGCTAGGTAGCAAAACAGGGCAAGGTTTCTACAAAAAAATTGACAAAGATATACTCTCCTTAGACCTAGATACTTTAGAATATCGTCCCGCCAAAAAAGCGTCTTTTGCTACTTTAGAATTGACCAAAACAATTGACAAACCTATAGACCGATTCAAAGTCTTGGTTAAAGGAAAAGACAAAGCAGGTGATTTTTATAGAAAGAATTTCTCGGCTATGTTTGCCTATTGCTCCAATAGAGTTCCAGAAATCACAGACGAGTTCTACAAAATTGATGACGCCATGAAAGCAGGTTTCGGTTGGGAAAACGGACCATTCGAAATATGGGATGCCATTGGTGTAGAAAAAGGTATTGAATTGATGCAAACCGAAGGCAATCAACCTGCAGCTTGGGTTACTAAAATGCTTACTTCTGGAAATACTAGTTTCTATACTTTAAAAGATGGCGCAACCTATTATTATAATATATCAACAAAATCGCAAACTAAAGTTCCTGGGCAAGACAGTTTCATAATCCTTAACAATATTCGAGATAGTAAAAAAGTATGGAGTAATAGTGGTGCTGTAATTCATGATTTAGGTGATGGTGTCTTAAACCTTGAATTCCAGTCAAAAATGAATACTATTGGTGGCGATGTTTTGGCAGGAATTAACAAAGCCATAGACCTGGCTGAAATACAATACAACGGATTGGTTATTGGAAATCAAGCAGCCAATTTTACTGTTGGTGCCAATATTGGAATGATTTTTATGATGGCAGTAGAACAGGAATATGAAGAGCTAAACATGGCTATCAAATATTTTCAAGATACGATGATGCGTTGTCGCTACTCTTCTATTCCAGTTATTGTTGCTCCACACGGAATGACATTAGGTGGTGGTTGCGAAATGACAATGCATGCCGATAGAGTGGTTTCAGCAGCCGAGAGTTATATTGGTTTGGTAGAATTTGGTGTTGGGGTAATTCCTGGCGGTGGTGGTTCTAAAGAAATGGCACTAAGAGCATCAGACTTATTTCATAAAAACGATGTGGAACTTAATGTGCTTCAAGAATATTTTTTAGCCATAGCTATGGCAAAAGTTTCTACATCTGCCTATGAAGCATTTGATATAGGTGTGTTACAAAAAGGAAAAGATATTGTTGTAGTTAACAAAGACCGACAAATTGCTGTTGCCAAACAAGTTGCACTGCAAATGGCAGAACAAGGTTATACACAACCTATCCGCAGAACAGATGTAAAAGTACTGGGTAAACAAGCCTTAGGAATGTTCTTAGTAGGAATTGACCAAATGGTTGCTGGAAAATACATCTCAGAACACGATCAAAAAATTGCTAACAAACTGGCATACGTTATGGCTGGTGGCGATTTGTCTGAACCAACACTAGTAAGCGAACAATATTTATTAGATATAGAAAGAGAAGCATTTTTAAGCTTGTGTACAGAGAGAAAAACTCTGGAAAGAATTCAGTTCATGTTAACCAAAGGGAAACCGTTAAGAAATTAGTATTAAGTATTAAGTATCAAGACAAGAGATATGCATAATTTCGAAAAATTAAAGATCTGGCAAAAGGCAATGGATGTAGCCGTTGAAGTTTATGAAGTTTCACTGCTGTTACCAAATGATGAAAAATTTAATTTAATTCATCAAATAAAAAAATGTGCTGTGTCTATTCCATCAAACATAGCTGAAGGTTCAGGAAGAAATCACAACAAAGAATTTATTCAATTTTTAGGAATAGCTAATGGATCAACATTTGAATTAATAACACAATTAATACTCGCTAAAAGATTGAAACTTATTAAAGAAGAAACAATTCAACCAATAATCAATCAGTTAGTAGAAGTTTCAAACATGAATTTCTCATTTCAAAAAACATTAAACGTATAAATAAAACGATTGGTAAGTCTTAATACTTAATACTTCAATCTTAATACTTTCAAAAATGAAAACAGCCTATATAGTAAAAGCATACAGAACCGCAGTTGGAAAAGCACCAAAGGGAGTATTTCGATTCAAACGTCCCGATGAATTAGCGGCAGAAACAATTCAATACATGATGAACGAGCTACCTGAGTTTGACAAAACCCGTATCGATGACGTAATGGTTGGAAATGCTATGCCTGAAGCCGAACAAGGATTAAACGTCGCCCGTTTGATTTCGCTTATGGGATTAAAAGTAACGGATGTACCGGGTGTAACAGTCAATAGGTATTGCGCTTCCGGATTAGAAACCATTGCTATGGCAACGGCTAAAATCCAAAGTGGTATGGCTGATTGCATCATCGCCGGAGGAGCTGAAAGTATGAGCTTTATTCCGATGGGAGGTTATAAACCTACTCCAGATTATGCCGTGGCAAAAGAAGGAAACGAAGATTACTATTGGGGAATGGGATTAACTGCTGAAGCGGTTGCCAAACAATTCAATGTATCACGAGAAGACCAAGATGAATTTGCTTTCAATTCGCATAGAAAGGCCTTACAGGCGCAAGCGGATGGGAAGTTTGATAAACAAATTGTACCTATAATTATTGAGCAAACCTTTATTAATGAAAACGGTAAAAAAGAAACAAAATCGTATACGGTAACTAAAGACGAAGGACCAAGATTAGATACCAATGCAGCCGCTTTAGGAAAGTTAAAACCTGTTTTTGCAGCCGATGGAACTGTAACTGCCGGTAATGCTTCTCAAATGAGTGATGGAGCCGCTTTTGTTTTAATTATGAGCGAGCAAATGGTAAAAGAATTAAATCTTACTCCTATTGCCCGAATGATAAGCTATGCTGCTGCCGGTGTTGAACCACGAATCATGGGAATTGGTCCGGTGAAGGCCATTCCGAAAGCCTTAAAACAAGCGGGCTTGACTTTGAACGATATTAACTTAGTTGAACTAAACGAAGCTTTTGCATCTCAAGCTTTAGCCGTTACAAGAGAGTTAGGAATAAATCCGGATATCATTAACGTCAATGGTGGCGCCATTGCACTAGGGCATCCATTGGGTTGCACGGGAGCTAAACTGTCAGTACAGTTATTTGATGAAATGAAACGACGTGGCGATAGATATGGAATTGTTTCCATGTGTGTAGGAACAGGACAAGGTGCTGCGGGGGTTTATGAGATATTATAATTTAAAAACATTAAGTAATTGAGAAAAGTTAAGGTTTCATTAAGCTTAACTTTTCTTAATGCAAAAACTTAACTTCTTAATGGTAAAAATTCTTAGGGGTGAAAAAATATTTAAAATAATAAAGCCATGAGCGACATAACTAGAGGAGGACAATTCCTCGTAAAAGAAACAAAATGTGAAGACATCTTTACTCCGGAAGATTTCTCGGAAGAGCAGATCATGATGCGAGATTCAGTTAAGGAATTTGTTGACAAAGAAATATGGCCAAACAAAAGCAGATTTGAGGCAAAAGATTATGCTTTTACTGAAGAAGTAATGAAGAAAGCCGGTGAAATGGGCTTCCTAAGCGTAGCTGTCCCGGAAGCTTATGGTGGAATGGGAATGGGTTTCGTTGATACGTGCTTGGTTTGTGATTATATTTCAGGTGCCACAGGTTCATTTTCAACAGCCTTTGGAGCACATACCGGAATTGGAACTATGCCAATTACACTTTATGGAACCGAAGAACAAAAACAAAAATACGTTCCTAAATTAGCTTCTGGCGAATGGTTTGGAGCTTACTGTTTAACAGAACCTGGTGCGGGTAGTGATGCCAATTCAGGAAAAACAAAAGCTGTACTTTCTGCTGACGGAAAAACGTATAGCATAACCGGAGGAAAAATGTGGATTTCCAATGCTGGTTTTTGCTCTTTATTTATAGTGTTTGCACGAATTGAAGACGATAAAAACATCACTGGTTTTATCATTGAAAATGATCCAAGTAACGGAATCACCATGAATGAAGAGGAACACAAATTAGGTATTCGTGCTTCTTCTACGCGACAAGTGTTTTTTAATGAAACAAAAGTTCCGGTTGAGAACATGTTGGCCGGTCGTGGCGAAGGCTTTAAAATTGCTATGAATGCGCTGAATGTAGGCCGAATTAAATTGGCTGCTGCTTGTTTGGATGCACAACGACGCGTAACTTCCAATGCTGTAAATTATGCTAATGAACGAATTCAATTTAATGTACCTATTTCTAGTTTTGGTGCAATCCGTTATAAATTAGCCGAAATGGCCACTTCAGCTTATGCCGGTGAAAGTGCAACCTATCGTGCTGCAAAAGATATCGAAACCCGAATAAAATTGCGTGAAGCCGAAGGAACTTCTCACCAAGAAGCCGAATTGAAAGGGGTGGAAGAATTTGCTATCGAATGTTCTATTTTAAAAGTGGCCGTTTCTGAAGATGTTCAAAATTGTGCCGACGAAGGAATTCAAATTTATGGAGGAATGGGATTCTCAGAAGATACGCCTATGGAAAGTGCTTGGCGTGATGCGCGTATCGCCCGTATTTACGAAGGAACTAATGAAATCAACCGAATGTTATCGGTAGGAATGCTTATCAAAAAAGCTATGAAAGGTCACGTTGATTTGCTTGGACCGGCTTCAAAGGTGCAGGAAGAATTGATGGGTATTCCATCTTTTGAAACACCTGATTATTCTGAATTATTTTCTGAAGAAAAAGAGTTAATCAGTAAGTTGAAAAAAGCATTCCTAATGGTTGCCGGTGGTGCGGTTCAAAAATACGGTCCAAATTTAGAAGACCACCAACAATTATTAACCGCTGCTGCCGATATATTAATAGAGATATATATGGCCGAAAGCACTGTTTTACGTACAGAAAAATTAGCCAAAAAAGAAGGTGAAGAAAATGTAAAAGAGCAAATAGCTATGGCCAAATTGTATTTATACAAAGCTGTTGATGTGGTTACCCAAAAAGGAAAAGAAAGTATTATTTCGTTTGCTGAAGGCGATGAGCAACGAATGATGCTCATGGGATTACGCCGATTTACAAAATATACAAACATGCCTAATATTGTTGGATTGAGAGAAACAATCACAACAAAATTAGTAGCCGAAAATAGTTATTGTTTTTAGTTTAAGTTAAGTTAATTGTTGAAAAATCTCTTGCACAAACAAGAGATTTTTTTGTTTTAAATTTCTAAATTTCAGTAATGTTTAAGTTTTAAATTACACTAATTCGTAATCTGTAATTAGCTATATTTGTTTAACTAAATCGATATAGTATAATGGAAGAATGCATCTCCGTATTTGATATGCTTAAAATTGGTGTTGGCCCCTCAAGTTCGCACACACTTGGACCTTGGCGTGCTGCTGAACGTTTTTTATCTGAATTACAAACAGAAAACTTGTTCGATAAAATAAACCGAGTTAAAGTTGATTTGTATGGTTCACTTTCCTTAACAGGAAAAGGGCATGCTACAGATTTAGCCATTATGCTTGGACTTAGCGGACAAGATCCTGAATATATTCCTGTTCAGGACATAGACGGAATTATAAAAAAAATCGAAAACAAAAACGAAATTAATTTAGCTAACAATATTGTCATTCCATTTTATTTTCTGCAAGACATAGTTTTTAATAAAAATTTCCTTCCTTTTCATGCTAATGGTTTGACATTTACTGCTTATTTAAATGACGATACCGAATATACATCTACCTTCTACTCTATTGGTGGCGGATTTGTAGTAAAAGAAGAGCGCACGAATGCCAAAAAGAAAATGGAAATCAAATGTGCTTTCCCGTTTTCAATTCAAAATGCAGATGATTTATTACGACTCACAATTTCTCAAAAAAAATTGATTTCTGAAATCGTTTATGAGAATGAAAAATCGATGCGGAGTGAAGAAAATATTCATCACGAATTAATGCGCATTTGGCAGACCATGCTTGAATGTATGTACATTGGTTGTCATTCTGAAGGGATTTTACCTGGAGGTTTAAATGTACGCCGACGCGCTTTTGATATGCATCAGGGTTTGATTGGTTTGGCCAATTATACTACTCCACAAGAATGGTTAGAATCCATTCGAAAAACCGAAGTTAAATTTCGTCAAATTCTTAAATGGGTTTCTTGTTTTGCTTTGGCTGTGAATGAAGTAAATGCTGCTTTAGGAAGAGTAGTAACGGCTCCAACCAACGGAAGTGCCGGGGTAATTCCAGCTGTTTTGATGTATTATTTAGTGATAGAAAATCATCAAGCTGGAGAAAAAGAAATCAAACAATTCCTTATGGTGGCTGGAGAAATTGGAAGTATCTTTAAAAAGGGATCGACAATCTCTGCAGCTATGGGAGGATGCCAAGCAGAAATTGGTGTTTCTTCAGCTATGGCAGCTGCTGCATTATGTGAGGTGATGGGCGGAACTCCTGACCAAGTTTTAATGGCTGCCGAAATAGCGATGGAACATCACCTAGGTTTGACTTGCGACCCTATTGGTGGTTTGGTTCAAATTCCTTGTATAGAACGCAATACTATGGGAGCTATTAAAGCCATCAATGCCGCAGAACTCGCCATGGAAACCGATGCAAAAAATGCTAAAGTTCCGCTAGATAAGGTAATTGAAACAATGTGGAAAACCGCGAAAGACATGAACTCTAAATACAAAGAAACTTCAGAAGGTGGTCTCGCTGTAGCGGTAAATATGGCGGATTGTTAATACTTCAACCACTTAATCAACTCTTTCCATGTTGGTTTTTTTCCATACATCAAAATACCAACACGGTAAATCTTAGCAGCAAACCAAACAACTCCAAAGAAAGTACTAAATAGAATTACCATTGATATGATAATCTGCCACATCGGAACACCAAACGGAATTCGCATCATCATGACAATTGGCGACGTTAGCGGAATCATTGAAAAAACCGTTGCCACTGTTCCATTTGGATCATTCATTACCGTAAAGAAACCAATATAAACTCCCAATATCAATGGCATAATGATAGGTAATAAGAATTGTTGCGAATCGGTTTCGTTGTCAACAGCAGCTCCAATTGAGGCATAAAATGAACTGTACAGAAAGTAACCTCCAATAAAATAAATAATGAAAGAAATTAAGATGGTTGCTATTGGCAAATTCCACAATTCTTTGATATACATACCGATATTACTACCTGCAGCTTGTTGTGCAGTATCCATTGCTTGAGCCTGCGCTCCTGCTGATGCTCCCATATGAACTCCAAACATACTGGATAAAATAAGCATTGCAGAAAGCCCTAATATTGCCCAAATCAGAAATTGCAAAATTCCAGCTAATGATGTTCCAATAATTTTACCCATCATCAATTGAAAAGGTTTTACCGATGAAATAATTACTTCTATAATTCTGGAAGTTTTTTCTTCAATGACGCTTCGCATAACCATATTTCCATATAATATGATGAACATCATAATCAAATAACCAAAAGCACCACCAATGATAATTTTAATTTCGTTTAATCCTTTAAGTGCTTCTTCGCCTGATGCTTTTGCTAAATTAATAGCAACAGTAGCTTTTGCATTATTTATTTTTAAAGTATCTAAACCCGCTTTTTGAAAGTTTTCAGCTGTAATTTTTTTGGAAATAACGTCTTCTAAATTGTCAATAAAAGATACACTTGGGCTGTCATTGGAAACAAATTGAATGGCTTTTTGCAGCTTGCTATTGTCTTCTACTTTCGGAATAATTAAAAGTCCTTCGTAACTATCGCTGATGATACTATCCTTTAAAACTTTTAAATCAACTCGAGATAAATCAACATAGTTATATTCTTCATCACTTTTAAACTCATTTACAAATTGACCAGTTTTATCATGAATAGCAATGGTTTTCAATTCCGCTTTCATCGTGCTTAAATAGCCCACAAAAACACCGATACCAACAAACAATAACGGACTCAAAAATGTCATTACAATGAACGATTTATTGCGCACTTTGGCAATAAATTCTCTTTTTATAATAAGTAGTAATTTGCTCATTTTTTTTATTTATGATTAAGGATTTGGGAAATAGGAATTAAAATCCTTAATCTCAAAATCCTAATTCCTTAATTCTTTTATTTAGTTACCGTTTGGATAAAAATATCATTCATGCTAGGAATTTTTTCGACAAAATGAGTTACTTGACCTCTTTGAACCAAGGTGTTTAGTAAATCATTTGGCATAGCATTTCCAAGGTTAATTTCTAATTTTAATTCGTCGTTCAACGATTTGAAATCCGTTTGGGATAAAGTAAATTTTTGTGACAAATCATACATAAGACCTTCGATATTATCGCTTAAAATTCCAACTTCATAGCTATTCGTTCTGAATTGCTTTTTGACATCAGTAAGTTTCCCTTCAATCAGTTTGTTGGATTTGTGAATTAAGGCAATATAATCACACATTTCTTCCACGCTTTCCATTCGATGTGTAGAAAAGATAACTGAAGTTCCTTGTCTGTTCAGCTCGATGATTTCATCTTTAATCAGATTGGCATTTACGGGGTCAAAACCAGAAAAAGGTTCGTCAAGAATAAGTAACTTTGGTTTGTGCAAAACGGTAACAACAAATTGTATTTTTTGTGCCATTCCCTTAGAAAGTTCCTGAATTTTTTTGTCCCACCAACCTTGAATTTCCAAACGATCAAACCAATAATCCAATTGCTTTTTTGCCTCTTGTTTAGACAAACCTTTTAGTTGTGCCAAATACAAACACTGCTCGCCTACTTTCATGGTTTTATACAAACCTCTTTCTTCGGGCATATAACCAATTAAAGCAACGTGTTCAGGCTTAAGTTTTTCACCATCCAAAATTATTTCACCACTATCGGGCAGAGTAATTTGATTGATAATTCTAATTAGGGAAGTTTTTCCGGCACCATTTGGACCGAGAAGTCCATATATACTGCCTTTTGGAACGGTTAAAGAAACTTCATTAAGCGCGGTATAATTACCATATTGCTTAACTACTTTGTTTACTTCAAGAATATTGCTCATGCTTTATTTTGATTTATTTAATCAATTTAGCCATTATGGACTAGGGAGTGTAAAAGTAAGCAATAAGTAATAAAATGAAATGATTTGTTACAAAAAACCCACCCTGATTTTTACAAAAGGATGGGAAAAATTGCTATGAAAAAGAAATTACTTGCTTCCAAGTAATAACCAAATGTAAAAAATATTTTTTTAACTATGAAAACATATCCTTTACTTTTTCAAAAAAAGATTTGTCTCCTTTTTCCGGATTTGGAATAAAGTTTTCATCGGTTAACGATTTTTCAAAAAACTGACGTTGTTCTTTGTTTAGATTTTTTGGAGTCCAAACATTGATATGCACCAATAAATCACCATTACCATAGCTATTCAGACTTGGAATTCCTTTTCCTTTCAGTCTTAAAATTTTTCCTGACTGAATACCGTCTTCAAGTTTAATCCTTACTTTACCATTTACCGCTTCGATTTCTTTAGAAATACCAAGTACTGCTTCAGCAAAACTGATGTATAAATCATAGTGAAGATTTTCACCTTCACGTTTTAAAAATTCATGTTCTAGCTCCTCAATAGCAACAATTAAATCTCCCGGAACTCCATTTCCAGGAGCGTCATTTCCTTTGCCTGAAACTTTTAATTGCATCCCGTCAACTACACCCGCAGGGATTTTGATAGAAACCGTTTCATCTTCCATTATCATTCCTTGAGCATCAGCATTATTGGGTTTACTTTCAATAGTTTGACCTGAGCCACCACAAACATGACAAGTTGTAGCCGATTGCATTCTACCTAAAATGGTATTGGTAACTCTTAGTACCTGACCTTGTCCGTTGCAGGTTGAACAAGTTTTATATTTAACGCCAGGAGCCTGTATTTTACGTTTTACTTTTACTTTTTTCTCAACACCATTAGCAATTTCTTCTAAAGTCAATTTAACTTTGATACGAAGATTGCTTCCTTTTACTCTTCGATTTCCACCAGAACCTCCGCCAAATCCTCCAAAACCGCTTCCTCCAAAAGCACCACCAAAAATATCTCCAAATTGGCTGAAAATATCATCCATGTTCATGTGATGTCCGCCACCATAACCGCCAGCACCATCAAAAGCGGCATGACCATATTGATCGTATTTTGCTTTTTTGTCTGCATCGCTCAAAACTTCATATGCTTCAGCAGCTGTTTTAAAATTTTCTTCGGCTTGTTTGTTTCCTGGATTTTTATCAGGATGAAATTCAATCGCTTTCTTTCGGTAGGCTTTCTTTATTTCTTCTGGGGAAGCGTTTTTTGACACGCCTAATGTATCGTAAAAATCTTTTTTGCTCATAATATTTATATAAAATTCAAACGCGATTTATCGCGTTTCTATTCAGTTGTAATTTAAAATTAATTTCCAATTACAACCTTTGGAAAACGGATTATTTTATCCCCTAGTTTGTACCCTTTTTCAATTACATCTACAATTTTTCCTTTCAAATCGTCTGTTGGTGCAGGAATTTGGGTAATAGCTTCTGCAAAATCGGCATTAAAGCCATCGCCTACTCTTACTTCAACCTGCTCCAAACCTTTTGAGATAAGTGTAGTTTTTAATTTTTCATGAATTAATTCTACTCCTTTCAATAAAACATCATCGTCTGACTTTGAAATTTCCAGCATTGCTCTATCAAAATCATCCAATACCGGCAACATGGCTTGTAATACATCTTGATTGGCAGTTTTAAATAAATCAATTCTTTCTTTAGCGGTTCTTCTTTTGAAGTTTTCAAATTCAGCAAAAAGACGAAGAAATTTATCTTTCTCATTGGCTAAATCTTCCTGAAGCTTTTCCTCAATAGATAATTCGGTTGCTGATTCAATTTCATTTACACTATTTTCTGTTGTATTTTCATCAATAATTGTTTCTTTTTCTGGATTTTCAGTATTCATCGAGTTTTTATTTTTAAAAATATTTTTCATATTCAATTCTTGATTTTCTGGTTTGCAAAAGTACTGCCATTTCTTTTAAAATGTCAAATTGTCATTTAATTTTGTTTGATAAAAAAAATAACTGAAAATAAATATCAAATTTTAATAAAATTTTAAGACTGTTACGATTTCGTTTAGATTAAATTTGTTTCTCTATATAAAATAGTAATAACTATAGGTTAGTTTATCGCTGTAAAAAATTATTAATTCAAGAATCTTTATAGTAAAAAAAAGTGCTGTATATAACAGCACTTTTTTTATGAATATAAATCCTCAATAGCTTCTTTTATATTGAGAAATCGAAATTGAAAACCCTCATCTATAATCTTTTGGGAACTTAAATTTTTACTAGAAAAAAGTAAATAGCTCATTTCACCAAGCAACAATTTCATTACTAACTCTGGTATATTAGGTAGAAAAAGCGGTTTTTTTAGCGTCTTAGCAATAACAGTTGTTAAGTCCTGATTGTTTGTCGGATTTGGAGTTACCGCATTATAAATACCTTTCAATTGGTTTTCAATCACAAAACTAAACATTGCTACTAAGTCGTAAATGTGTATCCATGATTGTATTTGTTTACCATTTCCCATGGCAGCACCAAAACCCATTTTAATGGGTTTTACCATTTCAGGTAAAGCACCTCCTAGATTAGAAAGTACAATTCCGGTTCTTAGTTTACAAACATTTAACCCTAAAACCTGAAATCGATCAGCACTTTCTTCCCATTTTTTTACAACATTAGAAAGAAAACTATCTTCTGTTTTTGTGGTAGTTTCATCATAAACTTTATCAAAACCTTCCGGATAAATAGCTGTTCCGGAGGCAGAAACAAATTGTTTTACTTGGTTTGGATTTTTTTTAACCAAATTATAAAGTAGTTCACTCGCTAAAGTTCTGCTTTCTATTATTTCTTGTTTGTAAGCGTTTGTCCATCGCTTTGCTATGTTAGCTCCGGCTAGATGAACAATGACGTCAACTCCGAAAATGCAATTTTCATCAATTTTACTTTGCTGCGGATTCCAATAAAAACCATGATAATTAGGTTTGATTTCAATCTTTGAAACTGAAGTAGTAAGATAATTTATTGTATGGCCTTTTGCAAGTAATACTTTTACCAGTTCAGTACCTATTAAACCTGTTGCCCCTGTAATTAAAATCTTCATTTTGAAATTATTTTATTTCCTTCGGCTGTCTCATTCGCTCTAGTCGCTGCGCTGCATACAATTTCTTCGCAAATTTGCTAAAGCTTAGTTTCGGCTTCGCCTTGGGTTTGTCAAAATTACATTCAATAATTAATAAGTAATACACGATTGTAATAGGTTTAACTTTTGTCTATGCTTTCAATTTGATACTCCATTCAAAGTTCATTTCAGAAACCTGTTCTCTTTTTTCATTTACTCCAACAGATTTCATCCAAATAGTTTGTCCTTCACCGGTAGCAATTGTTTGTTTGATTGCTTCTTCTATCAAATGACCATCATTGCAAGTGAATGTAATTCGTCCGGTGGCTTTTTTTGAAAAGTTACTATTGTTGTTGGCAACCAACATCGAGATTTTTTTTCCGCTTTTTTTGATTTGCATCATTACTAGTGCACCAGTTGTCAATTCTGCAGCCATGGCTTGCACAGCAAAATACATTGAATTAAAAGGATTTTGATTAAACCATCTGTGCTTTACAGTTACAATACATTGTTCTTTTGAAATAGACTTAACTCTTACACCACTCAAAAAAGCAGAAGGTAATTTAAAAAATAAAAAAATGTTTAATTTTAAAGGCGTAAATTCCATAAAAGCTTTATTTTAATGTAAAAGTATAACAATATAGATAGATTACAACTTGTTATCAAATGCTAATTTTATGTTAATTTTTAGTACTTTACATTGCATAATACCTTTTTTTTATAGGAATCTTTGTTTAAGAATTTAATCTTATATAAAAAGTACATCTTAATGAAAATAGAGATTTTTTTTTCTATTTTTGAC
>CANKLK010000011.1 GCA_947482805.1 Flavobacteriaceae bacterium
GCAGTTCAGTGATAACAATATTAAACGGACAAACTACAGGATCAGTAACTTTTACAGTTGTTGATGATGCTTTGTTCGAAGAGGAAGAAACGGCAACTTTAACTATTAGCAGCCCGTCATCAGGGATTGCTTTGGGTGTAACTACTACTCAAAATATCACTATTGCGGATAATGATGTTGCTCCGCCTCCAACTGTTCAACTTACTGTGAATGCCAATACGGGGACTGAAGCAGGTGCAACAGCTATCACTGTTACAGCAAGATTTAATGTTTGATCTCCAGCAACTGCAGTATCTGAAGTAGCAGTGACTGTAATAGAAGTTGATCCTGTTTCGGCACCAGCATTGGAACTTACAGAAAGATTAACTGTAGGTGGTGGCGGTGCGTCATTATCAGTGATAGTAATATTCTGCGTCGTTGTTGTACCCAATGTAATTCCTGATGAAGGGCCGCTGATAGTTAAAGTAGCCGTTTCTGTTCCTTCTACATCTGCATCATCCGAAACAGTAAAAGTTACGGTTCCGGTTGTTGCACCACTTAATATGGTGATGCTTGTGTTACTTAGAGCATAATCAGTCCCTGTTATACCTGTACCGGTTACAGCAAGATTTACTGTTTGATCTCCTGCTACGGCTGATGATGTAGTTGCAGTAACTGTAATAACAGTTGTTCCTGCTTCTGAACCTGCATTTGCTGAAACAGAGAGAGAGACAGTAGGGGTGACAGCTCCTATTGTAAAAGTCCAATCTGAAGAAGCAAAAGTATAGGTAGGAGCTCCAGTATGATTAGAAGCATTTCCAATGGCAGTTAATAGCTGTGCTTCTGTACCAGAATATGTTGCTCCACTAGTATTGTAGCGATAAGCTCTTCCTGTTCCATGACCAATCCAGGTTGTCCCAACGGTTAATCCGTTTGGTCTTAAACCAGTACTTGCTCCTTGTGAAACTCCGAAAATAAAAGCAGTTGGAGTTGTAGCTGTGATAGAAGAAGCCGTGTAAACATAGAGTTCTTCTCCGTTACCAAGACCTGCACCAGTTGTAGCACTCCAATCATAGGTAGTTGTTGAAATCGCAGCCGCGCCCCAAGGCAATACCAATACTGTTCCTTTCGGTATTGATTGTCCCGTTTTTACGGTAAATGAAGCTTCGGCTTCGTTTAGATCGGCGAAAGCACTACCACCTAAAGTGGTTACCTCATTATCATTGACATAAAAAACTGTTCCAGCTGATAAATCTTTTAAGACTAACATCACCAGATTATCTGGTGTGGTATTAGTATTAAAGCCGATAATAGCAACATCACCTGCTGCAAGAGTTGTTTGAGCGGTCGTATTTTGAACGGATCCAATTAAAGAAAATAGTAGCGTAAAAAAGAAAACAAAAGCGAAGTTTAATTTTTTCGATTTTGCCGCTGATTTAGAATTTAATTCCAAATAGAATTGATTTACTGAATCAGCATTTAATGGTTTTGACTGCTGTGTCAAAACAAAATTCCGAGAGTCCAATAAATTCTCTAATTTAAATTGTAAGAAGTGTTTCATAATAATAAGTGTATTTAGTCGATACAAATATATCGGACAGTAATCACTTAGATATGAAATAAATATTAAGATATTGTAAAAAAAAAACTATTTCAATCATTTATTTTAGGCTTTGATTTTAGAACATAAAACACTTTAGCCAAAAAATCTATCTTTAGTTTTTCATACTCTTCTTTTATTGTATTTAAAGATTTTTAAAATCGTTTTTACTCGTATTGTATAATTATAATTTCTCTTTAGGAAGGTCTATCATTTCTTTAAAGAATTTGTGCTTTGGGGTCTAGTAGAATATGACAAACTCAGTAAAGACAGGGTAGAAGTGGGCTATCAGTTTAGAGATTTGTATGGTAATTACATTCACAAATTGAAGTGAGTTTGATTTGTTGAAATCCTGATTTGATCTAAGATTACTACATGTAAACGCTCTAATCAAGCTTACGCGGAAAATTCAGAGCTCTAATTTAACAAACAATGTTTTTAAACGCAACAGCCAGCAAAGCTCCGCTTTACGATTAACCGGATTTTGCTTCGCAACATCCAGCAAAGCTCCGCTTTGAGAATACTAAAAACGAAAAAAACACCTAAGCGAGCTTGGTGTTTTTTTCTTATTTTAGCATTCATTCGTGACCTCGACTGGATTCAAACCAGTAACCTTCTGAGCCGTAATCAGATGCGCTATTCAGTTGCGCCACGAGGCCTTTTTTGTGGGTGCAAATATAGCTAATACAATCAAATTCACAAATGATTACTTAAATTTATTTTTGAATCATCCAAAGCGCGGGTAGTGACATAATAGCGCCAACCAATGATTGCCAATTGCCATTTTTTCGCTTTACTTAAATCCAATTGTTGCTTGGTAAAACTAGGCAACAGGAGTTTATTTACTTTTGCTATTATTTTGTACATTTTCATTTATTGGTCTCAAAAATTTTTAAAACTATGTACTTTAGTTCATTTTGCTTTCAGCTTCTATAAAGTTTGACACAAAATACGCAAATTTTCACAAATTAATTTGTGCTAATTTGTGTAATTTGTGTTGATAAATTAAGTTCTACAAATTTAGCAGACTTTTAATCCGCAAATCAAACCTATGGACTTCAAGTCCATAGTGGTTTAGTTTCTTGTTTAATAAGGCGGAATACCCAAATACTAGATAGCATTCCCAATAAACCTAATGTTCCCATAACAAACCAGTTCATTTGATAGCCAAAATTATCAATAATTTCCATTCCAATTTTGGAACTAAATATATGCGCTAAGCTAAAACTCATGGTGTAAATAGCCATATATCTTCCTTCGTGACCTTTTGGTGCCCGACTTAAGGCAACCGAATTCGAAAAAGGAAAAGCAAACATTTCACCAAATGTCATAAACATCATCATAATGATTAATATTCCGGCCCAACTATTAATTAGCATCAGAAATAAACTGACAGCCATCATGAAACAACCTAATGCTACTACTTTTACTTTGCTTATTTTATTACGTTCTACATAGCTTACGAGTGGCATTTCCATGAAGAAAATGATTAAGCCGTTCAATGTTAAAAGTAAGCCCGTTTTAAATTCAGTCAAATTAAATTGCTCTTTGTGATATAAAGGAATTGTGGTGAATATTTGGAAAAACAGGACACCCGAAACCATACAGCTAAAGAGAAATATCAAGAACGGCTTGTCTTTAAATACAGAATGTGTCAATACTTCACCTGGATGAGCTTTATCGCGATATGCAGTTTTTTTCTTTTCTTTTACCTTAATCCAAAAAAATAAAATGGCAATAATACAAGTTCCCCCATCTATCCAAAACAATCCATTGTAGCCAATAGTCATAATAATTAATCCACCCAAAGCAGGTCCGGCAGCAAAGCCAAGATTAATGGCTAGTCGGACTAAAGTTAGCGCTCGTGCTCTGTTTTCGGGTTTGGCGTAAGCACCAATAGACACAAACATGGCCGGGCGAAACATATCGGCAATAATCATTAGTACAAACATACCTATGCAAAGCCCAACAAAACTAGTAATGAATTGAATACAAAAAAGTAGAACTCCTGTTGTAAACAAACTAAAAATCATGATTTTATAAAAACCAATTTTATCTGAGAGTTTGCCACCAAGCCATGATCCAATTATAGAACCACTTCCAAAAAAAACCATAATCCAGCCCACTTGGCTATAACTAAAATGCAAATCTTCCTTTAAATATTTTGATAAAAAAGGCAACACCATTGTCCCAGCACGATTGATAAAAGTGATGAAGGTTAGTATCCAAATCTCTCTTGTAAATCCTCTGAAGTTATTAATGTAGCGTTGAAAAGCAGTTTTAAACATAAACTAATTATAGATTTGTAAATTTACAAAGTTCATATCGACTTATGACTTTTGGTTTTAAGACTTTTACACTACTTTTACACATGCAGTTTTTTAATTTACATACACACAAATTCACAAATAATACTGCCTTTTTTGAATTGGTTAATCAATTCCCTTGGGAATTTGACTGCTCTATTCCTCACTTTTCCATTGGTATTCATCCATGGTATATAAATAAGGAGCGATTGAAAAGTGATTTAAAAACGATAGAAGATAAGTTGAAATTAGAAGACTGTTTGGCGCTAGGTGAATGTGGTTTAGACAAACGTATTGATGTCCCAATGACTTTCCAAATTGATGTTTTTCAAAAACAAATAGCTTTAGCGGAGAAATATCAAAAACCACTTTTACTACATTTGGTGGGGGCAATTGACGAACTGATAGAAATCAAAAAACGATTAAAGATTTCAGTACCTATAATTATTCACGGGTTTTCTAAAAACAAACAAGTAGCAAAACAATTGATTGCAAATGGGTTTTATCTGTCTTTTGGAAAATACTTACTTCGAAACCCTGAATTAAAAGAAGTCTTTCAATCTGTGCCAAACGACAAATTCTTCCTTGAAACAGATACCATGGAAGAAACTTTGGAAGAAGTTTATGATTTGGCTGCCCAATATAAAGGGGTAACTTTGAACGAGATGCAAGCTTTGGTAAGAACCAATTGGGAGAAAGTTTTTAGACTAAAAATCGATTAAATTCATTCCTTAATTTTGCTTATTTTTGCCACTTCTTAAAAGATATTTTAAAATGGCAAAATGGCAAGAAAGAGCAGCGCTTTTATTTAAAACGGAAGGTTTAAATAATTTAAAAAATGCTAAAGTATTGGTTGTTGGACTCGGTGGAGTAGGTTCCTTTGCAGCAGAGTTTTTAGCTCGTGCAGGTGTGGGCAACTTGACAATCGTTGATGGTGATGTCGTAGATATTACTAACATCAACCGACAATTGCCTGCGTTACATTCAACAGTTGGCTCACCAAAAGTACATGTTGTTGGCGACAGATTGATGGATATTAATCCAGAGCTGAACTTAACTCGTGTAGAAGAATTCCTTTCTCCTGAACGCTCATTAGAAATTGTTACTCCCGATTTTGATTATGTGTTAGATTGTATCGATAGTGTTACCCCAAAACTAAACCTGATTGCTGCTTGCAAAAGAAAACGTGTTAAAGTAATTTCGAGCATGGGAGCGGGAGGAAAGATGGATGCTTCGAAAGTAAAGGTTGCCAATATAAAAAATACAGCGCATTGTCATTTGGCGAAGACCATAAGAAAGCGATTGAAAAAAATCCATATTGACAAATTGAAAGTAGTGTATTCTTCAGAAATACAGGATGCCAGCAGTTTAAAAATGACCGATGGCACTAATTACAAAAGATCTTTTTACGGCACCAACAGTTATATGCCTTGCCTTTTTGGTTTGTATGCTGCAGAGACGGTGATAAGGTATTTGTTGAAGAAAGATAATAGTTTGCAGTCTCAGTCTCAGTTTTCAGACAATTCGTAATTTATAATTTCTAATTCCTAATTTAACCAAATGATTAAAACCGTAATCTTCGACATGGATGGTGTTATTGTTGAAACAGAACCTGTTCATCACCATGCCTATAACCAACATTTTGAACAACTCAATATTGAAGTTAATGCTGAAATGTATGCTTCGTTTACAGGTAATTCGACTAAGAATATTTTTGAACGATTAAAGATTCAATTTAATCTGGATCAAGACGTTGCAACCTTAGTTGAAACAAAACGTAACTTGTTTAATGATGCCTTTGACAACAAAGAAGATTTATATTTGTTGGATGGTGTTGAGGATTTAATTAAAGATTTGTATGATAATGGAATGCAGTTGGTCTTAGCTTCTTCTTCTGCAAAGGTAACTATTAATAGGGTTTTCAATCGTTTTGCATTGCATAAATACTTTACGCACATAGTTTCGGGTGAGGATTTTCCAAAGTCTAAACCGCATCCTGCTATTTTTCTCAGAGCTGCTGAATTAGCCAATACACCTGTTGAAAACTGTATTGTGATAGAAGACAGCACAAACGGAATAATGGCGGCTAAAGCCGCCGGAATATATTGTATAGGTTATGACAGTTTTCATTCTAAATTACAAGACTATTCACTTGCAGATGTTGTCATAACAGATTTTAAGGAGTTGAGTTATACAAAAATAAAAAATCTAAATTAGCCCACAGCTGCTTTGTAAACTCTCAAGCATTTTTCCCTTGCTTCTTTATGATCTACAATTGGAGTTGGATATTCCGAAGAATTCATCTCTGGTATCCATTTTTTGATGTAGGCTAAGTCTTTATCAAACTTCTTAATTTGTTCCGTTGGATTGAAAATTCTAAAATAAGGTGCCGCATCAACGCCACTTCCGGCTGCCCATTGCCAATTGCCCACATTGCTCGATTGTTCGTAATCTAAAAGTTTGGTAGCAAAATACGTTTCTCCCCAACGCCAGTCAATTAATAAATGTTTACATAGGAAACTGGCCACTATCATTCGCACCCGATTATGCATATGCCCCGTAGCATTAAGTTCACGCATTCCAGCATCAACAAAAGGATAGCCTGTTTTACCTTCGCACCATTTTTGGAATAATACTTCATTATTTTCCCATTTGATTTCATCATATTTCGGACGAAAACATGAATTTATTGTGTGTGGGAAATGCCAAAGGATTTGCATAAAAAACTCACGCCAAATCAATTCTTTTAAAAAGGTCTCATTTTTACTTTCAATTGCTTTAGCAACCATCTTCCGAATGGAAACAGCACCAAATCTGAGATAAATTCCGAGATAAGAGGTTTTATTCATCGCCGGAAAATTACGAGTCGCTTCGTAATTGTCGATTAAAGCATTAGAAATATCGTAAGGTGTAACCTTGATTTTTGAGCTTTCAAAACCAATATCACTTAAAGTTAAAAACGAATAGGAGTGAAGTGTAATTTTATTTAGTAAGTCTTCTGATTTATAATGGATTAATTTAGTTTTCCTAAAGTTATCTTTCCATTTATTTGAGTAAGGTGTATAGACTACATAAGGCGTTCCGTCATCTTTAACAACGTCGCTTTTTTCAAAAATAACTTGGTCTTTACTGGTTTTGAATTCGATATTCTTTTCCTTGAATAACAAGTTTAATTCTAAATCGCGTTTACGGGCGTACGGTTCGTAATCGTGATTGGTATAAACCGTTTTAACTTTGTTTTCGTCAATCAGTTTGGTAAAGACTTCAAACGGAGTTCCGTGAAATACTGCCAACGATTTTCCGATAGCTTGGAGTTGGGTCTGTATTTTTTCTAACCGTTGATGGATAAATGCTACACGCGCATCGTCTTTGGGTAATTGGGAAAGAATAGTTTCATCGAAAATAAATATAGGCAAGACATCTTCATTACTATTTAAAGCGTGAAAAAGCCCTACATTATCTTCTAAACGCAAATCGCGTCGAAACCAAAATATATTCATTTCCTTTATGAATTTACCAATAATGAAGACATACCTCCATCAACATGAAAAATTTGACCTGAAATCCAAGAGCTCTTTTCGTTTAATAAAAAACTGGACATTTGTGCGATATCTCCTGTAGTTCCTACTCTTTTTAAAGGATGACGTTGCGCTGATTTTTCTCTTTTCTCCTCATTACTTAAAAATTTCTCAGCCAATGGTGTGTCGGTTAAAGATGGCGCGATTACGTTTACTCTAATTTTTGGTGCATATTCTGCAGCCAAAGCTTTGGCAAATCCTTCAATAGCTCCTTTTGAAGCAGAAACACTAGTGTGAAACGGCATTCCCATTTTAACAGCAACCGAACTAAATAAAACAATACTTGCTTGTTCAGAAGTAGTGAGTTGTGGTAAAAGGCTCTGAATAACTTTTACCATTGAAAAGAAATTAATATGCATATCACTTTCAAATGTTTCTAATTTTAAACCACGAAATGGACGTAAATTAATACTTCCCGGGCAATATACTAATCCATCAATAACTGCCGGCAGTATTGAAGTGTCTATTGTATCTGTAGTTGCATCAAAAGGGATATGAGTAATGTCTAAACCGGATAAATTTTCATTTGTTCGAGAAGCTATAAAAACATTGTTTCCCGTTTGCAATTCTATTGCTAATTCCAGTCCGATACCATAAGATCCTCCTATTATTAAGATATTTTTCATTTTACTGTTCTTTAAATTCTCCAAAAAGTTCAATTAGTTTTGCTCTGCGATAGTCAAATATTTCTTTAAGTTTTGGTTTTACCAAAAAAGGGTGTACCATTTGACCCAAAATCCCCATAGGTACTTTATAATCAACTATGTCTTCCATTTCAACACCGCCCGGAATTTCTTTAAGAAAATGTTTGTGATGCCAAAGTGCATAAGGTCCGAAACGCTGTTCATCAACAAAATATTTTTTATCTACGACATGTGTTATTTCTGTTACCCATTTCATTGGAATTCCCAAAACCGGTGTAACTGTGTACTGTATTATTTGTCCGGCAAACATCTCTTTTTCATCTCCCGAAAGGGTTTTAAATCCCATATAATCAGGAGTAATGATTTTCAAGTTCTTCGGACTAGAAAGGAATTCCCATGCTGTTTCTATGTTGATAGGTAGATTTTGTTTTGTATGTAAAGTGTAAATCTTCATTATTATTTTTATGTAAAAGTACTATGTTTTGTTTATATATTTGCAAAAAAAATTAAACAAATTAAATTAAGTTATTATTAACACGAGTGAATTCATACTATTTATAAATTTGGAAAACTTCTAAAACAATCAACACATGAAAAGAATTATTTTCGTTTTTGCAACTATAATTGCTAGTTATGTCCTTAATGCTCAAGTAAAAACTCCCCAACCAAGTCCACATTCTTCATTAACACAAGTTGTTGGTCTTACTGAGGTTACTATAGATTATAATCGTCCAAGTGCTAAAGGGAGAATTATTTTTGGTGATTTAGTTCCTTTTGGTGAGCTATGGAGAACAGGTGCTAATGCTAATTCTACGGTTTCTTTTAGTGAAGATGTTATTATCAATGGTACTACTGTTAAAAAAGGAAAATATGCTTTGTTTACAACTCCTAAAGCAGATATGTGGGAAGTAGTTATTTATACAGATACTGATAATTGGGGAACACCTGAAGTTTGGGACGCTAATAAAGTAGCTGTTTTGGTTAACGTTGATCCAATTGCTTTAAATAATGCAGTAGAATCGTTTACAATTTCGGTTGGTAACTTAACTAACGATAGTGCAACTATAGATATTGCTTGGGAAAAAACTATGGTCTCAGTGAAGTTTGAAGTTCCAACCAAAAAAACTGCTATGGCAAGTATAGAGAAGACGTTAGCTGGACCAACAGCAGGTGATTATTACTCATCTGGAGTTTATTTTTTTCAATCTAACGGAGATTTGAATAAGGCATTGGAATATGTTAACAAAGCAATTTCCATGGTAAAACCCGGTGATGATGTACCTTTTTGGCAATTACGTCAAAAGTCGCTAATTCAGGCCAAACTCGGCGATAAAGTTGGAGCTATTGCTACCGCAAAATTATCTAAAGCTGGTGCAGAAAAAGCTAAAAACAATGACTATGTGAAAATGAATAACGATAGTATAAAAGAATGGAGTAAAAAATAAATTAAGAATTGCGAATTACGAATTGCGAATTACGAATATCCAAATTATATACCTTATGATTTGGATATTTTTTTTGATTAAAATTGATCTGTATTATTGTGAAATAACTTTTTGTTTCCCTTTATGACAAATTGAGAAAGTATAGATAAAATGACCGTTAGAGAAGCACCAATAAAATTCAACCATAAATAGCCTAACTTTTCCTGACCTGTAGGATAGATATGAATTGTATAATAGTAAATGAAAAATATGGTTATTTGACTAATAACCGCGCTATAGAAAATAGCATTTGCTTTTACAAACTTGATATAAAAACCCACTAAAAATACGCCTAAAACAGTTCCGTAGAAAATGGAACCTACAATATTGACCAACTGAATTAGGTTTTCAAACAATGTGCCTACGCAGGCAAAGGCAATAGCAATTACTCCCCAAAGCAACGTAAAATATTTAGTAGCATTCACAAAATGTTTTTCCGATTTTTCTTTTTTGATATTTCGCTTATAGATATCTATAGCAGTGGTGGAAGCCAATGCTGTTAGCCCGGAAGCAGAAGAAGACATTGCAGCAGAGAAAATAACTGCCAATAAAAGTCCGATTAAGCCTGAAGGTAAATAGTGCAAAATGAAATAAATAAAAACATAATCTTTATCATTAGTTTCCGCTTTCTCATCTACTTTACTAATGATTACTTTGGCTTCGTCATGCAAATCTTTTTCTTTTCCTGAAAGTGAGATTAGTTTTTTTCTCAAAATCGGATTGTCGTAGTTCTGATTTAAATGGTCGATATATAGTAGGTTGAACTCTTTCTTTTCTTCTGATAATTGCGCCAATTGTTTTTCAAGCGAATGATATTCGCCTGCATATTTTGATTTTTCAATAGCTATTTTGTTTACTGGATTGAAATTAAGTGGTACCGGATTGAATTGAAAAAAAACAAATACCATTACTCCGGTCAATAAAATAAAGAATTGCATTGGCACTTTAAGGAAGCCATTCATGATTAACCCCATTTGACTTTCTCTATCTGATTTTCCGGATAAATAGCGTCCTACTTGAGATTGATCGGTACCAAAATAGGAAAGCATCAAGAAAAATCCACCTGTTATTCCGCTCCAAAAAGTATATCTGTTTTCAGGATCGAAAGAGAAGTCTAGTATGTTCATTTTGTCGTTAGCACCAGCAATATGCATTGCATTGGAGAATGTCATGTCATTGGGCAACAAATGCAATATCAAGAAGAAGGTAATAAACATGCCTAACATGATAATAAACATCTGTTGTTTTTGGGTAACATTCACGGCTTTGGTTCCACCGGCAAACGTGTAAATGATAACCAAAATTCCAATGATAATATTGAGCATGGTTAAATTCCATCCCAAAATAGAAGACAGAATAATGGATGGTGCATAAATAGTCAAACCGGTACCCAAACCTCTTTGAATAAGAAATAAAATGGCAGTGAACGAACGTGTTTTTAAATCAAATCGTTGCTCGAGATATTCATAAGCGGTAAATACTTTTAGTTTGTGATAAATCGGAATAAAAGTCATTGAGATGACCACCATTGCTATGGGTAAACCAAAATAGAATTGCACAAATCCCATTCCGTCATGATAGGCTTGACCCGGAGTTGAAAGAAAGGTTATCGCGCTGGCTTGGGTTGCCATAACAGAAAGACCAACTGTCCACCAGGGCGTTTCCTTGTTGCCCAAAATATAGTCTTCCACATTTTTGCTCCCTTTGGTTTTATAAACACCATAGAAAACAATAAATAAAAGTGTTACCGATAAGACAATCCAGTCGAGTTGTTGCATGGCTTAAAAGAAAAGTTGCATTAATATAAAGAAGATAATAATATAAATAGCATTAATTACTAAAACCCAAGTGTAGCTGTTTTTCCAAGCTGTTGTTTTTTTGTTTTCCATATTATTTACCTATTGCGATAATGTTTGCCAATAATCTGAAAGCGCCCGAGACACCTTCTGGTAATTCTCTGAAGAAGCTTAAGCCTGTATATATATAATTACCTTTGCCATATTTAGCAATTAACAGCGCTCCGTTTTTTGGTTTTTCTCCTTTGTCGTTGGATGAAAGAATAGGAGTGAAGGCATCATCCCATTCGTTTGGATAATATAGTCCCTGCTCTTGTCTCCAATCTTTGAAATCTTCAATACTGATATTGTTAGGATAATTCAATACAGGATGCTTCGGATTTAAAAAACGGACTTCAGCATTTTCTTCAGTAACCCTGTCACGCGAAATTTTTAACGGAAATGGTGACATGTCTTTGGTAACCAAATCGTCTGTGGTATTGTATTGCACAATCATGGTTTTGCCGTTTTTTACGAAATCCAACAGAAGATTTTGTTTAAAAGCTAATGAGTTTACTACGTTATAGGCACGAATTCCGGTCATAACAACATCATAGTTTTCAAGTTTTTCAGTAGTAATTTCATCCGGTTTTAGTATATCAACCTCATAGCCCATTTGTATTAAGTTTTTTGGAACTTCATCTCCGGCACCCATGATATAGGCAATCTTTTCATTTTTGGTTTTAATTTTCAAACGGATTGCTTTGGCTTCAGCAGGTTTTAGCACCATTTGTTTATAAATGTGCGGATAGTTGATATCGATTTTATTTAAATCATAAGCGATTCCGTCCACTGTAACAACACTTTTTATTGTTATTTCTGAGGCTGCATTGGATGGAGAAACGATAAAAACAGCTTCTACTTCCTGACCTTTTTTATCAATCGTAAATGGGATTTCTGTTGGTGAAACTTGCCATTTTTCAGGCAATTCTAATTTTATATTACCGTTAATGGCATCTTTGCCCGATTTCAATTTTACTGTAATTGACTTATCTCTATCGTTGTTGAAAATATAAACTTTCTCAGCAAAAGAGGAAGTTACTGCAGGTACAATATCTAATGGTTGATATACTTCTCCTTTTACATCGTCGTTGTATTTGTAAACTACATTTCTTTCAAATGGAATCTCTACACCATTTATATTTAACCTGACTCCAACTTTTATTTGTCTTATAACATCTGGCAAACCAATATTTTCTTGATTATTTACAGTATACATTCCAATACTTCCTTGTTCGTTTAGCCAATATGGATTGGTATAATTTACCTCCTTTGATATTTGGAGTTCAATATTTTTAGTGTAAGGAATATTCTCTTTTAAATCTGCAATGGCTTCAGTATTTGATTCTAATAAAGGAATAGCACCCATTCCATTTATTTTCATTTTAATTGAACTCCTATTTATAATTTCTACTTTTACCTTAAGCATGCTGTTTGGTGTAATTTCTTGAACATCAGAAACTGCTTCAAAATAGAGACCTGTACAGCCACTAATAATTTTTTTAATCTCATCTGACTTTATATATTTCCAATGTTTGTCTTCTATATTTTGAATTAAATCGTAAGCTTTAACTAACTCTGGAACTGAAGCAGAAGGATTTTTAAAATCAAAATTGTTTTCAACATTTTTTAGTATATCGCCAATTGCTTTTCCGCCTTTTACTCTATTCCAAGTGGTGTCGATGCCATCAAAAATATTGGTTTTGTCTTTTGGTGTATCACCTTTTAGAAATTCTAAATATTCTTCATCCTCGCCTCGAGTTCCTGTAGAACCAAAACCTTGTGATTGATGGCGACTTCTACTAAGAGCTGCAATTTCCTGATTAGATTTGCCTAATGATTGATAATAGGTTCCAATTTGCAGTTTGCATAAATTACTTTTATCGGTAGCATCAAATTTTTCTTTGCTACCATAAAACCACCATGAAGTGTTAAAAAACAAGCGTTTGGGTTGCCAAGTGTTCGTGTACTGCAACTGATTTGGAAAAATTCCAGCATCGTTTACTTTGTCAAAAGCTTCATAGCTCAACATAGCAGATGATGTATGATGACCATGAGTTGTACCCGGAGTGCGGTGATCAAAACGATTGATAATAATATCGGGTTGAAATTTACGAATCACCCATATAACATCACTTACTATCTTGTCTTTATCCCAAACTTGTAATGTTTCGTCTGGGTTTTTAGAAAAACCAAAATCATTTGCTCGAGAAAAGAATTGTTCTCCACCATCAATCTTACGCGCCTCTATTAGTTCTTGTGTTCTTATTACTCCAAGGAGTTCACGTAATTCTGTGCCAATTAAGTTTTGTCCGCCATCACCACGTGTTAATGATAAATAACCAGTTTGTGCTTTTACATCATTTGATAAATAGGAAATTAAGCGTGTGTTTTCGTCATCGGGATGTGCAGCAATATATAATACTGAACCGAGGAAGTTTAGTTTTTGGATTTGATTATAAAGTTCTACGGCATTTGGTTTATTAGGTTGTTGTGCAATTCCTTTTATGCCTATTAATAAAATCGAGAATAGTATATAGTGTTTCATTATAAATGGTTTGCCAATGCTCAAATATACTAATTTTAGTGTTTAATGTTCAGAGATAATTTTATGGTTTTATAGTTATTCAGCATAGGATTAATACAAAAAACCTCTTAAGTTGTATTAAGAGGTTTTATAAAATAGATGAGTGAATTTTTTTATTTAGTTGATGTAGTTGTATTAGAAAATCTGCCTTTAGAATTGTATGGGTACATTTTTTTATGAATTTTAATGAGTTGATATGGTTCGTCTCCATCATAATCGGTTATGTTAACTCTAACTTTGTTGAATAAAGAATAACCACCATAATTGGTTGGTAAATTTTCGGCTTTTTGCCATTGTCCGTTTACTTTATAATGATAAACTAATTCAATAGTATCAAAGTAGGCTTCTAGATTAGGATAATAATAATATCGAACATTAGAGTTCGTTTTAGAATCAATTGGTAATGAAGAGACATCACCATTAGATGATTGAGCACTCGACAAATAGCAAGTGAAAAGCATCAATAGAGGAATTAGATTTTTTAAAATTTTCATGATTTTGACATTTTGCTTTTAAGTTTTGGGGCACAAAAACGATATTATCATTTTACAAAACATAAAAAATTAACAATGCAAATGTATAGAATTAATTTCATAAAAAACAGCTAAAGAGTAAAAAAAATCGATTAAATACACTTATATTACTAAATAATAAGAAAAATATTATTATTATATTGATGATTAGCTTTTAGATTTTTTTTTATTCAAAAAAAACTTAGTACTTACAGTATTAACTAATAGTGTTGTTACCTTAATAATTTCATTCCTATCATAATTATTTATCTATTTGATTGTTTAGATTACATACAAGGTAATAAATAACTATCAAAATGACAATAATGAAAGGTAAGTTTATCAAAGTATTAACTTATTTAACAGAGGCTAATCAGTAAATTCTTTGTCGTCAAATTTAGTTTTGATTATAGAAATTCCTTTTTGTAGTAGTAAATTATTAGGATAAGTTATGCGTTCTCCTTCATCAGTTTTTAAATAAATATGAAACGCTTTAATATCTTCAATTTCAGCCTTAATAGGGAAGTCTTTATCATGCACTTGAATAATATCTCCAATTCTAAAAGGAAAAAAGAAAAACAGGATAATACCTGATGTTATATTACTCAAGATTGACCATTGAGCAAACATGGCTACTCCAACAACTGTAGTCACTGAGGATAAAGTTAAAAAGATATCTTTTTTTTGAACTCCCCAAATAACAATAAGACCAATAATTGCCAGAATAGTAATTAATAATTGAATATATTTAATTACCAAATTAGTTCTATGTTCCATTATGGAGGATAATTTAGCGTAACGACGAATAAATTTTGCAGTTACTATTCTTAAGAATAAAACAACTGCAATAATAACTGCGGTAGCAATAACCTCTTTGGTGAAACTAGAAAAGAATGTCATGATTTTTTTATTTAATTATAATTTATAAAAACTATTTATCAGCAGTATCATTCGTGCAATTTTCCTCATTTTCAGCACTATCTTCTGTTTGAATAGATGGCGTAAAATCAGTATCGAAATCTATTGTTGTTGATGTGCTTTGGTAATTGTAATGTGGCAATTTGATATTGTGCCATTCATAAGTTTTTGGCAAATCATCACCCAGCAAATAACCCCAAGGTTCGAGATAATCTATTCGGTCGAAAATTACTTTAATAATGGCAATGATAGGAATTGCCAGAAACATTCCTGTAATACCTCCTAATACGTTGCCTATAATAATACCTATGATGGACGCAAATGCATTAATTTGAACTTTTGAATTAACAAACATTGGAATTAAAATATTGTTGTCTATAAATTGTACAATCAGGTTAACAACTATTACACCTAAAGCTATAGATAATTCTGTAGAGCCAGAAAGCGAAACAACAATACTAAGTACTCCGGCAAATAGTATCCCAATATAAGGTATAAGGTTTAAAATTCCGGTTATTATTCCCAATAAAATGAAATATTCAACACCTATTAAATATAAACCAATTGAAGTTAGAAATGAAACGGCAACCATTTCAAAAATTAATCCAACCACATAACTTTGAACAGCATTTTTGATTTCAAATAAAATTTCTCGCAGTTTTTTATGGTTTTGAGGTTTGTATAATTTGGTAAAAAATGTAATAAAATGATTTTGATATAACAAAAATAGAAATGTATAAATCGGAATTAATGTAAGATTTAATAATATGTCGCTGAAAGAATTTATTGTAATGCCAACAATTTCATTACCAGATTTAAGGCTATTTTTTGCAGCATTGCCAATTATTTCTTTTTGTTCGATATCGCTTAAATGGAAGTTATCTCTAATCAATTGTTGAAAATGTTCAATATGATAGTAAAAATTATTTTTAATTTTCTCCCAATCATTAACCATATCAGTAATCTGAAGCGAAATAAAATAAAAGACTCCAAGAAAAATGACTACAAAAAAAACAATAGCAAAAACTACAGCAATAAAATAAGGGAAACGCAGTCTTTTTATTAATAAAGTAACTATTGGACGCAAAATAATGGCAAACAGCATTGAAAGCAGCAATGGAAAAATAATATCTCCTCCATAGTACAAAATAACAAATAGCCCAATCAGACATAGAAGTATGGCTGCAAGTCTTATAAAAAAAGGATATTTCACTGTTTCAGACATAATATTTTGTTTTAAAGTTGATTAATCTTTATTCATTGCATTGAAATGACTTAAATATTGGTATACTTTTTCTGTTGGTAATCCTACAACATTGGTGTATGACCCATCAATTTTGGCAATACCAACTAAACCAATCCATTCCTGAATTCCATATGCTCCGGCCTTGTCAAAGGGTTTATAGTTCTCAAGATAATAATGAATAGCTTCGTCCGAAAGTTGATTAAAAGTTACTTTAGTTACATCAAAGATAGTTTCCGTTTTTTTAATGGTTTTAAAACAAACCGATGTAATTACTTCATGTGTTTCATTTGATAATGATTTCAAAATAGCAAAAGCATCATCATAATCTTTGGGTTTTCCCAAAGCCTTGTTATTCAGCCAAACAATAGTATCACTCGTTATCAAAATCTCATTAACAGCTATTTCTCCTTCAAAAGCATTGGATTTAAGTTGGGCTAGATAGTTAGTAATTTCTATACCTTGCAACTCATCCGGATAAATTTCTTCTATGTCTTTTAATCGGATCTCGAAATCAATATCTAAATCTTTGAAAAATTGTTGTCTTCGGGGCGAACCCGATGCCAAGATTATTTTATACCCTTTGAGTTTATCCCTTAACATTTTGCATAATGTTTAAATTGACAACTAAAATGGAGAGTATCCCAAAAAATATTATCCATTTCAAAACAGTACTAAGCAAACGAAATTCCTCTTTAGTTTTAGCATTCCAAACTTTAACCACAAAGAAAATCATTGGCGCCACCACAAAAAGCAACCCATATATAACAGCATAATAGAGTTTAGACGCCATCAAATTACTATTGATATACCAAAGCAAGATTAGTGTGGCAATAATTCCCAATACTCCGACTATTTTTGAAGTTTTTCCAAGTCCGATGGCAATTGGTAATGTGCTCATTCCGTTATTGTAATCACCTTCAACGTCTTCCATGTCTTTCACTATTTCGCGAATTAAATTAATGATAAAAGCAAAAATGGCATAGTCAATTAATATCGAAAACATAACACCCATTTCTGTTTGATTGCCTTCATAAGTAGCAGGTAATAAATCAAAAAGACCAATGATAATAACACTAAACGATAGGATCAAGGCAACAACAATATTGCCTATCAATAGCATTTGTTTTAAACTTGTAGCATACATGTATAAGGTAGCCGAAATGATTATAAAAGCTCCGGCAAAACTTGGTTTGTGAATCACGCTGGCTAAATAATACCCAATGCCAACACCAGTTATATTGAGTACAAAATAAAAATTATAAGCAACCTTTTCAGAAATTAGTTTACCAACAATTACATTTCCTTTATCATTGTCATAATCGGTTTCCTGATCTAAAATATCATTGATAACATATCCAGCCGCAGCAATTAAAACGGTTGCTAAAACCAACAAGCCGTATTGCCAATCATTTAATGATAAAAATATGTTTTGGAATTTTAAAAAGCCATATCGAAAAAGAAGCTGCATAAAAGCAAGCAGGAGAAGGTTTTGGTAACGTATTAGTTTTAGGTATTTCATGTAAAAAGTATTCAGTATTAAGATTTTAGTGTTAAAATTAGTTTTCAGTCTCAGTCTCAGTCACAGTTTTTTCTGCGTACTGAGACTGTTTACTCCGACTAATCATGCTTTCCATTATAGTACATATGCCATTTTCCTTGCACTTTCATAACTTGTTCTATAATTTCCCGCACGGCGCCTTTTCCTCCATTTTTATGTGAAATATATTTGCAAATAGCTTTAATTTCTGGGCTAGCATCTTGCGGACAAGTAGGCAAACCAACCAACTTCATCACATGATAATCGGGAATATCATCGCCCATATATAAAACATTTTCAGGATTGATGTTATACAATTTGGTATATTCTTTAAAAGTTGCCACTTTATCAGGTGAAGCCAAATGGATATCTGTAATACCCAAATTTTTCAATCGGATGCGAACACCTTCATTGTTTCCTCCTGAAATGATGCAAATAGCATAACCACTTTCGATTGCTGCTTTCATAGCAAAACCATCACGAATGTTCATGATTCTCAACATTTCCCCTGTTTCCGTAACATGAACTGAACTATCCGTTAAAACCCCGTCTACATCAAAAATGAAAGTAGTGATGTTGTTTAGTAATTCTTTATAACTTTTTTCCATTATCGATAATAGATTTTGTTAGCATTTTATAAATTTCTTTTTGGTTTTCATCTGATAAAAAACTCAGATGTGTATTTATGGTTTGTGTATCTTTTCTTTTTGCCGGTCCGGTTTGCGCTTGATTTGGTGAAAGCGTTAAAATTTTATTGGCCGTTTCCTGAATTAATGGTTTTAAAATATCGAAAGGCAAATCGTTTTCAATGCAAATATCGTTGCCAATCTGATACAAATGATTGACAAAATTAGATACAAAAACTGCTGCTATGTGTAAAGCTTTTCGTTGCTCTGAATTAATTTTATATACTGTATTAGAAATAGATTTAGCAACCTTTTCAAGAATTTGAAAGTCTTTTCTATTTTTTGTTTCGATGCAAATAGGAATGGTTTTAAAATCGACTTTCTTTGATTTGGATAGTGTTTGCAACGGATAAAATACACCCTGACGGTTTTTGTTATCAATGGCAGATATAGAAACACTTCCCGATGTATGAACCACCAATTCATTACTAAACGGAATTGCTGCAGAAACTTCAGTAATGGCATCGTCAGTTACGGCAATTATGAATAAATCAGCTGCTATAATATCGTTAAAATTAGTGTATATTTTATCAGGATTTATCAAGTGAGCAACAGCTGCATCCTTTCTTGTAAATACTTGAACTAATTCAATATCAGTAGTTTTACTGAAAGCTACAATAAGATGTTGGGCAACATTTCCGGAACCGATAATTGAAACTCGAATCATGTTGCTAAATTATTGAAAAATATTGATTGTTTGAGGTTTATTGTTTATGGTTTTTAAATAGCTGCTTAGCTTGGTTATAGTTTCCTATCACAAATCTTTTTTATTTACATTATCTATAAACTACAAACCATAAACAAAAAACTATTAACCCAAAACAACTCTTAAAAAAGAATTAAAACCACAAATAAATGAAGTAGATATCTATTTATTTACATTATTTTTGTGCTCCCGAAATTTCGGAATTTTAAAATTTATTCCAACTTATGGAAAAGAAAATATATTCGATTTTATTCTCTTCACGTTTAATGGCTATTTTGTTTCTTGGATTTGCTGTCGCGATGGCTGTCGGAACATTCATAGAAAGTAAATACAACACCGATACAGCAAGAATTTTGGTCTATAATTCTTGGTGGTTTGAAGGGATTATGCTGTTTTTTGTGATTAACTTCATTGGAAACATAAAGCGTTACCAATTGTATAAAAAAGAGAAATGGGCCACACTGTTGTTACATCTTTCATGGATTTTCATCATTTCAGGAGCATTTATTACGCGATATATTAGTTACGAAGGAATGATGCCAATTCGAGAAGGTGCAGCCTCCAATCAGTTTTTTTCAGATAAAAATTATTTAACGGTTTTTGTAGATGGCATTTACGAAGGAAAAATGATGCGAAGGATTTTTGAAAAACCATTACTTCTTTCTCCGGTTATCAACAATCATTTTTCTATTGATGAGAAGTTTGATAAAACTCCCTTTGAAATCGAATACAAAAACTTTGTCCTCGATGCCAAAGAAACCATCAAAGAATCAGCTACCGGTGAAGTCTATTTGAAGTTAGTAGAATCGAGTGGAGGAACACGTCACGAACATATGTTGAAAGCTGGTGAAATTCAAGATATTCACAACATCTTATTTGCAGTCAATAAACCAACAAAAGGTGCCATTAATATTGATACCCAAACCAATATCATTTCTTCTCCGTTCGATGGGCAATTCATGCGAATGGCGGATAAATTACAAGGAGTAGTTACCAAAGATTCTCTTCAGCCTTTGATGTATCGTTCTTTATATAACGTTGGAGGTGCTCAATTTGTAATTCCGGATCAGCCTAAAAAAGGGATTAAAACTTATAAAGCAAGTGGTGATTTCAAAGCCAAAAATGGCGATGATGCCATTACGTTACTAATTAAAACGGATGGCCTAGCACAAGAAGTAACGTTGGTTGGTTCAAAAGGGAAACAAGGTGAGCCAAAGGTTATTAAACTAGGGAATTTGGAGTTTACTTTAAGTTATGGAAGCAAAGTATATAACTTACCTTTTAGTATAAAACTAAATGATTTTATTGCAGAGAAATATCCAGGAACCGAGAAAAGTTTCTCTTCGTTTGAAAGCAAAGTTACGGTTCAGGATTCTCCCAAAAATTTTGATGCTCGAATATATATGAATCACATTTTGGATCATAAAGGATATCGTTTCTTTCAGGCATCTTTTGATCCTGATGAAAAAGGTACAGTGCTTTCTGTGAATCATGATTTTTTGGGGACAACGATTACCTACATCGGGTATTTTATTTTGTTCTTTTGTATGATGGCAATTTTATTTACTAAAAATACACGATTTGCTGATTTAAAACGAAAACTAGATGTTGTCAAAAGAAAGAAAGAAAAACTATTGACATTGTTTGTTTTACTATTCTCTTTTCATGGATTTGCACAACAAGATCCGCATAACGAAGGTAAAATAAATTACCTTGATTCTATTTTGTATTATAAGGTTCCCGAAAAACAAGCCGCACAGTTTGGTCGATTGGTTGTTCAAGATGAAGGTGGAAGAATGAAGCCCATCAATACTTTTTCATCTGAATTATTGCGAAAAGTGAGTCATAAAAACGATTTCAACGGAATGAATCCAGACCAAGTTTTTATTTCGATAAAGCAATTTCCTTTTGCATGGATTGAGGTTCCTCTAATTTATATTAAAGGAGGTAATGATAGTATCCGTAAACTTGTGGGCGCAGACAGCAATGAAAAACTAATTCCATTTAAAAAATTCTTTGATGAAAAAGGCAATTACAAACTAGCGCCTTACTTAGAAGCAGCCTATAAAACAGCCAATCCTAATCAGTTTGAGAAAGATTTTGTTGAAACAGACAAGAAAGTGAATTTGATGAACAGCGCGTTGTTTGGTAGTATATTAAAGATTTATCCTATTCCGAATGACAAGAACAATAAATGGCTTTCAAATCTTGAGTTAAGTGCTCCAACAGGAACCGCTTTAGACACTATAAAAACAGCGTTACCTTATTACTTAGAGTCTTTAATGATAGGCACTAAAACCAAAGACTATACCATGGCTAATACTATGTTGAATGGTATCGAATCGTATCAAAAGAAATTTGGAAATGCTGTTCGTCCATCGGATAAAAAAATAGATTATGAGATATTGTATAACAAATACGATGTATTGCAAAAATTACCTTATTGGTATTTGACGGCAGCCGCGTTAATGTTTTTGTTTATCATTATTGGTATTTTTAAAGAAAGAAAAGGAGTTACCCTTGTAGTCAATGGTTTGCACATAATAATAGGTTTGCTATTTACTTTGCATACTATAGCATTACTATTTCGCTGGTATATATCAGGTCATGCACCATGGAGTAATGCTTATGAAGCCATTGTTTATGTAGCTTGGTCAACCATGTTCTTCGGATTAGCATTTGCATGGAAACTCAAACCTGCATTTTCATTTAAATTCATAGGTTCTTTATTTTTTGGAATATACTATAAGAGCACTTCTAAATTAACTGTTGCTTCTTGTGCTTTTGTATCAGCAATGATATTAACAGCTGCCTATGCCAATTGGATTGATCCTGAAATTGCGAATCTGCAACCAGTGCTGAATTCCTATTGGTTAATGATACACGTAGCGGTTATTGTAGCGAGTTACGGTCCGTTTGCTTTAGGAATGATATTAGGCCTTGTATCCTTGTTATTGATGCTTTTCACTACCGAAAGAAACAAATCCAAAATGGAATTGAACATTAAAGAAATAACCATTATTAACGAAATGGCGCTGACTGTCGGATTAGTAATGCTTACAATTGGGAACTTTCTCGGCGGCCAATGGGCGAATGAAAGTTGGGGTAGGTATTGGGGTTGGGATCCAAAAGAGACTTGGGCTTTGATTAGTATTATGGTTTATGCTTTTGTCATTCATGCTCGTTTTGTCCCTTGTTTGCGAAATAAATGGATTTTTAACTTAATGGCGATGTATGCTTTTGTTTCTATTTTATTTACGTACTATGGCGTAAATTTCCATTTGGTTGGGTTGCATTCGTATGCAAGTGGCGAAGCAAAATCATTAAGTTGGATATGGATGACTTTGGGAGGAATGACTGCAATAGGAGTTTTGGCTTATCCGAAATATAGAAAGTATTATAAAAGAAAGTAGAGAAAAGGACAGAGAAAGTCTTTTTAATATTAAAAAACTTTATGAAATGTATAACAGTCACACCTTAAATTATGTTTAATTTTAGCAAAAATATTTTATGAAAAAGATATCACTACTTATTGCAATCTTAATCTTATCTAGTTGCCAAAATCAGGCACAAAACAATAACAAAGCTATGGAAACTCAAAAACCTGTTCAATCACAAACCATTTATCAATTTAAAGTAACCGATTTATATGGGAAAGAATTTGACTTTTCCACACTTAAAGGAAAGAAGTTACTAATTGTTAATACTGCTTCAGAATGTGGATTAACTCCACAATACAAAGATTTGGAAGCTATTTATAGTAAATACAAAGACAAAAACTTTGTAATTATAGGTTTTCCGGCTAATAACTTTGGTTCACAAGAGCCGGGTAGCAATGAACAAATTGCTAAATTTTGTCAAATGAATTATGGTGTAACATTCCCAATGATGAGCAAAATTTCTGTAAAAGGGAAAGATATTCATGAAGTTTATCAATTTCTGACTCAAAAAGATAAAAATGGTTTGCAAGACAGCCAAGTAGAGTGGAATTTCCAAAAATACTTAATCAACGAAGAAGGTGAATTGATAAAAGTTTTATCACCAAGAGTATTACCTACAGACTCGGAAATTGTGGGTTGGATTAATGGAAAATAGTAAATAGCATATATTTTACAACAAAAGCTTGGTGAATTTCATCAGGCTTTTTGCTTTAATTTTATCGACTAACGTCACTCGAGTTGTGATTTGAAGATTTTATTTTCCGTTTAACGATTTTTATTTAATGGCTAAATTATTCTTGATAAGTTTGGATAGAATTTTAACACCACAATACTTCTACTTATGAAGAATATATTTAGCCCAATAAACAGACAAGATTATTTAAAAGGTTTTTCTAATGGCCAAAATCCATATTTAGAAGTGGAAGAAAACCAAACAGAAGCCTATATTTTTGGGTTCAATCAAGGACGTTTAGATTACGAAAGAATGAATGGTAAAATTATACATGGTATTCCCAAACTAATTGTCACCAATAAAGTATTAGAAGATTTTTTATTAGCCGGAATGCTAGGTATTAGTATAAATGATAACGATTATACCGCTTTTCAAATAGATGTTATTTCGAAATGGTACCAAAGTGGCATTGAAAAATATAACCCAAGCCAAAGTAGTTATCTATTAGCAATTCTAGAAGAAAACGGGATTGATATAATTTAGTTTATTTCAACATCAGCTGCATAATCACACTATGCAACCAACGCTCAAACTTATAGCCACTTTCTTTAATTATTCCGACAGTAGTAAATCCAAACTGTTCATGAAAAGCAACACTGCTTTGGTTTTCATAATCAATTACTGCAATCATGGTATGCAATTTTTGCTTTTTAGCTAAATCAATTAAGTATTGTAGTATTGCTTTACCAATTCCTTTTCCTTTTTCGTTTGGCATTACATAGAGAGAATGCTCTACAGTAAATTTATAGGCTTCCCGAAAACGAAACTCACTATAATAGCCAAAACCAATCGCGCGGTCATCAATGGTGGCAACAATTATTGGAAATCCTTTGGCTAGTTTTTCTTCAAAAATGGCTTGTTGTTGTTCCAATGTACGCAATTCATAATCATACAAGGCCGTTGAGTTGGCAATATAATAATTGAGAATGGCAACAATAGTTTCAGCATCTTGAGTTTCATAAGGTCTTATTTTGATTTCCATAAGCAAAAATATGTAGTGGTAAATGTAAGAAAACAAATCACAGTATTGAAAAAGCTTCACAACTTTGTATCTTTGTTACGATTAAAAAACAACAATGATTTACCCTAAAATACCTTTAGCACAGAGTGTTATTGAAATATGCCATGCAAAAGGAGTTCAAGATATTATTATTTCCCCTGGCTCCAGAAATGCACCGCTCACAATAGGGTTTACTAACAATCCAAAATTTACTTGTTATAGTATTGCAGATGAACGTTGTGCCGCTTTTTTTGCTTTGGGTATTGCACAACAAACTAAAAAACCGGTGGCTGTGGTTTGTACGTCCGGTTCGGCATTGCTGAATTATTATCCTGCTTTAGCAGAAGCTTTTTACAGTCAGATTCCCTTTATTGTTATTTCGGCTGATAGACCTTTTGATAAAATTGATATAGGCGATGGACAAACCATTCGTCAGGAAAATGTTTTTATAAATCATTCGTTATACAATGCTAATCTAACTCAAGACGCTTCCGAACAAAATGATTTGTTTATTAATGAAGCCATAAATGTTGCTATAGCTCGAAGAGGACCTGTTCATATTAATGTTCCGTTTGAGGAACCTTTATATGAAACTACTAATAAACTTTCGGTAGATTTTAACGTAACGGATTTGGTTATTCCTAATAGACTAATTGATGTAGATGATATTATTGCTTTTTCGTCATTATGGAATCACAGTAAGAAGATTTTAATTCTGGTTGGAGAATGTGCTCCGAATTCGATAGAACAAAAGTGGCTAGATCAATTAGCAGCTATTCCATCAATTGTTGTAATGACTGAGACAACGTCTAATTTACATCATCCAAGTTTTATCAATAACATTGATACGTTAATCTCGCCTTTTTCTCCATCTGAATTTCTGGAACTGCAACCAAATATTCTGATAACGTTTGGCGGTATGATTGTTTCGAAAAGAGTTAAAGCATTTCTCCGAAAATACAAACCAAGACATCATTTGCATATTGATGCGCATCGTGCTTATGACACATTTGGTATTCTTACTAAGCATTTTCAAGTTACACCGAATCAGTTTTTTAAACAATTTTTGCCTTTTGTAAAAGATATTGAAAGTGATTATAAATTATCTTTTCAAACTATTCATAAACAACGAAAAATAAAACATGGCGAGTATCTTGCTCAGGTTCCGTTTTGTGATTTAAAAGCATTTGAAAGTATATTGTCAAGTTTGCCAAATGAAATTCAATTGCAAATAAGTAACAGTTCGGCTATTCGTTATGCTCAATTATTTGATATTGAAAAAAGCATTGAGGTCTTCTGTAATAGAGGTACAAGCGGAATAGACGGAAGTACTTCAACAGCCATTGGAGCAGCACTTGGAAGCAAAAAGCCTACGGTTTTAATTACCGGTGATGTTAGCTTCTTTTATGATAGCAATGCGCTTTGGAACAATTACATTCCAAAAAATTTTAAAATCATTTTAATAAATAATGGCGGTGGCGGTATTTTCAGAATATTACCTGGACATCAGGAGACGGAAACATTCAATACTTTTTTTGAAACTTCTCATTGTTTAACGGCAGAACATTTAGCCAAAATGCATCAGTTAGATTATACGATTGCCAGTAATGAAGCTACTTTGAAAAGAGGATTATCCCAACTTTACGAGCAAAATGAGAAACCAATGATATTGGAAGTTTTCACTCCAACTCGAGAGAATGATAAACTATTGAATGACTATTTTAAAGCTTTGGTATAAATTTATATCTTTACTAAAATCAACAAATTTGTGAGCAACACTAATAAACTCAAAATATTCAACGATCCAATTTATGGTTTTATCACCATACCGAATACGTTGATTTATGATTTAATCCAGCATCCTTACTTTCAGCGTTTACGTCGTATCACTCAAATGGGATTATCATATTTGGTATATCCTGGTGCGCATCATACTCGTTTTCATCATGCTATCGGTGCTATGCACATTATGCAAAAAGCAGTTGAAGTGTTGCGTTTTAAAGAAGTTTTAATTTCAAAAGAAGAAGAGAACGCTTTATATATCGC
>CANKLK010000012.1 GCA_947482805.1 Flavobacteriaceae bacterium
GATCCGGTTGCTGGAACAAGAACCGCAATTGGGGAAGCATTGTCCAATATTATTTGGGCTCCAATTAAAGACGGAATGAAAGGGATTTCACTGTCTGCCAATTGGATGTGGGCTTGTAAAAACGAAGGGGAAGACGCGCGTTTGTATGCTGCTGTAAAGAGCTGTTCCGATTTTGCAATCGAATTAGGAATTAATATTCCAACAGGTAAAGATTCCCTTTCGATGAAACAAAAATATCCAAATGACGAGGTAATTGCACCAGGAACCGTCATTATTTCGGCAGGTGGAAATTGCACCGACATAAAAAAAGTAGTAGAACCTGTATTACAAATCGATGGAGGTTCTATTTATTATATCAATTTGTCGCAAGACGATTTTAAATTGGGTGGAACTTCATTTGCCCAAGTTTTGAATACCGTTGGAACGGAAACACCAACAATTAAAGATTCTAAATTCTTTAAAAATGCATTCAATGTAATTCAAGACGCCATTGTAAAAAATCAAATTATTGCTGGACATGATATTGGAAGTGGCGGACTAATTACTACTTTATTAGAAATGTGTTTTGCCAATAATAATTTAGGTGCCACAATAGATTCGTCCACTTTTGATGAAAAAGATATAATAAAAATTCTTTTCGCTGAAAATATTGGAATTGTTTTCCAAGCTAAAAATGATGTAGAATTGGAAAGCAAATTAAATTCCAATAAAATTCCTTTTCATAAAATAGGAAAAGTATCAAATAAAGCTACTTTAAACTTTGGTCAATTCTCATTCGATATTCCAAAATACAGAGACATTTGGTATTCAACCTCTTACCTGTTGGATCAAAAACAGTCTAAAAACGGAATGGCAAAAGCGCGTTTCGAAAATTATAAAAACCAACCTTTAAATTACACTTTTCCGACTCATTTTAATGGAAAAAAACAAATAATCGACGCTTCAAAATCCCGTCCGAAAGCAGCTATTATTCGAGAAAAAGGAAGTAATTCCGAGCGTGAAATGGCCAATGCAATGTACTTAGCCGGTTTTGATGTAAAAGACATTCACATGACCGATTTAATCTCGGGATGTGAAAATTTGCAAGACATTCAGTTCATTGGTGCGGTAGGTGGATTTTCAAATTCTGATGTTTTAGGATCAGCAAAAGGTTGGGCTGGGGCCTTTTTATACAATGAAAAAGCAAAAACTGCCTTAGCCAATTTCTTCAAAAGAGAAGACACTTTATCAGTGGGGATTTGTAACGGATGCCAGTTATTTATGGAGTTAGAAGTTATTAATCCGAAGCATGAAGTACATGGAAAAATGAAGCACAACACTTCTAGAAAGCACGAAAGCGGATTTACCTCTGTTACCATTCAAGACAACAATTCCGTGATGTTATCCACATTAGCAGGAAGCACTTTGGGTGTTTGGATTTCTCATGGCGAAGGAAAATTTAACTTGCCTTTACCCGAAGAAAATTACAAAATCGTTTCTAAATATGCTTACGCCGATTATCCAGCAAATCCAAATGGATCCGATTATAACACGGCGATGCTTTGCGATAAAACAGGACGCCACTTAGTGATGATGCCGCACATTGAACGTTCTACTTTCCAGTGGAATTGGGCGAATTATCCAAAAAACAGAAACGACGAAGTTTCCCCATGGCACGAAGCATTTGTAAATGCTAGAAAATGGATTGAAACTAAGTAAACTAGTACTGTTTTTTATTTGGGCGCGACCCTCGAAAAATTCGGGTCAGGTCGTTCGCTGCAATCTCTGTTCCACTTCGTTCCACAGAGGATTTCCGCTGCCACCCTTCGCGCGAACCTCGATTTATGATTTTAGATTTCTGATTTTAGAATAACCAAATTAACACATCAACGATTAAACAAATAACCAAATTAACAAATCAAAAAATAAACTTTCCTTATCTTTATAAAAAATATAAGCCATGAAATGGGAATCAAAATTAATAAAGCACAATGGAATAGTTAGAATAGCCATTATTTTTGAAAAAAAGACCGAGTTAATAGCTCGTGTAAAATTAATTGAAGGCTCTCGATGGAGTCAGTCGTTAGGGGTTTGGCACATTCCTGATACTGAAGAAAATAGGCTTCGACTTAAGCTTCCATTGCACTCCACTACTACTCCATCGGAAGAGGGTATTTTACAAATAGAAAAATTCAAACAATGGCTTCTTTCAAAACGCTACAGTCCTAGTACTATCAAAACCTATAGCGAAGCGTTGAAATCCTTCTTTATTTTCTTTAGAGAAAAACCCATTGCCGAAATTACCAACGAGGATGTAATTGAATATAACAATGATTACATTCTGAAAAACAATTTATCGGCTTCCTATCAGAACCAAATTGTCAATGCCATTAAATTGTTCTTCCAAACCAGTCGAGACACTAAGATAATTATAGATAAAATTCATCGTCCCAAACGCTCCAAACTTTTACCAAATGTATTGAGCAAAGAAGAGATTAAATTGATTTTGAACGCCCATAGCAATATTAAACACAAAATGATGCTTTCTCTTATTTATAGTTGCGGACTTCGTTGTGGAGAATTATTGGCATTAAAACCGGTACATATTGATTCCAAAAGAAATATTGTATTACTAAAGAATGCCAAAGGTAAAAAGGATAGAATTGTGCCTTTAAGTTCTTTAATATTAGAAATGTTGCGTGATTATTATAAAATCTACAAGCCAAAAACGTATTTGTTTGAGGGACAAAACGCGGGGGAATTATATTCCGAAAAAAGCCTTCAAAGCGTTTTAAAACAAGCACTTCAAAAAGCTAAAATTACGAAACCCGTAACTTTACATTGGTTAAGACATAGTTATGCCACCCATTTAATGGAAAGTGGAACAGATTTAAGATACATACAAGAATTATTAGGACATAGTAGCAGCAAAACTACTGAAATTTATACCCATGTGAGTACGAAGAGCATTCAACAAATTAAAAGTCCGTTTGATGATTTATAAGAATTTTATATTATATTTGAAATAAATAAAGTCTGACGTTTATCAGACAAAGCGACCCAATATTGGGGTAATAAGTCTGACTTTGTCAGACCTATATACTAGTTATGGGCAAGTTCAAAACAACGATACGATTAAACTAAAGTGTAGATAACAAAATATATGAAAACTTTAAACATTACTAAATTACTTTTCATAGCACTGATTTACTATCCAATATTTGGATTTTCTCAAGTTTTAACTAATAACACAAGTATTAGCATTACAAAAACATGGACTTCACAACCAAGCGGATATACTTACCCAATAAATATTTTAGTACCTCAGGGTGCTGTTCCTCAAGGCGGATTTCCTGTATGTATACTTCTTCATGGCAATGGCTCTGGAAACCTCTCGAATTTAGCGGGCCCACCAATGCTTTCTCAACAGCAATTTGGCTCTGTGCTTCCGTGTCATATACTTGTTGCCCCAACCGGTTATCAAAACAGTTGGAATATTTGTGCAGAAAACAGCGATGCACCTGATGTTGAGATGATCGATGATCTTGTAAATATCTTGCAAACATACACTAATGTAGATACCAATAAAATCCGAATATTAGGAACATCAAATGGCGCAGGTCTGGCCAATCGGGTCTTTATAGAAAATACGAATGCAGGAATTGATATTATTTGTTCAGTTGTTTCGCATCTAAATGATTTCCAATACCATTCAGGGGATTTTTATAAACCAAGTGGTGTAAGCGTCCCTAGTAGTTCATACTGTGGCTATGATGTTGTTTCAAACCCTTTATCTTCAAGAAAATATTTAAGTATTAGCAATACAAACGATAATTTAATTCCATATAATGGTGGCTTTTCTCCAAATATAGGAGCAACCTTTTTACCAGCGGAAACCGCCGCGCACATTATCGCAACACATAAAGGTTATACTGGAAGTATATTAACTTCTGGAACAACAATAGGTACGGGTTCTCTTGAAATTACAGAATATTCGTATTTATTTGGGGATGTAGTTCATCTAAAAGGAAGTGCACAGCATCAAGCTAATCCTACTCAAAAAAATTATATAACAGATTACTTTTCAGACTGTGCAACTAACCTTGGCATTGAAGAAAATCCTGTAGTCAAAATTAGTGTTCACCCAAATCCAGCTAATGATATACTTAATATAAAAGTAGATACTTCTTTATCAGGTGCGGACTATGAAATATATGACAATCTCGGAAGATCACTATTTGCTGGAAAAATAAAATCAGAAAACACAAGTATCGATATTTCACTCTTGTCAAAAGGTATCTACTATTTAAGTATCGGAGGATATTTGAATAATGTAATGAAAATAGTTAAACAATGAAACCAGCCCATAACAACGGCTAGCCAAAATTTGGGCATTTAGGAAGGTTGAGAATTTCGAATTCTTTGTAAATTCGTGGTTAAGTGAAGGATCTCGTTCACCATTCCCAAACTTCGGCTAAGCCGCGAAACGTTATGGGCAAGTTCATGAAAAGACAAACAATTAATCAAAAATAATTTTAACTTTATAAACAAAAGTGGAGACCAGAACCCACTCAAAAAAACGGCCTGTCCCGACAGGTTATTCGGGAGGCGAAATCCGAAAAGCCAGACGAGTAGGACAAAAAATAATAATTAATAATGGAATATAAAAGAATTTGGTTAAGGTATTCAACATTTAACACTTATGGTGAGGTAACTCCATCTGAATCAGAAGAATCAAAGAAAGCTGATGCTGAAATTGCTCAACACATCAACCAAGGTTGGCGTATAGTAAGTACGACTCCTGTAACGGCCTCTAAAATTGATGATTATATTAAAATTCCCTATGTCTTTACATATACTTGTGGTGTTGAAGTCTTTATGGTCAAAGAACGTAATTAATCTAACCAGCCCATAACAGCGTGCAAGCGCCATAGCCCTTCCGTCCCGAAGCTTCGGGACAACACAAGGCAACATCGCCTACACGCAAACCGTTATGGGCAAGTTAATACGACACAACTATCGAGAATGCTGCCAAAAAAACTTAGATAATTTTTATAAATATTTAGAAAATTAAATGATTGAAAAATGGAAAAAAAATATTTTGATGACACTAATGAATTAACTGAATTAATTAAAGATGATAAAAACTTTGAACTTATTTTAGAAAAGTATCAAAATTATTTTTTATTCGTGTTATGGGATAAAGATCCGTATGATGGGGATAAAAAATTATATGGAGTTTACATATCGCAGGATTCCTTTCAAAAAGATGAAGAATATCTTGATAAAGATTGTTTAGAAGAATGGGGTGAAAATACACCACTTCGAGGAGGAGGAAGTGGTTATGAAATTGCAGTAATTGATTTTTTAAAAAATAGAGAGCTAATTGATTATATAAGAGAATATGGAATTAAATAAATCGAATTAATTTATGATAAAAGTAATTACAATTAATCTTCTTGCAGAAAAGCCCTATCGAAAGTATGGCAAAGTAGCCTTGGTTGATTTCTCTAAAAGATCGGAAAGATTCTATCTTCAAATTTCTAATTTAATGCCAGATGTGATGCTTTTACAAGAAGTTGACATGATGTGGCGAGAATATTTAGAATTGTACATTGTTAAATTGGGCTATGCTATTAGTTTTGGTGAGTGTTGGAGTTCAGGACTTGCAATAGCATGGAAACAAGATTCAATGAAACCGAATAATGTACAGCCGGTAAACTTTAAAGAAGCAGGCATTTTTAATTTGTGGCTTAAAAAAAGTGAGTCAAATGAAATAATTAGTTTTGTCAATTTACATGCTCCTTGGGGTAAGGCTGAAAAATTTGATAATTTTTATACTTCTCTAATTGAAGGTGCCTTTCCACTGCTAATCGCCGGGGATTTTAATACAGATGGTCCTGAGAATAATAATTTCAATTATTTCTTCAGTAAATTATTTAAGTCAGAGAAAGGCTATAAGGAGTTAACTGAATCTATTCAATTCACAGCGCGAAACGTAAAAACAAATAATGCTGAAAAGCTAGATTATATTGTAGGTTTAAATATTTTTGGAAATAACACTAAAATATATCCAGAAATATTATCCCTTTTACTCCCACACTCTCCAGGCGGGGAGTTCTTTTCAGATAATGAAAATAATCATTTTTCCGACCATGCATTAGTTTTGTCAAATATTACCATATAAGTTATTCAATAAACAAGAACATGATTGCCATAAACCATATATTCAAAAAAAAAACTCAACCAGCCCATAACAGCGTGTAAGCAATATTGCCTTGCCGCAGGCGCAACACAAGGCAACATCGCCTACACGCAAACCGTTATGCATCACTTAAAACACGATTGTATTTAAAGAACTTTTAATTCACTATTATGAAAAAACGGAAACTATTTCTAAGCACTTTCCTAATTTATATTAATGCCATAAATGGGCAAACAATTTCTAAATCTGAAGTTTTTAAAAACGAGCATGTAAAAATCAATGCATTTTCATTCTCTCCACAAAATGTACTTCCAGAAATAACAAGGGAGCATGGTATAAGAAGGTTTTATACCATGAATTTATCAAATGGAAAAATTGGCTGCTTATGGCAAGACAAAAACAATAAAGATATTTTATTGACCAGTTATCAAGCAGATTTTACTGGACAAATTACAATTCCCTTAAAAAACACAGGAAAAGGGTTGCTACTCTCTGCCTGTACGGATGAGAAAGGAAACATCTACTATGCGATAAGTTACAGCTCAAGTGAACCGCTAGATAGGGGGTTGAAATTTATGCTATACAAATACAGCAAAGAAGGTGTTCACATTGCTTCAAAATCCCACAATACTGATAAAGACGGTCTTAATATATATGATATTACCGAAAAATACATGAATACCATGCGATGTAAGAACGGACAATTATTAATGCTTATAGAAAGACGATATCATGAAGGAATAGATGGCCTTAATCATCAAGGAGGATCAGCACTACTTTTTGAATCTACCCAGCTACGATTGATTAAAGACCTGGGGCAAACATCTGGTCACTCATTCGACAACTATCTAACGACATCAAACAACGGATTTATTGGAGCTGATCTTGGAGATAATTATCCAAGGGGGGTACATTTTCATGAGTTTAAATCTAAAGAAGAAACTGTAATTAAATCAAGCAAGGTAGTGTATACTTTTAAAACCGAACACAGTACGCGACCAAGCTACTCGACCGGAATGCCATCATACCCTAAGTATACTGAAATAAGTAAGACGGGTAAAATATTCTATAAATGGTCGAATGATAATAGTACATACGGAGAAATTGGCGGTGTTGTTGAGGTTTCCGATGGTTATCTAATCTTTTTTACCGGAGAGCCTTCTCCTGAAGGTAAATCAATCGATAATTTCAGAGCTGGGAATTCTGAAGATCTAAGAAATGTAGGCTTTGTAAAAATTAGCAAGACATTCAACCAAGATGAAAAACCAATCCTTTCGAATGGGATAAATGAAAAAGGTGGATTCTATTCATTTGGCGGTCAATGGACTGATCAAGAAAACATTGGTATTGTTTGGCTAACCAACATTAAAAACACAACAGACCAAGGTGTAAGAAATTTAAAAACAGTAAAAATTGATGAAAAAGTCATACTATTATGGGAGCAAACAACCAATTTAGGTGGTAAAACAAACATTTTATTGAAAGTCGACAAAAATGGAAAACCAATAGGGTCTGCAATTAATCTTGGAGATGTAATTACGCTCAATAGAAGAGACGATTTGATGGTGCTTAACGGAAAAATTTATCTGACAGGGAATCATTTGGGCCGATTGACATTATTTGAATTTGGAGGTATATAGCAGCTGTATGGATTCTACTAATCTTTTAAATCATACAATTATTGACAATACTTCAAATGACAAGATTACAATCCAAAAACGGTTCTTTTCCACAGAGCAGAGATGGAATTATTAGTAAAAAATGTATTTGAGTGATTGTTGAAAAACAATTATTAAGACAATTTAAGTTAAAAAGCGAACGCATAACACGGGTTTTGCGTCAGGCGGGGGTGACGTACAAACCTGTAGCATAGTGCTTCAAATGAACTTTAGTAGTAAATTGAAATTTTGTGTTTCGACACCCGCCCGAACGCAAAGCCCAGAAACGTTAGCCGCAAGCAAAGTGCAAAACCCCAAATATGCTAGTTTAATGAAAAATAACACAATACAATAACGACAGATATGAAAAAAAATATTCAAATTTCAAAACAAGATGACTTCATGGAAAATCCAAAGACAAAATCTACTTTTCAGTTAATAACGAAAGTTATTGTTTTAGATAGTTTAATCTCCTTTTGGGTTAATATAAAAGAGGTAATATCAGTTTTCCAATTCTATCTAACTTATGGATTATTTCCAAATAAAAAACAAGTTGCCTTTGACCAACAATTGCTTTTTACAAAAAAGATTATAGGAATCTATTTACTTCTTTCTGTATTCAAAATAGTTTTATTAGAGTTATCTAAAGACCCATTAAACGTGTCAAATTTAAAACAATATATAGCTGAAATATTTATTGTTATTTTTTATTATTTAGGAATAATCATATTTTGTTTATTAGGTAAACTGATAGCGTTCGTTTGCTATCGTAAACACAATAAAAGAGTAATAGAATCATATATGCTCGGAGAGTTTAATTTTCTTTTTTTGCTGTATTTTTTTTTGATTTTTTTTGGAATAATAAAAATAGCTACAAACAATACTGATAATATGGCCGACAGTTTGGCAAGTAAGTTGAAATTGTTTTGTTTATTAACTTGGGTACATTCATTTTATTCTTACTTTCTAGTTTTCAAACAAAACATATCATTTGTGCGTTTCAAACGAACTCTCATAATATTCCCAATCATCATTGCAATTGTTATGTTTATAATATTACTTTTTATTTCTACTTTTGATTCATTAAAATTTTTACAAAAATCAAATTAAATTATTATGTTAGTAATTTTATTATCAGCCATTTTTCCAGTAATTATTTTTCTGTTTTTTATTTATCGGAAGGATACAGAAAAAGAACCTCCAATACTACTTGTAAAATGTTTTTTATGGGGCTGTGTTATAACCTTACCAATAATACTAATAGAATTAGTATTAGATCACTTAAATATTTTTAATTCTGCACTTTTGCATTCTTTCTACAATGCATTTGTAGTTGCTTCATTTGTTGAGGAAGGTTTCAAATTCCTTTGTCTTTACTGGATTATTTGGAAGCGCAAAGAGTTTAACCAATATTTTGATGGAATTATTTATGCTGTTTTTGTATCCCTTGGATTTGCATTTATTGAAAATATTGGCTACATATTTCAAAATGGGTTCGGTGCTGCAATTATGAGGGCAATATTATCAGTACCAGGGCATGGTTTGTTTGGTGTAATAATGGGATACTTTTTTTCACTTGCAAGATTTTCAGAAATAGAAAAAAAGTGGAAATTTTTGTGGTTAAGCTTCCTCATACCTTTTTTGTTTCATGGATTATATGATTTTTTACTTTTTTACATTGAGAAAAGTGGTGATAATATCGGATTTGTTTTGTTGTTATTTGCCATGTTTGTTATAGTAATGGTATTTCTGTGGCACTACGGAATTAGATACGTAAAAAAACATTATGCAAATGACAAAGAGAATAATTTAAAATATAAAACATGAATGATAATTAGTGCCAGCGGCTAACACGGCATCTAGCTCCATTTTGCTTTTATGATAAGGCTAAGGCTGCGCCTATGCGCCATGATATTAAGGTAAGCAAAACGGAGCCAATGCCGGGCACGTTATGGGCAAGTTTATGAAACGACAACCAAACGGAAACAGACAGACAAAAGAACCAGCAAAGGTCAACTTTGATAGTTAATAATTTACATTTCGTAAAATTGGCAAACATAGGTGGAGACCAGAACCCACTCAAAAAAACGGGGCGTATTCTGAAAAGCCAGATGAGTAAGATTTAAATTTAAATAAATAAAAATGAAAAAAGTAACGAAAATAATAGCGACTCTTTTTGTTGCATCATTAATCTTGACAAGTTGTGGTGGAAATTCAAAAGAAGGTGAACCGCAAGATAAACCAAACGAAAATGTTAAAAAGCCAGATCCAAACATAATTTACTCTTTAAAGGACGCATTGGCAAGTGATTTTATTAAAATATCAGCAGATGGTAATGGCACTTATCGTAATATTCGATTAAATTTAGAAAATAAATCCGACGCTAGTTGTAAGCTTACGCTTCCCGCTGGGATATATTTTGAAAACCCAGATGACAAAGCACAAAGTCTTATAACCGCAAAAAAAATAGAGATTATAACATTGAATGACAAACAAAAATTCAGCCTAGATGTACCCTCATTTTGTACCAATGTTCAGCAAAGTGTTCCCGGATTATTAAAAAACTGGAATCATAATCCAAATTATAATGGTGGATTAGATGAGGTTATCGAGTTTTATGGTAAATATGAAAAGGGTATCAACGAATGGTTAGAGAAAAAAAATAAAGAATTTTCAGATGAAAATAAACGGATGCTCTTTTTTCAAACAGTTATTTGGTATCATGAAGGTGCTCAATATCAAGAAATACTAGCTATGTTGAAAAATGATGTTTTCAAAAATGATATTGAACAGGCTAAAGTGTGGTTGGACGAGATTCATAAAGAAGCTTCTGAATTAGCTAAATTGATTAAAGAACGAGATTTAGAAAAAATTAAAACATGGCTTAAAGAAAAAACCTTGGAATTAATCCCAACTTCTGAACAAATTGATGAAGCGGTTGATAAAGGGAAAGAAAAGATTAATAATATTCGAAAAAGACTTAGGAATAAGTAAAACCAGCCCATAACAGCGCATTCGCAAAACCGGGGTTACTCATCACGTTTGAAAGATTCCGGTTTTGTGCTATATTTGGGTTCGCAGATGTATTTCGGAAAAAGTCCCCGGCTTCGCAAATGCGCAGAACGTTATGGGCAAGTTGAACAAACATAGCAATAAACAAGAGAGCCACAAAAAGCCGGAATTGACTAATCATAACAGCATTTTTTAACTGACCAAAAAAAGTGGAGTCGAGAAAACCACAAAAAAACAGCGAGGATTCTGAAAATCGATAAGAGTAGTAAAAACAAATCCAAAATCTAATGAAAAAAAGATACAAAAAGAATACTAAAAACAATTTCTTGATAAGTAGTTTATTGATTATTTTTTCTAGTTTTTTTATCATATCACCATCATCAGCACAGATCACTTCTAACAAATGTGAACTAAGTGGAAACCTTTTTTATAACAATTGTACAAAGTACTATGGTGACTGTCAAGATAATAAGGCAAATGGTTGGGGGGAACTATACCTTAACAACAATAATACTTTAAGGGGTTTATTCGTTAATAATAAGGTTCAAAATTTTTATATTGAATATTACTCGGCTGCAAATAATAAGTTAACTATTGGACCAAATAGAGAATCGGCTCTTCATGGACCGTGTATAAGTATCTCAAACGAATATGTTTCTTTAGCTAACTACGAAAATGGACAATATCGAGGGAATGGTGATTTATTTCAAATTCCTCCACCAAATTATAATTATAATGGGATTTTTTGTGATCCAGATGGATATAGTGTAAAGGATAATAGTCAAAGTAATTTGATTCCTAACACGTCTTTGGTGATTTATACATCAGCTCGGGAATATAATACTAGGGGTGATAGAAAATACTGGGTTTCTGTGGTTGATTTATCTTCAAATAAGTTAATTAAAAAATTCGGCTCCTACGAAAAGCCTCTAACGATAAATAATGCTCCTTTATTTATTGGTTTTACTAAAGAAAATAAACCTATTTACAATTATTCAGGTAAATATTTTCAATTTGAAATTATGAGTGGAATAGTTAAACCATTAAGTAAATTACCATTGGAAATGATATCAAAAAATAATCAGATAGAAACAATAAAGAAAACATCATACAAAGATTTAGGCTCAATCAGTGGCTGGGGCCTTGATAAATATAAAATTCTGAAGGATAGCTCTTATGTTAAGATTTTTAATAGTAAAATTTATTTAGAAAGTGTTAAAAACTTTAAAAGCGAAAGAGGGTCCGGTTCAAGTTTAGTTATGTTTAATAATAAAAATGAAATAATAAATAGCTTAGAACTACCTGATTACAATATTATTGATTTTGATATTGATGAACAAAATGAAAGAATTGCATTATCATATGGTGGAAAGGATTCAATTTGTTTGTCATATTATGATTTGAAAACTTTTAAACTTATTTCAAATGTATTTACACGTAATGGTGGATATCCCGGTGAAGTTAAGTTTTCTAAATCAGGAACTTATTTATTGTACAAGTTAAATCGTGGAACTGCTATTTATTTGGGTAATAAATTATATTACGGTATTGAAGGTGACTTATATGACTTAAATAACGATGAAAATGTTGTTATTTCTAATAGTGGAAATAATGTATTTGCTTATGATATTGAAAAGAAAACAATTATTTGGACTCATCCTATTGGTGATGATTATATAAATACAAAATTCTTTAATGTAGAAAATAAAATTTACATCATTAGTGGTCGAGCACTATCATGGGAAGGATATAAAGTTAAAGAAAATGGGATTAAATTAATTTCTTTCATAATGCCTAAACCTCTTTTCTCGATACAAGAATTTGTGAAAAAACCTGAAGAAACCTTTATTAAGGTTAATATTACGAAAGATAAAAAAATAGATAGTAATAATTTAACTGAAAAGTCAAAAAGTCAAATTAAAAAAGCCGATGATGATTTATTTAGTAATTATTTAGCATTAATGTTATTATCTGCAATATTTGAAAGTTCCAATAAATATTCAGGAAGTACATATCAATCTGCTGCAAGTAGTTCTTCATTAAACAATAAAAGTTCAAAATGTAATGAAAAGTTTAAGTTTAGGATATGGAAAGGTGGACAATATCCAAGTGGAAAGTATTGGGGTGGATGGGCTGATGAAGAAACTTCAAAAGCAGGGTATGTAAAATGCCCTAGTTGTAATGGATATGGTGTGAATTGGGATTATGATAATAATGAGGGACGTCCACGATCTAAAAAATGCTATAATAATTCTTGTAATGGAGGTTGGATAACTTGCAATCATTAAAACAATAACATATTTAGTTAAAGACTGTAGAAAAAAATCCTGGACGAATTGACTATTCGGCAGTTGCAAAATCTGATACTTATAAAGGTGGTGCTGGATTTTTATCGCTATTTTATTAATCCAGCCCATAACAGCAGTTACACAAGATGCAAGGATTTAGTGGAATTACCGTTTCGCAACGAACTTTTTATTTAAATAGAAAATATGCAGTCACGAAGCCTTGCACCTCGAGTAGCTGCAGAACGTTATGGGTAATTTATCGGACTATTGATAATTTTATAAATTGTAATTGAAAATAATCATAAAAAACTGATTGAAAGATTTTTAAAATATGAACATCAACTTGGCTTTTAGTTGTTTAAATAGTAATTGTGCTTTGGTAGGCAATCAGTACTTGGAGGTTGTAGCAAATGCTCTTAAACATATATGTCCTGCATGCGGAAACAACTTGGTCAAAAAAGAGGAGCTAGCTTGGTATAAGGATATTCTTGATCGAACTGATTGTTGGAATAAAAAATCAATGGAATTTACACCTTCAATAATTGCTTATGAATATTGGAGGCTGTCAGATCTTTTCGTAAATAATAAGATTTATGGTGCGCTTATTCAGTTAAAGGATGTGTATGAACTTGCTATTAAGTTTCCGGTGTTATTAGAATGCTCACGTTTTTATCATCAGCCCAAACGTAGCGAAACAGAAAACACAATCTTATTTAACCTCTTGAATAAAAAACTCTCATTAGGCGATTGGGAGCGACTAGGGAGGATGGTCTATAAAACATATGGGAAATCTAAACCTGAGATGGAAAAGATCCTTGGGCTGACACTAGAACTATATTCCAAAACCAAGATTGTAAATTGGAGAAACAATACGATTGGTCATGGCGCCCTTGGTTTTGAAGAGGATCCAGATTTCAGGTCGGACATTGAGCAAAAATTAATTTCACTTGCTGCATACTTTAGGTCTGTTGTTCCTTTATATAGCAATCTGAACTTAATTATGAAGGATTCCAGAGGGGCGTCATTATTAAAAGGAAAAAAAGCAATAATCGATGCTGAATTTTCAGATGCTGACCTTTACATTGAATCCACTGGTGTCAATCATTCTTTATACCCGTATATTCAAGCATTGCAGGGGAAAGTCTATCTATTCGATAGCCTAAACGAATGGACTGAACTTACATATTTCCTGAACTATTCTACCGGCAAGAAGCATAATGAAACTATTCCCGAATTAAATTCGCTGTTACATCAATTAGGAAAGAATACGAATCTTAAAATTCTTGATGCTTCGATAGAAGATTTAGGAAACTCTTATATTGAACTAGAGGCCATTAAACAATTCCAGAAGGGTGAAGGCATTCAAAAAAACGAGTCTATATTTAATTGGTTGAATAAATTAATTCAGGAGAATGATCGTGGGGTATTCCTTCTTCAGATGGAACGAGGGACAGGTAAAACCACCTTCTCTAGATCCCTGGATAATTTTGCTGACGACAGCCAGCGAATAGCTGGTGTAACCTCCAGAGTCCATTACATCAACGATACTATTGGGTATAAACTTGACAATTTTGTGTCGCAACTTTCAGATAATTTTAGATCGGATAAATCAGGAAAACTATTAATTAGTGGAAAGACGCCAATAATTGATATCAAACACGATGAACCAGAAATCAGCATGGCTGATTTTCTAATTTTTTTTCAAAAGAGATTTATCAGTCTTCATAGCACGGAAAAATTGTTGTTCATTATTGATGGCTTAGATGAGATTCCAAATAAAATTGAAGAACGTTCGATTTTTGATTTCATTCCAGATCCAAAACTATTACAAAAGGGAGTTTATCTTTTGCTCACATCCCGAACTTCTGAGGAACTCCCTGCTAGTTTAAAGAATCGACTGGATAAAATAGATCTGAATGCAAAGACTTCGATATATAGAAATGCAGAAACTAACATAACATTTCTAAAATCTTACATCAAGAATCAGGGTTACATGGCTTCTGCGTCAGAGGTTTTACTTGAAAAATCCGAATATCGTATTCTTTATCTGAACCCATTATGCATGCTACTTCAGAAGAACAAAATTCAGTTTAATAAAATGCCAGAAGGTGCAGAATTAATTTCTTCATATATCCGAGCTATTACGTCATCTTATGACGAAAAACATTCAGACGATCTGATTAGCCTATTGCTGGCAATATCTACATCTTTTGAACCGCTTACTATTTCCGAAATCAGCCAAATCCTAAAAAACAGCAAACCTTTATTCCGTGATCTAGCGTATTTGCATGATTTGTCCAGTCTACTAAATATTCAGCGCAATTTTCGTGGCAATGTAATGATGGTTGCCCATGATGAATTCCGGGGACAAATTAAGAAATTATATAAGCCAACTATTGAAAATCTAATCAGAGAGTTCATTGACAGGGCAAATAATGTCCGAAGAAAATTGGATCCTGAAGATCTCGGTAATATTTATTTGTTGTCATTTTTGCCCGATTATTGTCAGGAATACCTTGGATTTGATTTCCGTCCGGAAGTGCCCAAAGAGTATATAGAAAAAATAAAACTTGTTTCTGATAATATTCAATTGATTCCTGAAACATCTGCACTTGCAAGAACATGTAAGATTCGGCTCATCAGCCAAGTTCTTCATAATCTAGAGCAAATGGACGATTATCCTGCATACCTTAAATATGTTAAGGGAGTGCACCAAGGTATATTAAATGAAGTACTCGAAATCCGGATTTTATCTGGTGATTTACTTCTTAAAAAAGTCAGTGAACAAGCAACACTTGAATATACTCCTAACCATTATCCCTTTTATCAGGCCTTAGCCAGAGTTCTTTACAGGCAACAGGAATTACAATCTTCCATTGGGATAACAAAGAATTTATATTATTTACATAAGCATACGGATGATTTCTTAAACCTCATACTAATGCTTAAAAGTACAGACATACCTATTGACAATAAACCGGGTATGGTGATCGGTTCTGAATTAATTGAGGAAGCAATCAAGGAAGGTATTATTGATTCTATGCCAGAAAATTTACAGGCATTTTTGTTTTATTCGCTGGCAAGAATTTACGGTGATATGAAGGAAAAATGGATAGTAGCTCGGAAATACTTCGAGAAATGTAGGGATTTGTTTAGCTCACATAATGACATGGTTAACCTGGCTATTTCTGAGCATTCCTTGGCATTGGCACTTTTTGATGCTGGTCAGCACCAGGAGGCACTGGATTTGCTCATTAAATGTCGGTCTGTTTTTGAATCGCTTGACTTATTTGACCACAAATATATCAGTGAGCCTTTCATGTTAAACTACCAAATAATATCTTTCGCTTGTTCAGGAAAAGATCCGGGGGGGCTATCCGAACAATCTATTTACAGCGATGAGGTTTTGCAGTATCACCTTAATAATCAAATGCTGATTTGCATTAGGCTGTCCCGTATGGCTGAAGCACAGGATTATTTTTATAAAGCTATGGTTTCTGTCAATGAAAAAGGAGGATACTACTCCAAGGCTGCATTATTAAATAATTGCTTTGCCATTACTAACGATAACACTTTATTGCATCAATCTAAGAACATTACTGAGGAAACAAATTACTCGCTGGGTAATATAATTGTTCGATTTAATATGAAAGAAATAACTGATAGTGAGTCATTCCATGGATTCTTGCTTAACGATGGAATAGCCCTCTGGCCATGCCTGAAAAACATTAACATATTAATTACTAAATAAAAATAAAATGAATAATACCGAAGAAGCATTTAACTGGATCATCTCCTTACTTGAATCAAATGGAATACCATTTCGTATTTCAGGAGGATTTGCTGCCCGTATTCACGGAGCAAAACGTGAGCTTGCCGACATTGACATTGACATACGTGAATCAGATATCGAAATGTTATACCCATACATTAAAGATAAACTCATCTTCGGCCCGGAGATGTATTTGGATGAAAGCTGGGATCTTTATCTAGCAACGCTGGATTTTAATGGCCAGCTTATTGACTTGGCTGGAGCCACAAAAGCGAAAATATTTGATTTAAATACTAATCAATGGGTTCCATTTAAGGTTGACTTTAATGATATGGTAACTTGTGAAGTGTTTGGCAAAAAAGTAAAAGTTATAAAGGTTAGCGATCTAATCAGTTATAAAAATATGCTTAAAAGAGAAGTTGATATTTCTGATATAAAGGAATTGAATGCAGTAATTGATTAAAAAATAATTTATTTAATATGTTATTTTACAAGTAAACTACCCATAACAGCACCTACAAGAAATTGGCGGTTCTGTGGTTAAATGAAGTTTTGTGCTTCGTATCAAGTTCAGTGGTGGCAGACAGTTTTGTGCTTCGAAACCGCCAACTTCTTGTAGCAGCAAACCGTTAGCAGCAAGCTTTCAAAACCTCATAAAAGATGACATTTTAGTTTAATAAAGGAACCGCAATTTTAATCAAATAACAAATATTTAGAGTATTTTTGAATTTGAAAAATAGATAGTTTTTTATGAAAAATATTGATGGAAAAAGTATAGAAAATGCCTTTCGCTTGTTCGAATCTAATAACATTGAAAAAATTGAAATCGGAACGACAAAAGGCTTATTACAAATACATCATTATCTATTTAATGGTTTTTATGATTTTGCTGGAAAGGTTCGAACTGTGAATATATCTAAAGGCGGTTTTAGATTTGCAAATGCTCTCTATTTAAATGAAATTTTAATTAAGATTGAACAAATGCCAGAAAACAGTTTTGAAGAAATAATCTCAAAATATGTTGAAATGAATATCGCTCATCCATTTTTGGAGGGAAATGGCAGAACCATGAGAATCTGGCTTGATTTGATTTTAAAGTCAAGACTAAAAAAATTAGTTAATTGGCAGTTTGTAGATAAATCACTTTATTTACAAGCTATGGAAAGAAGTCCAATAAATGATTTAGAACTACGAACTCTATTAGGACAAAACTTAACAGATGAAATTGAAAATAGAGAAGTCATCTTCAAAGGAATTGAACAATCATATTATTATGAAGGTTATAAGAAAGAAGATGATGACGAATAATTTGCTTTTTAAAAACGCCTGCTAGTAACAGCGGTTTCTCGCTATTACTGGTTTTTCTTGAATACAACTCATTTCTTCACGAAAATATTTTATCTTAGCAGAACGTACGCAGTTCGCTAAAATCGCAACAGACGCGAAGCCGCGAAACGTTACCAGCAACTTTAACACAAATCCGTTTCAAAAAGAAATCATGAGAAAAATAATATTTGTTATTTTAGTTTTATTCACTTTAAATAGCTTTGGTCAGAAAAATTGCAAATACGAAATTAACCAAAGCAAAGTGCTTGAAAATAGAAATTTAGACAGTTTTTTGGATAAGTTTGAAAATGAAAAATTTGTCATTTACAATGATAAAAAATCAATTCCAAAGCAAGTTAAAAAAGGTTTAGATTGTATTGCGTCAAAATTTAGTATTGCAAATTCTAAAGAAAGTTATCAAGCGAGTTGCATTATTGAAGAGAATTCACCGAAAAGACAATTAATATTTCTCGCAAAAAGTGAAGATATTTTGGTAATGTCATATGCAACCGGAGGAATTGGAAGTTCGACGCATTTTCTATTTATAAAATTTGATTCTAAAAATATTATTGATTTGTGGGCTGGAGTTGGAATGGGAATAATTAAGCACAAATCGCTGGAAGAAATTGTAAAATATATCTCCTCACAGAGAAATATAAAATGGGGATTAAATACAAATATGGTGTCAATCTAAAAAGCTGCTGGTAACAGCCGTTTGGCGAAACAGCTGGTTTTGTCTTTCTTGGAAAATACTCCGTATTTTCCAATTCGGTTTTTCTAAGATATTTTGCTTAAATTGCCGCTAATTCGCCTAGCGCCAAACCGTTGTGCAACAAACTCAAAAGAATTTTCTTTTGGAAGTCGATGTACCAAAATGACATTTCTCCGTTTTAAAAATAAATTCTACCTTTAAGCCGCAATTTCGACTTATGGAACCAATACAACACGAATTATATGAATATGCAAGAGATAGAATCAAGCAAAAAAAAGGCTTGTTTTATCATTTTATATTGCTTTGTGTTGGTAGCCTTTTTATAATTATCGCCAATAAATGGCTAGGCTTTTATCCTGAAAAAACATGGTGGACATGGGCAGTTACGGTATGGGTTTTTCTATTTATTCTTCATGTTGTCAAGGTTTTTGTGATTAATAATTTTATGAATAAAAATTGGGAAAGAGAACAAATTGACAAATTAATGCTACGACAAGCCAATAAAATAGAAAAGCTAAATAATGATTTGGAAAATTCAAAACCTACAGCCGAATGATTACACTTATCGCTGCAGTTGCCGAAAACAATGCACTTGGAAAAGACAACCAACTTCTTTGGCATTTGCCGGATGATTTCAAAAGATTTAAAAATATAACTTCCGGGCATCACATTATTATGGGAAGAAAAACTTTTGAAAGTTTTCCAAAACCCTTACCTAATAGAATACATGTTATAATTACGCGTCAAAAAGACTATCAACCAGAAGGCTGTCTTATCGTTGATTCGCTTGCAAAAGCGATTTCAGTTTGCCCAAAAGATGAAGAGCTATTCATTATTGGAGGTGGCGAAATTTATAACCAATCTATTGAAATGGCTGACAAATTGGACATAACAAGAGTGCATCACACTTTTGATGCCGATACCTTTTTTCCTGAAATTGATTTGAACAAATGGAAATTAACTTCCGAGGAATATCATCCAAAAGACGAAAAACACCGGTTTGATTTTACTTTTGAAACCTACTTGCGAAAGTAAAGTTATAGAACTCTTCTAATTAAAATATTGGCTTATATTTGCTGAAAAATCAAGCATGTCAAAGATTATTACGCCATATAGAGATTCATCATTGGGCAAAAAAGAGCAAGTTACCCAAATGTTTGACAACATTTCGGAAAATTATGATGGCTTGAACCGAGTGATATCGCTTGGTATTGATATGAAATGGCGAAAAAAAGTGGTTGCATTAGTGGCCGAAAAAAATCCGGAAACTATTCTTGACATTGCCACGGGAACCGGAGATTTGGTGATTATGATGTCAAATACTTCTGCCAAAAAAATTATTGGCCTTGATATATCAGCTGGAATGCTCGAAGTTGGGAAGCAAAAAATTGAGGCCAAAAAACTAACCGAAAAAATAGAAATGGTTTTGGGCGACAGTGAAAACATGCCTTATCCTGATAATTATTTTGATGCAATTACGGTTTCGTTCGGCATTCGGAATTTTGAAACTTTAGAAAAAGGCTTAGCCGAAATCTATAGGGTTTTGAAGCCTAATGGAATTTTTGTTATTTTGGAAACTTCAGTTCCAACAAAATTTCCTTATAAACAAGGCTATGCATTCTACACTAAATTTATTTTACCTATTATTGGAAAAGTTTTCTCGAAAGATAATAATGCTTACGGCTATTTATCAGAATCGGCAGCAAATTTTCCTTTTGGAGAAACATTAAACAATATATTGCGTAAAATTTCGTTTATAGAATGTAAAGCTATGCCACAGACGATGGGTGTTGCAACGATTTACACGGCAACTAAAAAATGAAAATGACATTTTCAGTAACAATATGAAAAAAATAGCAGTTCTTTTTCTTCTACTTTCTTTATATGCTAATGCACAATTAGGCAAAAGTATGTTTACAAAAGATCCGATAATTAATTTGGAGAATTTTGACAAACAGCGAGTGTATTGGGGTTACTTTTTGGGTTTTAGTAGTTTTGATTTTAAAACCGATTTTAAAACGAATCCCGCCCCAAATAAATTAATAGATGTAAAAGGCCAGTCGGGATTTAACGTTGGTTTGGTTGGAGTGCTTCGGCTTCACGAATATATAGAGTTACGATTTGAACCCGGATTATATTACGCAAGCAGAACCCTAACCTATTCTGAATTCACAAACGAAAGAGATGGCGTCAGAGATGTGAAAGCTACTTATATCGATTTTCCGTTGCTATTAAAATTCTCGTCTTTGAGAACAGGAAATGTTAGACCTTATCTTCTTGGTGGATTATCTTCGACCTTAAATCTTTCGAGCAACGCTAAATCAAAAGACGGAAATGAACTGCAAAAGTTTCGTGTAAAACAATGGACACAGAACTATACTGTAGGCTTTGGGATTGATTTGTATTTTGAATATTTCAAATTCTCGCCTTCCATTCGTGGTGTTTTTGGATTGAAAGATGAATTAATTCGCGACGCTGATCCAAATAGCCCTTGGACCGGAAATATACAATCGATGAAAACCCGAGCGGTGTTGATCAATTTTACATTCCACTAATTGGTAGTTTATAGTTTTTGGTTTATAGTTAAAAAATGTTTAACTATTTCTTCTGAATTCGCTGAGGAAAATAGCTGTTGCGGTAGCTACATTTAAACTTTCTGTTTTTTGGATGTCACCACACAAGGTATTGCCGTCTGCCTCAGGAAATCTTGGAATGGCGATTCTGTTTTTGATATTTTTTTCTAAACTTGCTGAAATTCCATTGGCTTCATTTCCGAAAATTAGAATAGCTTCTTTTGGCAACAGTTCTTTATAAAGGTTTTTGCCATCCATAAAAGTACCGAAAACAGGTAGTGAACTTTGAGAAATATAGTCATTCAAATTAACATAATTCACCTTAACTCGTGTAATAGAGCCCATTGTTGCCTGAATTACTTTTGGATTATACACATCAACGGTTTCGGATGAACACAAAAGTTGCGTAACGCCAAACCAATCGCAAAGCCGAATAATTGTCCCCAAATTCCCCGGATCACGTATATCGTCTAAAGCCACAATCAATCCTTTAGTATCTATTCCAGTTGCTTGTGGAATTTTAAAAATTGCCAAACAATTACTTGCAGAAGACAAGGCTGTAATTCGCTTCATGTCAGCTTCTTTTATCAGTGTTTTTTGGAAAATTGCCACTTGTTCAAAAATAGCTTCTGTTTCGAATAAATGTTCAAGCACAAAATTTGATGCTAACAATTCTTGAACTACCTTTACGCCTTCGGCAATAAACAATTGATGCTCTATTCTATATTTTTTATGTTGAAGACTTGTAATTAATTTTATTTGGTTTTTACTAACCATAAAATAATGTATTTTTGAATTAAATATTTCGCAAGACTTGAAAAATAGTATCACAAAAATATCATTATTTATTCTAATTGGACTAATTATCTTTGGTTGCAACACCACAAAAAGAGTTCCTGATGGTAAAAGTCTCTTAACCAAAAACAATATTTTTGTCGACGGTAAAAAAAACAATATTGAAGATGTTTTCAATCAGTTGTACCAAAAACAAAATAGCGCTATTCTTGGATATCGTTTGCGACTAAACATTTTCAATTTGGCCAAGGAAAAAACCGATTCCATATACAGGGCCAAGTTTGTCAATAATCCAAAAAAATATAACCGAAAAGCTAAATGGCTTTCTAAGAAACAGGTCAAAAGATTAGGAGAATCTTTCTGGTATTCAGGCATTCATAATTTCTTAAGAAAAACTGGTGAGGCTCCAGTTATTTTGGATACAGTAAGCACAAAAAAATCGCTTCGACGTTTGAAGTCTTATTACTATTCTCGTGGCTATTTTGATGTCACGGCGAAATATAAAATTGACAGCATTAGTCCTAAAAAAGTAAAACTGAGATACGACATTGTCAAAGGAAACCCCTATATAATTGACAGCATTAATAGTCTCATCTCGAGCAAGCCTTTAGATTCGATTTATCAGTTAAGAAAAAGAAACTCATTTGTAAGATTTGGAAAACGACTTGAATATTCAAATTTTGATTCCGAAAAATCTAGAATTACAGAAGATTTTAGAAACAATGGCGCCTTCCGTTTTCAACAAAACTATGTGAATTATGTTATTGACACCATTAACAATAAGCATCTTGCGAATGTAGATTTGATTATTGAAAACGAATCTATCCGAGTAGAAGACAGTTTGTATAATGTTCCTTTTGAATTATATAAAATAAGTAAGGTTAACATTTTTACTGACAATAGTCCAATCATTCAAAATCTTCCTATAAAAGACAGTACTGTTTATAAAGATTTCACTTTATATAGTGTCAACAAATTGAAATACCGTCCAAAAGCCATAACCGATGGTGTTTTTGTAACCAAAGGGAATTATTTTTCGGATAATAAAACAAGCTTGACTTCAAAATATTTGAGTAATCTTAAGGTTTTTAACTATCCTTTGATTCAATATATTGAAGATAAAAAACAAAAAAATGGTTTGATTGCAAATATTTATTTGTCACCAAGAAAGAAATACACATTTGGTTTTTCTGCCGATTTTATCCATTCCAACATACAGGATTTTGGAATATCCGGAAATACATTTTTGAGCATTCGAAACGTATTTAATGGCGCTGAAACCTTTGAAATTGGAGCAAGGGGAAGTATTGGTGCTTCAAAAGATTTTGCTAATCCAAACAACAATTTTTTTAATATTTCGGAAATTGGAACTGATGCCAGATTAAATTTTCCTCGATTATTTTTGCCTTTCAAAACTGACAAAATAATTCCTAAAACAATGATTCCTTACACTACAATTAGTGTGGGTTATTCAAAACAAACCAATATAGGATTAGATAAACAAAATTTTACAAGTTCGTTGGTTTACAATTGGACGCCAAGAAAAAACACTGCTTTCCGCTTTGATTTGTTAAATATACAGTTTGTAAAAAATATAAATCCGAGTAACTATTTTAATGTTTACCGTTCGTCATATAAAGTTTTAAATCAATTAGCAGTTACTTATGGCGCTGATCCAAGCTATTTCGACACCAATGGCAATTTAATAATTAATGATGGCGTCAATAGTTTCCTAAACGACGTCAATACTGGTTTAATCGTTCCTTCAAACAATGATGCTAAATCTATTAACAGTATTGTTGAGCAAAAATCAAGATTGACCGAAGATAACTTAATTTTTGCTTCAAGTATTTCCTTTTCAAAAACTTCTCAAAAAGATTTATCAGACTATAATTTTTATGCAATCAAGGCGAAAATAGAATCAGCCGGGAATTTAATGTCGCTAGTGGCTGGTGCATCTAAACAAACGCAAAACGGTTCTGAAACCTCTTTTGGTGTAGCTTTTTCACAATATATTAAAACCGAGTTTGAATTTGTCAAACATTGGGATTTAAGACGTAAAAAAGTCCTGGCTGCTAAAGCATTTTGCGGTGTAGCCATTCCTTACGGAAACTCGAACAGCGTTCCTTTCTCCCGAAGTTATTTTGCCGGAGGAACAAACGACATACGAGCTTGGCAATCCTATGGTTTGGGACCAGGAAAAACAGGTTCAATAAATGATTTTAATGAAGCCAACATGAAACTGTTATTTAGCACAGAATTCCGTTTTAATATTTTTTTAAAGTTAAATGGAGCCCTTTTTGTCGACGCCGGAAATATTTGGAATGTGAGCGATATTGCTACTAATCCTGATGCTATTTTTTCGGGCTTGAAATCTTTAGAAAACATTGCAGTTGGTTCGGGATTTGGATTAAGATATGACTTTAATTTTTTCGTAATCCGAATAGATTTAGGGTTTAAAACCTTCAATCCTGCCAATCCTGAAAATGAAAAATGGTTGAAAGAAATGCGTTTTGACAAATCCGTTTTAAATATTGGTATAAATTATCCTTTCTAAAATTAGAAATTATTATTTTTGTAGCCCAATCCCAAAACGTCGGTATGGGAATAACTTAAAAACAACACAAACAATGGCTCATAATATTAAACCCGGAGTAGCAACAGGAGATGAAGTTCAAGCAATTTTTGCTTACGCCAAAGCAAAAGGATTTGCCCTACCTGCGGTAAACGTAATTGGATCAAGCACTATTAATGGTGTTTTAGAGACTGCGGCTAAGCTAAACGCTCCGGTTATTATACAATTTTCAAATGGCGGCGCACAATTTAATGCCGGAAAAGGACTTTCAAATGTGGGCGAAAAAGCAGCGATTGCAGGTGGAATTGCGGGAGCAAAACACATTCATACCTTGGCTGAAGCTTATGGCGCAACCGTGATTCTGCATACTGACCATTGTGCTAAAAAATTATTACCATGGATTGATGGTTTGTTAGATGCCTCCGAAAAATATTTTGCCGAAACAGGAAAACCATTGTATTCTTCTCACATGATTGATTTGTCTGAAGAGCCTATTGAAGAAAACATTGAAATTTGTAAAACCTATTTGGCAAGAATGAGCAAAATGGGAATGACTTTAGAAATTGAATTGGGAATTACAGGAGGAGAGGAAGATGGTGTTGATAATTCAGACGTTGACAGTTCAAAATTATATACTCAGCCTTCAGAAGTATCCTATGCCTATGAAGAATTGTTGAAAATTTCACCGAGATTTACCATTGCCGCATCTTTTGGAAACGTACATGGAGTATACAAACCAGGAAACGTTAAACTGACTCCAAAAATCCTAAAAAACTCTCAGGATTATGTTCAAAATAAATTCAATACAGGTCACAATCCTATCGATTTTGTTTTCCATGGTGGTTCCGGTTCTACAATTGAGGAAATCAGAGAAGCTATTGGTTATGGTGTAATCAAAATGAATATTGATACCGATTTACAGTTTGCATTTACCGAAGGAATTAGAGACTATATGGTGAATAACATTGATTATTTAAGAACCCAAATCGGAAGCCCAGACGGAGCAGATTCTCCAAACAAAAAACACTATGATCCAAGAAAATGGATACGCGAAGGTGAAATGACTTTTAACAAAAGATTAGAACAGGCATTTGCTGATTTGAATAACGTTAATACATTATAAATTTAGGATTTGGGATTTGGGATTAAGGATTTTAAAAATCCTAATTCCTAATTCCTGATTCTCCAAATTCAAAATTATGGCTTGGTTTAAAAGGACAGAAAAAGGGATTACTACCGCAACCGAAGACAAAAAAGACGTTCCAAAAGGGCTTTGGTATAAATCGCCAACAGGTAAAATTATTGAC
>CANKLK010000013.1 GCA_947482805.1 Flavobacteriaceae bacterium
ATACCTGCATTAGCTTGTGGTGCTTGCCAAAAAGCTTGGCGCTCCGTTAACAAAATAGCATAACAACCATCTAAATGATTTTGTCTCAACTGCTCAAGAAATTTAACATCTTGAATGGCACGGTACATTTCATTTGGCGTACCACAATCATCTTTTGGCATCTTTAATTCAATCACATAACGCCGACCATCTTGTGTTGTTATATAAATATCAATTTCTTTTTTTATTAAATCAGGTAATGGGTTAAATATTCTCGGGGTTGGGTATTCCAGTCTAACAATTAAGTCAGGAAAATTACTTCTCAAAAAAATTGCAAGTTCATGCTGTAATCCGAACTCACTATAAAGCTCAATTGGTGTTTGTTGAATTGTATCGAAAAATCTATTTATTTTATCTAACATAATGTTTTACATTTTCGTTTTTAGGCTTACCACTAACTAAATAATATTTGTGACTAGGTTATCAATAATTAATACTATTTCTATCTACAGTATTTTTCTTTAAATCTTGCCAATGAAACCAAATAATTACCATCGCTAAAGTATCTAATTTACAATATTTTTTTAAAGCATCTGAATAAGCTGTTTTAGCTTCAAGATTATTTCTTGATATACCAAACAACATTTCTCTATAAGCTACCATTGCATCACCACCATTTTTCACTTTAATTGTCAATGATTTTTTGACTTCAACAATTCGTTCTTCTAACAACTTATATGGGTCAATAATTTTTCCATGTTCATTAATTTCATATAAATTCTCTTTTTGTAACAATGACAACGAATTAATATTATTTGTCTCCTGAAGTACTGCCGGCAAAACCACTTTAATACTTGTTCTGCCACCCATTTGTGGATGGAAATAGTAGTATTTAGCTAAATCGTGCATATCTAAAATCCTATTTGACTCATCTTTTTTATCTACAACAATAATGGTTTCTAACCATTGTAATAGTTCATCATCAAAATCTTCAGATTCTTTTAAAGTATTTTTAATTGCTCTTAACTGAGTATTTTCATAAGAACTCCAAGTTAATACTGTGCCTGTGTTGCCTATTTGTTTCTTTAAACTTTTTGCAAACTCAAAATTTGGGTAATAGTCTGATACATTTAACCATTCTGAATGTTCTATTCTACCATCTTTATGTAATGTATGACAACTCCATTGAAAAATAACATTTTGAAAAGGTTTCATTCCTTTATGGAATGGAATCGCCATTGAACAAGTTTCAAAATCAATGAAATGTAATGGGTATTGAATATTATTAATTGCCTCGTTAAATTCATTTAATAAAAATTCTTTTTCAATCTTTAATTGATAAAATGGTCGGTCATTATAATAAGGTTTGTCTTTAACTACACATTCTAAAGGAATATCGCTAAGAGATGTCTTACCTCTTGTAATCAATTCATTAATAGTGTTTCCTGAATGATTATTCACATTGCCTAATTGCCCCAAATCCAATATGTTAGGGTTTGGATTTGCTAAACAACCCCAACATTCAATAAAACCTGATTTTGAACTATCCTCAATTTTATATTCACAACTTTTGCATTTTATAGATATTGGTGTGTTTATTTTTTCGTTGTTAAGTATGCTTGCCTTAAACAACTGACTTGAAATAGTAATATCATTTTCAATTAATTTTATTTCATCATCAACACATTCAACACCCATAAAATTATCTTGTCGTAACGCTTTTAAATTTGATTCATCACCTATAAAATCAACTACTGTTTGTTCATTTCTCTTGTTTAGGACAAACCATTTTATCAAATCATCATGTATATTAACTTTGCTTTTGTCTGGCATCATAAGAAAAGCTTTGACTGAACATTCAGGAAACTTTTCTTGCACCACTTTTTTCTGAAATGCTATGTCTTCCAAATAGGGTTTGAATTCTCCATCCAACCAATAGTTTTTAATTTTTCCTTTTTTGTTGGGCACTTTACTTAATGCTAAATCATCACTATTATAAGATTTTGATTTTACTTCTATGATTTCGATATCATTTCCATTCTTTATAAAAATGTCGACTCTAACTAATTGATTATCTACAAAAATTGAAGGCTCAAATAACACAACATTTTCGTTGGAAGAAATTATCTGTTCTGTTAGGTTTATCGAATCAGTTACATTTCCTTCAATTTCGTATCCCTCAGGATATAATAATTGAGCTAACTTGCCAATCATAAAACCACCATCTGCTAGTAAATTTAGGTAGTCGTTTTCTTCATTTAAACTTGAGTACTTATTCTTTTTATAGTATAATTTTGTTGCACAAGTTTGAGCCACTTTAAAGTCTGACTTAGATAGATATTTCATAGTGTAAATAATTTATAGTAGTAATAAGTTTGTGTTCTTTAATTACATCAATAATTTCTAAATTTTTAGATTCTATAGTAAAATCAAATAGATGGAATCCGTCCATTTCATCTTTAATTTCAAGCACAAAATCACCACTTATTATCACTTCATCTTTTTTTTCTTTGAAGCCTTGTAAATGAATTCCTAAATACAATAAATCAGAACCATTTAAAACTATATTCTTTAAATCACTTGAAATAAAATCTTTGTATTTCCCGTCAGGAGTAACGAAATCCATTTCAATAACACATTTATCATTTTGATTAGGTAGTTTCAATACACAATCAACACTCCTTGTTTGCATATCATAAACTTTATTAAAATCTTGTTCGTTATACCCTGTTTCGATATACGTATAATTAAATTTTGTATTGAAAGTATTATTTGTTTCCATTCTTTAAGGTTTTTTTTGAAGTTAAATTATGACTACTTATAATATCGTAAATTAAACCTACTACAATGTATAAGAATGCAAGGCTTAAATAAATTTTGTAGAAAAATTGAACCATTGCGGTTTTTCCATCTACTAAATGATACGTTATGATAATATAAAAAAAGGAGCCTATAAATAAGCAAGCGAACAATATAAATGTTCTAGCTTTTACAACCTCACGGTTATTATGGTTCCAAATCAATTTAACTATACCCCTTGTGGCATAGTAAAAGATAAAAATTACAATTAGTGAGTTCAAGTATGAACGGATAGTTTTTTCCATAGTTAATTATTTAAGTTAAAATCCAATTTTATTTGATGCTTTAGTCTTAATCTCTTCTTGACACAATCTAATAAATAAAGATTCTAAGTCTTCATCATCGATTATGCATTGCATTATGTATTTCTTTCTAATGTTATAAATCTGACCACCCGTAAATGAATAGTTCAACAAAATATTGTCGATGGTCGCAATTGAAATATTTTGAAATGCGTTTGATAATAAACTATGTTGTGTCTCTTTCGTTGGTTTCTCAAATTCTACCTTATACAAAAACCTTCTTTCAAAAGCCTTGTCCAATTTTTCAGCATGATTACTTGTTACAATTAAAATGCCCGTAAAGTTCTCCATTTGTTCTAGCAAGATATTTTGCATACTATTATGAGTCCTATCCGTTGAATGCCCAACTTCCACACGCTTCGAAAATATACTATCCTCGTTAAAGAATAATATTGGTGTTTGTTCACATTGATTGGAAAATTCGTAATATTCATCAAAGATTTTTTTGGTACCTTTTTCAGTGTCCCCAACCCATTTGTTAATCACTTTCTCAACATCAACGCAAAATAAGGGGCGATTAGTAATTTTAGCAATTCTTTTAGCAGTTGCCGTTTTTCCCGTCCCTGAAAAACCATTAAATAATATTGAAATTCCTTTTGCTAAACCATTTTCTGACAATTGATTTACTACCAATTGATGTTTCTCTTTACTTAAAATTTTTTCAATTGTGTTGATTTGTTGCCATTCTAATTCGTTATAAAACAATTCCTCAAGAACAATATCTTCTGGATTTATAATTGTTCCTGTTGTATATGTCTTTTTCTTAGTTGTTGTTTTTTCTTTTATTAATAAAGCATCTTTAGCCTTTTCTGTTAAACCCACAAATTCGTCAAAGATGAATGCTTCTTCATCCCTTACTAGCAAATCATACTCAATAAGCAAGGAAGTCTTATTCTCAATACTATCTCGAAACTCTTTTTGCTTTGCAAAGTTGTCTTCTATCATTTTAATGAAGTATTCTAAATCAATCTGTTGTCCATCCTTTTGATGTCGTATAACCGCACACAAAAACAATGTCTTTTCTGCAATTGTTAAATCATCAAATCCATTTAACCAATCTAACTCTTTGCACTGCTTAGCATTTACTATTTCTCTCTCCGTTAGCTTTAACATGTTTTCAGCATCAAAACAGCCATCATTTCTTCGGTCGGTAATAACTTGAATGTTTTTTAGTAAAGTATTGAAATTTTTGGCAGGCTGAAATTCTAAACTATCTGGTTTGTCAGATAGTAGAGACTCATAAACGATTTCTTCTGCAGTGAAAGACTGTTTAACAAGTGTTTTACTATGTCGATTTTTGGTAGTGGACACAACATAACCTTTGGAAATTAGAGAATGAAGAGCATTGTTTATGTTTTTCAAACCCGTTAGACTCCCACCAAAATGTTGTAAAAAAGCATCCATACCTTGTTCTTCCTGTCGAATTCCACCATCGATTAGAATAGATAATACTACAAGCTCGTCATAATCAATTTTAAAAAAATTAATCAACTCCTTAATTTCAGGGACAGCTAATAAAGCTTCCTTTTTAGATACATTTCCGAAAGATTCGGTAATAATATGCTCAATCCATTTTAGCTTGTCAGATTCCAGATTTTTCATAAAATTGCTTTTTAAAATTTTGTGCAAATGGGAGGACTCGCACCTCCACAGGAATTAATTTCCTACACAACAGATATGTTGTGCGCGTCTACTCTCTGGGTTCCGTGCACAAAACCCAACCTTCGCCACATTTGCGATTATGTTATATATTAAAATTTACTTGCCAATCTCTAAATACATATTCAAACTTGTTTACTCCTTTTGGAACTCTAGCCGCCATCGAAGGTGATAATAGTTTTGAATTAATTTTTATTTTTTCCACTTCGAATTGCCATTCTTTTAGGTTGGACCCTTTACCCCAAGTGCTAAAATTTTTTAGATTAGGATTACTTTTAGATAATTGATTAATAATAGCTGTATTGTATTCTCTCGTTACTTTTTTATTGATGATTTTTGAATCCGAATATCCATTTCCAATAATACATGGTTTCATTGTTTCATCGCACGTAACGCTAGAAATTAAATCAACACAACCAATCTTGTGCTTTTTTAGAAGCTGAATGAAATTTGAATTATTGGGATTAATCTCTTCACCGAAAATGGTAGAAATTACTTTCCACGTCATATTAGTTTTTCGACCGTAATAATAATTTACTTGTTCACCACCATAAGGATTAAATGTCCCAACTAATAGATAATTAATATCCCATGAAGGGATGTAATATTGGTTTGTGGTTAACTGATGTTGAATTGTTGTTTTCATAATTTTCTATTTACGGGGCAAAATTACTTATCTAATTTGTATCTACCAAATATTTTTAGAAAATTATTCTTTTTAATTATATCTGTTTGTATCTATTTTGTATTTATATTTTTTAATATATTTGTAAAACCTAAGTTAAACACCCAACTGAAATTTAAAAAATGGAAGAGATAGATTACATTGCAATAAGCTTAAGCGATAACCTAATTGGTTCTAGGTTGGCTTCATTTATGATTGATAATAATAGATTTAATAATGACTATTTTCAGATAGAGATATTGAAATCTACCTTAATGTTTAATAATCCAGGCATAATTGAAAATACCCATATATTTTTCACTAAAAAAAATGGTGATAAAAAATATATCGAATTTTTGATTCTTAATGAAAATCCAATATTAGAATTGGATGAAATAAATAATGAATCTGAGAATGATACCTCATACTTTATTTTAATTATAAAAGAAGACTTAAAATCTAATGAGTTAGAGAAAATTGAAAAAAATATAAATAATAAATTTGAAACAAAATTTAATAATAAATCATTTAAATTATTAAATGGTAGGTTTTGTGTTCTATTTTATTCACAATGTCAATCTTTTGTTTTAGAATCAAAAAAATCTAACAAAAGAAAAAAGGTTAGCCTCCCTAGAGGCACCTATCTTAAAACTTTAAAGGATATTAAACATTGGTTAGAAGATTATGGTGAAATAACATTTTCCGAATTAATGGAAGAATTCGAATCAAAAATTGAAAAAGAACTAAAAGAATTGAATGATTCAGAAATTGACATTGAAAATCAATTGAAAATATTTCGACAAGAATATGGCACCGGAGCAAAAAGAAGTCAAGTACTTCTTCATACAGTTAATGAAAAAAATAGAATTCATTTTAGAAGCATTGTGTCATCAGAATATGATTCCTTTTATTATGTAAATAATGACGATAATGACATCAATATTAATGATAGAAAAATTTCCGCTTTTAATCCTCACGATAAAAAACAAAATGAAATTGAAGTTTATTATGAAAAGGGCAAAGCACCAATAAGAGTAAAAGACTTTAAAAATAGATATGAAACAAACTTTGATTCGAGTTATAAAAAGTAGTTAATTTTAATCCGCAATAGAAAAACAACTAAAATTTATACCATATGGCAAACAGAAAATTTTACATAGAATTTAATTCTAATGAAAGATTAGAAAGACAATCAATTAGAAATTGGGCGAATGAAAATAGAAATCTATTCCCTGATTATTCATTTGAAGATAGACAATCAAATTTTCCAATTACTCAAGTAATATCAAAATTACTACAAACTAGATTTGGCTTTATTGAATTTGAAGAAAATTCGGAAGTTATTTTAAGAAATCCTGATTTGAATTTTAGATTTGATTAAATACTTTGATTTTCTTTAAGGCTAACTTACAGCGGAAATACTATAAGTCGGCGCCGATATTATCTATTTTTTTGAGACAACAATTAAATTGCGACCACTTTTAATCATTTATATAAGATTTAAAGTCTTCTAGAGATTTTGGTCTTTTAAAAATCTTAAATTCCAATTTTCAATTGACATATTAACATCCTTATCACAAAACATATAGTTCTTATTAGTTAAATTTGAAATATCCCAATTATAAATGGGTTGATTAAATTTACTTGAGTTAAACATTCCACTCATATCTCTAACTTTTGATACATTCCAATTACTAATACAATGATTATATTTACTATAAAAAAACATTGCATACATATTTCTGACATTAGAAACATTCCAATCACCGATAGGTTGATTAAATAATGAACGTCCAAACATAAAACTCATATCTCTAACTTTACATACATTCCAATCTCTTATAGATTTGTTGAATTCAGACTCAAAAAACATATATTTCATATTTATAACTTTTGACACATCCCAATACTTTATACATTGATTAAAACTACTTCTATAAAACATATTTGACATATCCTTGACATTAGAAACATCCCAATTACCGATAGGTTGATTGAAATAGGTTTTTCTAAATAAATTTTTCATATTAGTTACTAATGAAACACATAATTTTGTTAAATCTGAATTTTCATAAAACCTTTCAAGTAACAAATTTTCATCTACAACTTCATACTCAATTCCATTAACTAATTGTTTAAACCCTGGCATACAATTTTGGGTGCATTTAATTGTTATACCATTCTCATCTAAATAGATTTCCATACATTTTTTTTTAATTATTAATAAATCTTTTAAAAAGTATAGATGAATAAATTTCAAGAGTCAAATCGGAAATAAAAGTTTTTTGAAAATATTTTAAAAAAAAATGTTCTTGACAAAAAAATCCCCACATATAGTGGGGGAATGGTAACAATAAAAAATTTAACCCTGAATAAATAACTTATAGTTCCGCTTCAAATGAACAAAATCCATTTTGGATGATACAATCCCTTATTTTATATCCGAGTAATAAATCAGCATAGTCTTTAAACTCATCATTCGTAACTCCTAATTTTAAAATATCATCACTATTATAGAACAAATTATTTTCAAAAAAAACATCAAGTGTTTTTTTCTTCTCTCCAAGATGTGTTTCTATCATTTTAATTTCTTCATTTAATTTGCCTAAATGCTTCTCTTTAAAATGATATTCTAAGGAGTTATCGTCTAAATAACTACCTAATACACCAAATCTATCTGCGGCACTTGACGATTGAAGCCCAAACCAAAATTTACCTCTTATACTTCCCGAGTAATACCTTCCCATAATTTCTTTTTTTTAATAATTTATCTTTTAAAAAGAATAATTGATAAAAAAGGAATAGTCAATAATATTAGAAACTATGTTAATAATATTTTGATGAGACTATTTTTAGTAAAAAAAAGCCCCACATATAGTGGGGAGATAATAATAAAAAGATTGTTACATTAATTCTTATTTAAACCAAATGCTCTTGAACCAAATTTTAGTTTATAAAGAGTCTCTATATCAGATACTTCTTTTTGGGACATATTACTTGGAAGGCTTTGTAATATTGTGAATTGGAAATTCAGATGATAATCGTCTGAAATTTTACAAAGTTTTTCTAACTCAACATTCCCACAATGTTTGGATTTTGAGTAATATTCCCATCTCCCCCATATACCATTTAAACCGTAAGCTGAACCAATATAGTGGTTCCCTGTTTTTTTATCTAAAATCATATAAACACCATTTACAGAAGATAGATGATTTTGCCATATTCTATTTGCCGATGAATTTTTAAATAATTTTTCTAATTCTTGAAAATCTAAAATAAAGTTAGTTAATCCCGGAAAATCTCCAATAAACCCTTTTGGCAGAACTTCAACTACCTCTTTTGTCTGAGAATGAAACCACTGATGCCAGGTTATTGTAGCCTTACCCCAATCTATAACAACTCTATCAATCAAATCTTCACAAATATCAAGTTCAATTAAATCATAGTAATATTGATTGTTTATTATTTCAACACCACCAACTTTAAAAAACCCGAATAAAATTGCTTTGGTACCTTCTATACCTTCAAATGCGATAATGTAATCAACACCTTTGAAAACAGGTTTAGATTGTTCTTTTTGATATTCGATAAGTGATGCCTTATTTTTTATAAACTCTCTATATTCAATTCTACTATCCTTGTGTCGAACTAACTTAACTTTTTTTGAGTTAAATAATTCTGTCTTTAATTTAATTAGTTCTTGAAATGAAATCATACTATTTTACTCTTTTTTTGATTTTGTATATCGGGATTTATGTCTTTGATAATAACCCTTACTATAATTTTGTCTTTTAACAGCGTTAGGATTTGTACTAACTGATTTTCTGACGTGTCCCTTAACAATTTTACCTGTTCGTGTAACGTGTGGTTTTACAAAGGTATTACTTGAACCGGACTCTATTTTACCACCTGATATTGTAATAATAAAAATAATAATCCCCATCATTATAAGAGAGAATAGGCAACTATCATTTTTTCGTTTTGGTTGTTCCACAATAAGTTACTATTTGAAAAATAGTTTCAAAATACTTGCACCAATTTTTCTTTGAATCCCACCTTTTGTGGTTGGCACTCCGGTAGTTCTTGCGAATTTTTGTTTTGCTTGAGCTATCCCCAACAATCTACTTAATGAAAATGAAAATCCATATTTACTCATATTTTTTTTATTTTATTATCGTGTCTTGAAATAACGAATAAGAATTAATAAAAATTAAAAGTACAGTATTAAAAAGTAGTGAGCAAAAGTTATACTTAATTCCCAATCTTTTGAATCTTTATATATTTTTCAACCTTAATTATATCTGACGAGGTTACAAATTCTTTTAATTAAAAAAGAGCAACGGTGATAGTTGCTCTTAAATTTTCCCTATTTTTTTGAGATATTATTCTAAAGCTATTTTAACTTTCTTAACATCAAAACTCATCTCCCTGTCACTTATATAAACATCAGCGGACTGAATTAGCTCATCCTCAGTAATTTTATTATTATTAAAATCTATAATTTTTGATTTAGGGGCAATAAAGAAAACATAGTCTTCTTTGAGGGCAAGTGTTGATTTATCTGAAAAATCTTTACTTCCAAAAACAACTCCCAAACCTATATAGTCAAACTCTTTATTCAAAATAGGTCTCAAAGATTTTAATGATGGAATGATACGTGTGGTAATGATTTTAGATGCCCTTTGTCTTGATGTTAATCTTAATGTATTGTATATATCTGTTGAAGCAATACCCTTTATTAAAAACAACTTTGAAGTACTATTGTAGTTAGATATTTTAATTGGCAACTCGGCACTTTTTACTCCTAAAAACGTACAATAATCATCCCCAAGAAACTTGATATTAGTTAGTAATGTGTCAATCTCTTTTTTGTATTTTTTTATGTAAAATTTATCACATTCATTGGATTTAGGAGCAACAAAAAAACTATCAATAAATATTTTTACATCCTCAGATTTTATAGGTAAATACTTTTCGGTTTTGTATTTTATACCTAATGACCATAATGTTTTATCTGACATAACGGCAATCTTTAATACCCTATCAAAATCATTAATTTCTGGGAGAATTTCCACTTGTTTTTTTTGAACAGGTTTTACAGTTGGTTTAGTCACTGCTTTTTTTTGAGCAATTATGGAGTTACATAGTACTACAGCTATTATTAAAATAATTCTTTTCATATTTTGTATTATTTAATTTTGCCTACTCTGTAAAGTTTTCAGCTACCCTTATTTAATTAAATTCTATTAAAAAACATAAGTAAGTCCAAATGAACCACCGTTAAAAGTGTCATAACCACCATCAATATAAATGTTTTTAATAATCTCAACACCAATATTCGCTCCTATTAAAACACTACCCCCTGTTTCAAAAATTTTGTAGTAATACCCGTTTTCTCCAAAAATTCGGTCAGGGTCATAATAGTTATAATAGGTAGATTGAGAACCGTAACCAAGTTTTCCAATCAACTTTACTTTCTTAAACTTATAACCTCCAATACCATAAACGGAAAGTGTTTTTTTATCTACATCTTTACTTTCAAGCAATTGGTCCGAGAAACTTGAAGTAAAAGTACTGTCCGTGTAATCTTCACCCACACCGTAAGATTTTAATCCAAAAGAAACTCCTCCGCCAACAATGTATTTATTTCCATAAATAAAATCAATACCTAATGTATTTTCTGTGTTGTAATTTAGTCCTATTCCATATTTTCTAGAATCTTGAGCAGAAATAGTAGAACTTACAAACATTAAAAACCCACCAAATAACAAAACTAATTTTTTCATTTTTTCATTTTTTAAATTAATAATGCGTCAAATGAAGTTAAAGACTTTGACAACTTGAGACAACTCCTTGCTAAAGTGGTTTTTATTGTCCTAATTTGTCATTAAATTTTAAGAGGATGCTTAATCAACATAAAATACTTAGAGTGCTTCAGCTCATTTCATTGCTTCAAAAAGAACCTGCAAAATCAATTAGGTTTATGGCTGGTTTTATCGAAAGTACGGAACGGACTGTGTACAGATACTTGGATCTAATCAAAGAATTGGGGTTTGAATTGGAGCGTGACCAGAACAAACGCTACTTTATAAAAGGTGGGCTGTATGATGAAACGGAATCGTTTACCAATGAAGAGGTGGCGTTGCTAAAAGAATTGCTTTTGAGTTCAGCAAAACAAAGCAAGCTAAAAGATTCAGTGTTGAAGAAAATCTATTTCAAGTCGGAAATTGCAGTTCATGGCAACCATATTTTAAAAGCTCATTTAGGGAAAATTGTTGAGAAATTAAGTGGTGCTATTCAGAATCAAAAAAGGGTAATCCTAAAAGATTATCATTCTGCAAATTCACAAAAGATTTCAGACCGTTTAGTTGAACCTATAACATTTACAGACAATTATAATTGTCTGGTAGCATATGAAGTTGCCAGTAAGGAAAATAAATATTTTACCTTAGAAAGAATTACTAATGTAGAAGTGTTAGAAGCCATTCAAGAATTTAAACATTTACACAAGTATGACGAACCAGATGTTTTTGGTTTTAGTGAGTTAAATGGAGAAAAATTTGAAGTTGAATTAAGGTTGTCTTTACTTGCCTATCTTATTCTGAAAGAAGAATATCCTTTGGTGGAACCCTTTTTGATAAAAGAAAAAAATAAAGATACCTATCATTTAAAATGTAGCATAAATAACCCTAAAGCTATAACTAGATTTATTTTAGGTCTGCCAGAAGAAGTTGAAGTTAATGGGTCAGAAAAATTTATAAAACACCTAAATAAGTAAGTTGAGATGAATTTTATTATTATTAATTAAATTTACATTTTTAAAATATAGTATAAATGAATTATATAGATTTATTTGCAGGAGCTGGTGGTTTATCCGAAGGGTTTATTAGATGTGGTTTTGAACCAATAGCTCATGTTGAAATGAATAAAGATGCTTGTGATACACTTCGTACCAGAACAGCTTTTCATTACCTAAAGGAAGTAAACAGAATAGAAGAATATTATGATTATGTAAAAGGGAAGATTTCTCGTGAAGAATTATGGCTAAAAATTCCTGAGGAATTAATCAAATCCGTAATTAATACCGAAATATCTCCTGAAACATTACCATCTATTTTTGGAAAAATCGACAAGCAACTTGGAAAACAAAAAGTAGATTTAGTAATTGGAGGCCCACCATGTCAGGCTTATTCCGTTGCTGGTAGAGCTAGAGACCCAAAAGGAATGACAGAAGATCCTAGAAACCATTTATACAAATACTATGTTGAATTTTTAAAACGATACAAACCAAAAATGTTTGTATTCGAAAACGTTCCTGGAATATTATCAGCAAATAATGGAGGTTATTTAGAATTGATATTTGAGGCAGTAAGAGAAGCAGGTTACGAATTAGATAAAAAAGTACTGAATGCAAAACATTTTGGAGTTTTACAAGATAGGAAACGAGTAATTATTATTGGTTGGAAAAAAAGTTTAAAATTTAAATATCCTCATTTTGAAGAAAATGAACCTCAATATGAAATATTAAAAGATTTGTTTTCTGACCTGCCAAAAATTAAAAATGGTCAAGGTAAATGGGGCGTTGTAGAATATGCGAAAGAAACAAATACTTATTTAGAAAAATCAGGTATCAGAAATGGAGTAGATTTTACATCTCAACACATTGCAAGACCAAACAACCAAAATGATTTAGAAATTTACAAAATAGCCGTAAATAAATGGGTGTCAGAAAACAAAAGATTAAACTATGCAGAATTACCTGAAAGATTAATAAAACATAGTAATACAAAATCTTTTACAAACAGATTTCAAGTAGTAAACCATAACGGTGTATCACATACTGTTGTAGCTCATATTTGTGCCGATGGACATTATTATATTCACCCAGACATTAAGCAAAATAGGTCAATTACGGTTCGAGAAGCAGCTAGAATACAATCGTTCCCAGATGATTACTTTTTTGAAAAAAGTAGAACAACTGCATTCAAACAAATTGGCAATGCTGTACCAGTTTTAATGGCTGAGGGGATTGCAAATAAAATAAAAGAAATGTTATAATGCAGCAATACAAAGCCGAAAATGCCAAGCCAAATCCAAAATCAACAATAAACTCATATCGTAGTTTTGGTTATAATCTCTCAACTGCAATAGCAGATATTATTGATAATAGTATTTCGGCTAACGCTACTACTATTGAAATTGATTTTTTTTGGAAAGGTAAAGATTCAGTTATTTCTATTTTGGACAATGGAAAAGGAATGAATTTAGAGGAATTAATTATCGCTATGACTCCCGGAAGCAAAGACCCTGAAGACACTAGAGATGAAAAAGACTTAGGCCGGTTTGGTATGGGGCTAAAAACGGCTTCGTTTTCGCAATGTAAAAGACTTACTGTTATTACAAAGAAAGAGGGTTTTACAACCATTAAACGTTGTTGGGATATTGATTTTATTAATAGTGAAGAAGAATGGACTTTATTAGATTACGTTTCAGACGAATCTTATTTAGAAAAAGTTGATAAATTAACAAGTGGTACTTTTATTGTTTGGGAATTATTAGACAGAATCGTTGGTAACTCTAAAGTTGAGAATGAAGCAGTAAAAAATGCTTTCTATCAAGAAATGACTACCGTAAATGAGCATTTAAGTTTAGTTTTTCATCGTTTTATTGAAAGTAAAAAAATCAAACTTTTCACAAATACCTATGAAATTGAAGCATGGAACCCTTTTCTTTTAAACCTAACACCAAAACCTGAAATGGGGCAGTTAGAAGTGTTAATCAACAATGTTGAAGTAACGTATTTTATTCTGCCACATATGTCAAAAATTAGCAATGAAGATTATGAAAAATCAGGCGGACCTTTAGGATGGTATCAACAACAAGGTTTTTATATTTATCGAGGAGATAGATTACTCGTATCAGGTGATTGGTTAGGGATTGAAAAGAAAAGAGAGTATTCAAAGTTAGCTAGAATAGCTATTAACTTTCCTAATTCAAATGATTTTGATTGGAACCTTGACATAAAAAAATCAACTGCAACACCACCAATTGAAATAAGAAAAGAATTAGCCAGAATTGCAAAAATGGCTGTAATGAAGTCTGCAAAAATATATAATTGGAGAGGTCAAAAAACAGTGTCTTCAGATCATAATAGTCAATCTTTTGAAAGTTTATGGAAAGATGAAACAAACAGAGAAGGTATAAAAAAATATAAAATTAATAAGAAACATCCAATTATAAAACAATTGCTTGATTCTGAAAAAGAAAACAAACTTTTTTCAAAAGCTTTAAAACTTATTGAAGAAAATATTCCATTAGAATTGATTTTATACAATCAAAATGAGAATCCATCTTTTCATGAGTTAGAAAGCATTCCTGAAATTCCTAGTGATGATTTAATTCAATTAGCAGTAGAGTTATATAAAATTTATATTCTTCAAGGAATACCAGAAAATTTATCCAAACAACAAATTATGAATTCAACTCCATTCAATCTATTTCCATTAATAAATGACTATTTAATATGAGTGATATAAATAACTCTGCTAGATTAATAGCACACACTCTTTTGTCTCATGCAAAACAAAATGACGAAATTACAGATGAAATAATTTTGAACATTATTGACAGAGTTGAGGTAACAATGGCATCTGTTGGGCAAACAATTGATAAAAGAGAACTTTTTGAAATATTGGTAGCAGATTTCAGTATTGGCAAAGGTTCAATTACAGAAATGAATGGAGATATAACACCTTGGCTCTATTCAAGAAAGGATGATATTAACTGGGAGTTATGGAGTAGATATAAGTCATATATGCACGAAAAAGACCCATCTTTTCCAATTAATGATTTAGATGATTTTACGGATAAGATATTAGATAAATGTTATAATCCTAAAGAATCTGGTTCATGGGACAGGAGAGGTATGGTTGTAGGACATGTTCAATCTGGTAAGACATCAAATTATGTTGGTTTAATAAACAAAGCAACTGATGCTGGATATAAAGTAATCATTGTTATTGCAGGAACAATAAGCTCGTTAAGAAGACAAACTCAAGAAAGAATTGACGAGGGCTATATTGGAAAAAGTAGTTCTGCATATATCAATAATTATGGTGAAAATAAAATAATCGGAGTTGGTAAATATAAAGTTGATACTGATATATATTCCTTAACATCGTCTTTTTATCGAACTGGTGATGAAGGCGATTTTAATCAAGGCATAGCTAATAGGTTAAATATTCCAATAGGAAAAAATCCGGTTGTTTTTGTTATTAAAAAGAACAAAAGTATTCTTGAAAATTTGATTGATTGGTTTTCAAAAGATTCTAATATTAGAGTTGTGAATGGGCAACCAAAATTATTCGATGTTCCTGCTTTGATAATTGATGATGAGGCTGATGCTGCATCCGTTAATGCAACAAAAGACATAAATGATATAAAAGCTATAAATAAGTTAATTAGAACATTATTAAATGTGTTTGATCAAAATACATTTGTTGGATATACTGCAACACCTTATGCAAACTTATTTATTCCACAAGATTTCAATGATGAATTAACTACTGTCGTAAAGGGTAAAAGCTACTTTATAGGGGAAGATCTATTTCCTAAAGATTTTATTATAAATATAATAGCACCAAAAAATTACATTGGAGCAGCTAAAATATTTGGTCTAGAGAATCCGATAACAGGAGAAAGTCATGAACCGCTCGATGTGTTTAGAGTTATTGATGATTATGACCCACCATTTTTCAGGACAATAAATAAAAACAATAAGGATGATTTACCTGAATATTTACCTGAAAGTCTTGAAACAGCTTTAAAATCTTTTATTCTTACTTGTGCTATTAGAAGATTAAGAGGACATGAGAAAAAACATAATTCTATGTTAGTTCATGTTGCTCTATATGTTAAATGGATTGATAGAGTAGCATCTTTAGTCAACGAAAGAATGAAAGATTTTAAAAATTATATAAGTGCTAATGATTCTCAATTTTTAATTGAATTGGAAGAATTATTCATAAATGATTTTTTGACTACAACCGAAAATGTAATTGAAAATATCGACTACAAAGACAGTAGAATTGAATTGCAAGATTGGGAAAATGTAAAAGCTGAGTTAAAGAAAGCAGCCTCAAAAATTGATGTTCGCGCAGTTCATGGAACTCGTTCTACAACAAATTTAGAATATCATAATATTGATGAGATTGATTACTCTAGGTATGAGGAGGGTTTATCTGTAATAGCTGTTGGAGGTGGTAGATTGGCTAGAGGAATAACTTTAGAAGGTCTATCAACGAGTTATTATTTGAGAACAACAAGAATGTATGATTCTTTGATGCAAATGGGTAGATGGTTTGGTTATAGACCTGGATATGTTGATTTATGCAGGTTATATACAACAGAAACTATCTATGAATGGTTTAATCATATAACTATGGCTACTGAGGAAATGAGATATGATTTTGATGAAATGACTACGCGTAATTTAAAACCTAAAGATTTTACATTAAAAGTTAGAAATCATCATGGTTTATTAGCAATCACAAGTGTCGCTAAACTTTTTTGGGCTAAAGATATTACAATGTCTTTTTCTGGTTCAAATCCGCAAACTTATTTATTGTTTAAAGACCAAAAATCGATTCAAAACAATTTCAACAATCTTAAAAATTTATTTGAAAGATTAGGATTTCCAATAGAGGAAAATATAATTACAAAAAGAAAAAAAGTTAGATACCTTCTGTATAGAAACGTACAAGTGGATTTGTTAACCGACTTTATTGAGAACTATAAAATAAATATTCCTTCAATTAATAATCAAGTATTATCAGATTATATTAAAAATCAGAACACAAGTAATAATATAAGAGAATGGAATATTTGTATAGTATCTAATACAAGTGAAAAGGCATTGTTATACGATGAAGGAGTAATTAAGAAGCCTGAAAATAGAACAGAGTACGAAACTCAAAAATATAAATTATCAGCTAATGGACAAGAAATTGAATTAGTTTGTAGTGTCAGAAATCAAACGGAATATTCTGAATTATATAAAATAACAAAAAATCAAATTGATGATGTTGTAGATCGTCAAGTAGATTTAATTGAAAATGGAGTAGGAAGTATTAAAAATAGAAGAGCTAATGAAAGTAAAGGTTTACTTCTAATTTATGCTTTAGATGAAAGAGGAACAACAAATGTTGAAAACGGAATTCCAATCATAGGTTATAGTTTGCATTTTCCTAAAATTGAAAATGAAGTTCAAGTTTCTTATTCTGCAACAATAAAAGAAGAACTAGACTTAGAACCAATGGAAGATGATGATAATTCTGAAAACGAATAATTATGGTAAGTATTAAATCTATTTGGGAAAGTCATGTTCCTACTGATGAAATTATTATAAAAACGCAACTTGAACATGTTAAGCCGTTCAAGTGTTTTGCTGCAACAAATCATATAACCGGAAATCATTTATACATTTTTGAAACATCTAAAAATGCTAAATTTCCTGAATTTAAAAATTTTAAGTTCAAGGGTTTATTCATTGAAATATATGAATTTGAAGAAACAAAAGAATTACATATTTATCTTTTAGATAATCAGTTAAAAGACATTTTCAGTTTGTTTATTGAAAATATTGTAGAAGAAATTTCAAAAAGTGTTACTGAAAATGAAGCATTAGTTGAAACTTCTAATGTTGTTTTAAAATGGAAGAAATTATTTGACAAAATAAATTTCCAAGGACTACCAATTGAAAGACAGAAAGGATTAATTGGAGAACTTTTATTATTCAATTCAATGCTTGATGAAAAATATTCTATAGATGCTTTATTAGAAAGTTGGACTGGTCCGGATTTTAATGATAAAGATTATCGTTTTGGTTCATTTGGTATTGAAGTAAAGTTAACTTCATCAAAAGTTCCAAAAGTTAAGATTTCAAGTGAAAGGCAATTAGATAATGATAATCTAACAAAGTTATATTTAGTGTTATATGTGGTCGAAGAAGTTAAGGATAAAGGATTTTCACTAAATGCTATTATCGAACAAATTAGAACTAAAATTAATAATAATCAGAATGCTTTAAAGTTTTTCAACGAAAGACTTTTATTAGTTGGATATTTTGATGAAGATTTTGAAAATTACAAACGTCAGTATGCCTTTAGAAAGAGAAATTTTTACGAAGTTAAGAGTGATTTTCCAAGATTGGTAGCTTCAGATTTACCTATTGGTTTGTTTGATACAAAATACAACATTGAATTATCAGCAATAGAACAATTTTTAGTAAGTAATGAATCAATTCTTGAATTAATAAAATAATGGAGAGAGGATTAAAAAATTATATTGAAGCCATTCAGTCTGATGTTTCAGCATTAGTATATTCAGATGGTGAAGGAGCAAGTTTTGAAGATAAATTTACGGAACATTGCATTGAAATATTGGATAACATTGGTAAATCAGAAGGCGCCAGAGTATTGTCTTATATAAATCCTGATTCTCAAGGAAGAGTTGACTGGAAATTAAATGGATATTGTCTAAAAGATGAATTCAAAGACGATTCTAACAAGGTTTACTTTGAAACATTAGATTTATTTATAACCTATTTCAATAAAACTTCCTATGATTATAACATTACTAAAGATGACTTTAATAAAAGTATAAATCAGATAAAGAAGTTTTTAAATGCAGCTCTAAAAGGGCATATTGATTATATTGACCCTGCTCAAACAGAGTTGAATCAGTTATTAAAAATCATTTTAAAGCAGAAAGCAAATTTCGATAGAATTAATATTTATTTATTAATCAACGGTAATTCCAATCACGATTTAGAGAAAATTACAATTAAAGGATTTGATGATCTAGATGTTTTTGTTCATGTTTGGGATATTCCTAGATTTTATAAGTTAAGTGAATCATCAAGCAATAGAGAGCCTATTGAGATTGATTTTAAAAAGTTAATATCAAATAATCAGCATGGTATTCAATGTTTGAAAATGCCAAACATTAATGAGTTGTATGAATGTTATTTGGCAATTTTACCGGGTGAAGTGTTATCTAAACTTTACAAAGAATATTCAAACGAATTACTAGAAAGTAATGTTAGAGCTTTTTTAGGTCAAACAGGTAAATTTAATAAAGGGATAAGAGATACCATAAGAGAAAAACCGCAAATGTTTCTACCGTACAATAATGGTATTACTGCAACCGCAGAAAACGTTGAAACCACACTTAATGATAATCAATTGTACCTAACTAAACTACTTGATTTTCAGATTGTAAATGGTGGTCAAACGACTGCCTCATTATTTCATACACAGAAGAAGTTTAAAGATGCCGATTTGAGTAATGTTTTTGTTCAGATGAAATTAACGGTAATTAAAGATGTTGAACAAAAAAACATTGAAGTTCCAAACATTGCTAGATATGCCAACAGTCAAAACAAAGTATCAGAATTAGATTTGTCTTCTAATAATCCATACTTTGTTCAAATTGAATCATTATCGCGTAAAAAATATGTAATTGATTCAGATAATAGAAACATGTCAACCTTGTGGTATTTTGAACGTGTAAATGGTCAGTACAAAGAATCTTTAAATAAATTAACAACTCCAGCTCAACAAAGAAAATTCAAGGAACAAAATCCTACCAATCAGAAATTTGTTAAATCTGATGTTGCTAAGTACATAAATATTTGGGAATTAGAACCACATTATGTTTCACAAGGTGCTCAGAAAAACTTTATTCATTACACCAAAAAGATTAATGAATTAGTAAAGAAAAATAAATTTCCTGGTGAAAATTTTTATAAAAAATTAATTGCTAATGCTATTCTATTTAAAGTGGTAGACAAACTTTTTGGCAGAAAAAGTATTGATGCCATTGGTGATACCAATTTAAAATCATTCACAGTAGCTTACACACTTTCGTATTTTTATTATTTGACAGACAATAGAATTGATTTATGGAAAATTTATGAAGAGCAACGAGTTGACGCAAGAATAGTAAATGAATTGCAAAAATTAATTGTTTTCGTTTACCAACAATTGGTTAAATCTTCAAATAATTCGCTTATTTCTGAATATGCCAAAAGAGAATCAAGCTGGAAGTTATTGAAAGATGAAAATTATAAATTCAATTTCGAGCAATATTCTGAATGCTTCATAACAAAAGAACAAGTCTTAACAAGAGAAATAGAAACAGAAGAAATTGATAACAAATCGGAAAATAACTTGATGAGCATTAATAGAATTTTAGGGTTTGGTAATAAGTTTTGGGATGGTGTTTCTAAATGGTCTATGAATAGTGAAGAATTAAAAGAGTTCTCAACCGATATATGGGAAATCGCAAGTAAAATAAAAAGAGCCAAAAATCTTAATAGTAGAGATATTGCCATTGGTAATAAATTACTTTCACATATTGAAGATAATAACATAGATGTTGATATTATAAAATCATTATCAAATGAAATTGAGGTTGAAGTTATTGATGTTAAAGCTATTTATGACAGATTAAAACTAATTTCCAAAAATGATTGGTCTAAAATATTTGATTTGGGAGAGCAAACTAAAATATTTGATAATCTTGAATTAGCTAATTTAAAATCTGTTCAAAAGTCTATTGCAAAAAGCGAAACAGTAAAAGAGGTTAACGTTGTAAATGCTTTAAAATCAATTAAAAAACTAAATAAATTTGGTTTAAAATATTAAATAGTACTACTAAAAATCAAAAAAACACCAAAATAAGTACAATAATGACTTGGCAAGAAATAAAATCTATATATGAACCTGGTTCAATATACAATCTTGAATAAGTGTGTCGAATACGGTGAAAACTGGTGGTTAAGTCAGGTGTCTTAGAATTCCTCTCTAAGCGTAAGAACGGAGATAAAAACGAGAGTCCGTGAAAAAACCACCCCTGATTAGTTCGAGGTGGTTTTGTTTTTTTAAATTGTCTTGTCCTGATATAGCGATATACAAAAAAATTCTAAATACTCTTGTCTATACATTACACACAGTTAGATATTCAAAAGAAAATTATGAAAGATCTACAAGTTTAAAATTATTCCTATGGTTGATAGATATTTTTCATAATACCATTTGACTTTTCAAAATCATTTATCTATTTATTAAAAAAGAGAATTACTCTGTTGATGTTAGTCAAAATAAAGTGGTTATATAATTCCTTAATAATTATCTAATTTCTTGTTTCTACTATATCACAGAACTAATTCTCTTTAATTAAACTTTAATTAATAGAGATAGATTTACTATGCAAACAAAAGAATGGAATACTAAAAAAGAGATATTAGAAATATACCCAATATCAAAAGCAACCTACAAAAAGAGAATTAAGAATATTGATTCCTCAAAAACAAAATTCACAACTTCCAAAACAGGTTCCCCAACCAGGTTAATTCATCATTCCATATTGGATGAACTATTCAGAAAAAGAAGAAGATTAAGTTCCACAGAATTTGAACAAACTATTAAATGGGTTAGAAACCACCATTGGAACTTCATTGGAAATATTGTCCCAGTAAGCTCCACCATTGAGGATTTGAAAAATAAGATGAGATTCTTATTTGATGAACTCAAATCATTACAAATGGAGAAAAACCAAATAATCTTGTTTTACACAATCGAAATGAACCCAAATGACAATTGCTATCATGCACATTTTTTAATTGATTGTGCAAAAGATATGCTCGTTCTGGGGGATATTGAAGGTAAACTTGCAATCATCTGCGAACCAAACACAAAAAGTGAGTCCAGAATTCATATTGAAGAATATGACTTGAAATTTGGAAAAGATGGAGCAATATATTCATCAAAAGAGGAGAGATATTTTTATGAAATATTGGGATAACTAAATTATATGTGTGAAGAGGTTAATCTCATTTAACCCCATTTTACAAAAACAAACTTCACTATCTAGAATGAGCTTAAATTGCCTAAAATTAGCACTTTAGATAGCGCGCAACTTAAATTTACGCTCTAGTTTTGTCCTCGAATTCAGGTGGCCACCCATTCAAAAAATTAAATAAATAAATTATAAAATAATATAACTATGCCGAATTGGTGTTTAAATAAAGTAAAAATTACAGGTAAAGAAGAAAACTTAAAAAAAATAAGTCAAATTATTAATGAAATACTTGATGAGGATGATGAACTTGAAATGATGGAAAGTTTAATTGGGAGAGATTCAAGTATTGCTGAAAATGAATATAATGATGTCAGATGGCATGATGTAGATATTAAGTATTGGGGTGTAAAATGGAATATAAAATATGGAGATTGTATTTCGATAGATAAAAATGAATATATCCTTCTTGAATTTCAAACAATATGGCATCCTAATGAATTTAGCGAAATGCTTTCAAAAAAATATGATGTAAGTGTAACTATAAATTATTTAGAGCATGAAATGGGATTAAGTAGACTAATTGAAATTGATAAAAATGGGAATATAATAAGAGATAAAACTTATCGACATTTAGCGGAGGGTTTATATAAATATGATAAATCAATTTTCTGGAAAAAAATTAGTAGTCTCGTAGAAGATTATTTTTCAAATAAGGAACAACCAAGAGAAGATTGTTTTAAAGTCGGAGATAAAAAGCATGGCAAAATAAATCGCATTAAAAATTTACTATGTTTCATGACTTTTGATGATCTAACAAAATTTGGAAAAATGATATCGATAAAAAAATTATATAAATAAATTAATAAAATTAAATGAAAATGAAAAAACTAAAACGTTACGATGAGGAAATGGAAAAAATACTTTTCGATGCATTTGATATGTTATCAAATGCTGGATTCGATGTAAATGTTGAAGATGGATTAGGATATATGAGTATTATTTCAAGTGATTACTCAATCCAATTCGATTTTGCAGAAGGAATTGTACTAATTCCTGATAATGAGAAAGAATTAAGTCGGTTTAATAAGAGACAGGAGGAACTAATTAATTTAGATTTAGGATTTATTCCAATGCACATATAAATGTCAAAAAACAAAAGGGACTTTAAAGTCCCTTTTTAATTAATCCTTATTTGAATTTTACTGCTGTACCATACATTTGAAGATAGAAATATTGAAATCCGTTTGTATCCATATCAATATCTTGTCTCATTGAAATAATGGCATCAGCATTTAATATTGATGCTCTTGCTTTTAGCTCCTGAACTGCAATATAGAACGCTTTATCAAAATCATTTTGACCTGCTGAGAACTCACCCCATAGTACACCCCAATCTGCTCTTGTTTCATTCATAAGGGAGTTCTTTTTTAATTCCTCTATTTCTCCTTTATATTTTTTAATTAAAGTGCCTAATTGACTACCAAATAGCCCTTTATTAGAAACTGAAAAATATACAGGACCAATAATTTCATAATCAGATTTGATATCTCCTGTTGATACAATAATATTGTTTGACATAATCATTTTGTCAGTGATTATAGTGCTGACACCGCACATCTAAAATTAATTGACAAAATAAGTTAACCATTTTGACAGTCAAGGTCAATGACTTGCGTTAATGATTTTAATTGACCGAATTTGACAATAAATTATTTTAGAGTCCCATTTTGTTTAACAATTGCAATTGCGAATTTCAACTTTAATATTGTTTTTTAAATCAATATTAAAGCCATTTGTTTTATCTCGCATAGAACGAACAAATTTTTTATCACTATTCAATTTTAAAGATGTTTGAATTGCGGACACCAAAGCATCCAAAATTTGTTCATTGTTTTTAAAATCTTCAACATCAATTGTGAAGACTAAGTTAGAAGTTTTAGAATTTTTCATAAGATATCTTTAATAATAAATATCATGAAATATTAAAAAGACTATATTATTGAAAGTATTAAATATTAAAAAAACCTTGATTGACAATATGAGAAGCACGTTCCTCGTCCTTTATTCTAATATATTTATAAAATTCTTTCTCCGTTTTATGTCCGGAAAACAACATAATGTCAAAAACAGGCATTTTTTTCAGATACATATTTGTACAGAAACTTCTTCTTGCTGTATGGGTATGTATTAAATTGTATTTAGGTATCATTTCAACAACTCTTTTACCTCCTTTTGTATACTCACATTTAATTTTTTTTGAGAATCCCAATCTTTCTCCTAATTTTTTTAGTTCTTCATTAATATCTTGCTCATTTAGTTTTTTTGGAGGTACATTATTATGTCTTAATCGCATTATCTCAGAGACTTCTTTTGTTATTGGACATAGAACATCTGTTTTGGTTTTTGCTTGTCTAATCTTGAAGTATTGTATTCCATTTTTAGTGACAATGTCGTTTTTTGTCAATCCATTATAATCACTTACCCTTTGACCTATATAACAACCAATTAAAAAAATATCTCTAGACAATTCCATAATTTTGTTTTCTGAAAGATCTTCACTAAACATTTTTTTTAGTTCATTTTCATCAAGATAAATTGCAGTTGTATCTTCTGTTTGATAACAAAAATCTTTTACAATAAAATTTGTGTTCCTTATTAATCCCCGATTTGAAGCTTCAATTAAGTAAGTTTTCAAATTTTTAAAATGTTTGCTTAAAGAATTTTGTTGATGATTATAATGTTCTTCAAGAAAAGTACTAAATGAATTGACAAACTTTTTATCAAATGAATCAAAGTTTATTTGAATTTTATGTACTTTGGAATAAGTTTCTAACTTAACTAATGTTTGTCTATAAGAATTAAAAGTTGCTTTAGCAATTTTTCTCTTTTTGTAATTTAGTAACTCATAAGCAAAATCAAAAAAAGTCTGAATTGAAATTGCCTTTTCAATAACAATATTTTTATTTAGGAGTGTGTCTAAATATGATTTCAATAATTCATTTGTAACAATAACTTGTTCTGAAATATATCTAGAGTATTCCTTACTTAATGATGTGTCAATTAAATTTAATAAATTATTTACCTCACGAGCATTTATCAACAACGATTTATTTGATTTAACCCGCTGTTTACTAAAATCCCAATCATCATAACATGCTTTAAATCCTGTAGAATACTTAAGTTTTTTCCCATTATAACTAAAAACCAAATTTATAGGACTTTCCTTTTTTTTGTTCTTTTCCATGTTTACATTTGTCTCTTTAAATGCAAATCGGACTACTCCTGAGTTGTTTTTAATTGATTTTTCCATAAATTTAATTATCTATTACAAAGATAGAAAAATAATGGGGGACCTGAAAGGGGACTTGAAAATCAATATTTATATTAATACAAATTAATTAATAAAAGTTAAAATACATTAAAAACAATTGTAAATCAGTTATTTACAAATAAAAAAAGGTAAAGCGAATTAAGGGAGATTAATAAAAAAAGGTACTGGAGGTACCACTTTAAAAACTCATAACTAGCTAAAAATATGCTTTTTATGAGTTTTTTCTTTTTTAAGGGTGTTTGTTAGGGTATTTTTTGTTCGTCTTCAAACTAAACTTTACTTATTCTTTGAGATTAGTATTTATGACTTGCAAAAATAAAATTATATGTTTTTTTTTAAAGTATTTTTTTTTAATTGCTAATTAACTACTTTTGTGAATATAAAATTTTTACAAAATGAAATTATTTGTTTTAAAGTGGTACCCTATTATCTTAGCATTCATTTGTATGCTATATTCTATTTCGTTAGGCCTTTTGGGGCACAAAAG
>CANKLK010000014.1 GCA_947482805.1 Flavobacteriaceae bacterium
AAGCAATGTCCAATAAAGACGTCAAAATACTTCACATCGATAGCAATCATCCATTGTTGTGGGAACAATTAGAACAAGCCGGTTTTCATAACGAAGCTGATTTTACTTCATCCAAATCTGAAATAGAAACCAAAATTCAAAACTATCACGGAATTGTTATTCGCAGCCGATTTAAAATAGATAGAGAGTTCATTGATAAAGCTACGAATCTGAAATTCATTGCCCGTGTTGGGGCTGGTTTAGAAAGCATCGATTGTGATTATGCTAGATCTAAAAAAATCCATCTCATTGCTGCTCCGGAAGGCAATAGAAATGCTGTTGGCGAACATGCCATAGGAATGCTTTTGTCTTTAATGAATAAACTAAACCGTGCTGATAAATTGGTTCGAGAAGGGAAATGGATTCGCGAAGGAAATCGTGGCTATGAACTCGAAGGCAAAACCGTCGGGCTTATTGGTTACGGCAATATGGGAAAATCGTTTGCCAAAAAACTACGTGGTTTTGATGTTGAAGTTTTGTGTTATGATGTCTTACCAGATGTTGGAGATGAAAATGCCAAACAGGTTTTATTACAAGAACTTCAACAAAAAGCAGATGTGCTGAGTCTTCATATTCCTTGGACTCCTGAAACGGATAAGATGATAAATACCAATTTTATTAATGCATTTGCTAAGCCATTTTGGTTCATTAACACTTCTCGTGGAAAAAATGTAGTGACGGATGATTTGGTTACTGCATTGCAAACCGGAAAAGTTATTGGTGCTGGTTTGGATGTTTTAGAATACGAGAAATTATCGTTTGAAAACCTATTTTTGTCATCCCCGGCGGAAGCGGGGAGTGAAAAACCTAAAGCATTTGAGTATTTACTCCAATCTGAAAATGTTATATTAACGCCTCATATTGCGGGTTGGACATTTGAAAGTCACCAAAAACTGGCGCAAGTTATTGTAGATAAAATAAAAAAAATAGATGAGCAATAAAGACCTAAAAAGAGTAACAGGATTAGGTGGATTTTTCTTTAAATGCGAGGATCCAAATGCGATAAAAGAGTGGTATAAGACGCATCTCGGAATTCCGGTTGATTCTTACGGCTGGACATTTTGGTGGAAAGACAAAGACGGGAAAGAATGTTCTACACAATGGTCGCCTTTTGAAGCTAAAACGAGTTATTTCGCCCCAAGTGAGAAACCGTTTATGATGAATTACAGAGTGCACGATTTAGAAGCCTTGTTAAAGGTTTTAAAAGAAGAAGGCGTAACCATTGTGGGCGAAATGGAAACGTATGATTACGGTAAGTTTGGATGGATTTTAGACCCAGAAGAAAATAAAATCGAACTTTGGGAACCGATTGATAGTCCTTTCTTGTAAATTTTTATATTTTAGTAGAATAAATTAAACATAACCTATAAAAGTAAAAGTATTATGGAATCACAAAAAGTAGACATGTTCATGATGACCAATGCCAAATTTTTTGAAGGGCATCACTTAAACGCAATTAGAGAAAAACTATTGAGTTTAGATGATTCAAAATGGGGATTAGTGCAAACAATGCAATTCAAAGATCCAACAACAAGTATCATCGTTTCACTTTTAGGAGGTGGATTAGGGATTGATCGTTTTATGATTGGAGATACCGGAATGGGTGTTGGTAAACTCTTAACTTGTGGTGGTTTTGGAATCTGGACAATCATTGACTGGTTTTTAATTATGGGAGCCACTCGTGAAAAAAACATGGAAACCTTTCAGAATTCAGTTTACTAGTAAATGACCAAAAATAAGTTATATTCCTTGTTGCTTATAGCTTGTTTAGCTGGTTTTATTTATCTTTTTTACAACATTCATACTTTACAAAGTCAAACATTCCGAGTTTGTATCATTAAAAATGTGACAGATTATCCCTGTCCATCTTGTGGAACTACTCGGGCTGTAACTTTGCTTTTGAAAGGAAAATTTATAGAGTCTTTAGTTTTAAATCCGATCGGAATTGTAGTCACCATAATTATGATTATTTTTCCAATATGGATTTTAATAGATATTATTTTTAAAAAAGAAACCTTTTATTTTTGGTATAAAAAAGCAGAAGGGACTATTAGAAAACCATGGCTTGCCTCTATTTTAATAGTATTAGTACTTCTCAACTGGATTTGGAATATATACAAACACTTATGATACAGGAAACCACTTTTGCCTATAAACCAGGCGAGCACGAATGCGAAAAAGCATCCAACAGTTATTTGATGTCTTTAGTAGCACTTATCGCTGGATTACCATTGCCAATTATTAATTTGTTGGCAACACTCTTCTTTTATATAGCCAATAGGAAAGGCACCTATTTTGTGCGTTGGCACTGCACTCAGGCATTTTTTTCACAATTAGCTTTATTGGGAATTAACAGCGCCAGTTTTTGGTGGACTATTTCCATAATTTTTTCAGATGAAAAAGTGAGCAATCAATATTTTGCGTATATTTTTGCGGTGATCATATTTAACCTATTGGAAATTTTCTCCACTATTTATGCCGCTGTTCAAACCCGCAAAGGGAAGCATGTTCAGTTTTTGTTCTTCGGAAATCTTACTAACTTAATTTGCAAACCATAATGATACAGAAAACCTTTTTTCAAGCAGTAATTATACTATCAGCATTTTTTCTGATATGGTCTGGATTTTCCCAGCTCGATTTTATGAAGTTCTTCAAAGTAAAAGAAAGAACCGAAAATCTGGAACAAAAACTTGGCGATTTGATTTGGAATCAAATAGAAGATACCGAAGACATCATTACTAATGACACCATTGTTAAATCATTGGACAAACTTATAAAACCTATATGTGATGCTAATGATATTGACAGCGATTCGTTAAAAGTGCATATTGTAATAAAAGATGAAATCAATGCATTTGCGTTGCCAAATAATCATTTGGTGGTATACACTGGGCTGATCGAAGATTGCAAACGACAAGAAGCATTACAAGGAGTTTTAGGACATGAGATTGCTCATATCGAAAACAAACATGTAATGAAAAAGTTATCCAAAGAAATCGGATATTCTGTATTACTGACCGCTGCAGGTGGAACAAAAGGAGGGCAAATGGCACGTGAGATTTTGAAAACTCTTTCTTCATCTGCTTATGATCGATCTCTAGAAAAAGAAGCGGATATCACTAGTGTGGAATACTTGCTAAAAGCGAATATTGATCCAAAACCTATGGCCGATTTTATGTATCAGATGGCACAAGATAGCAATATGGATAAAAGTATGTATTGGATAGCAGATCATCCTGAATCGGAAGAGCGCGCCAAATATATTTTGGAATATATTAAAGGCAAGAAATTAAAAAGCAAGTCTACACTTTCTGAAAAAGACTGGAAAACGTTTCAGGAAGAAGTTGGAAAAGATTAAAAAAAGACAAGAAGCCAAGGGATTCAGCGCTTTTTATTTATAATTCTTCTCTTTCCGTTCTAGTTCTGCCTGAAATTCTTCCATTACGGGCTTAACAGTACTTTCGGGTAAGTCGGCAATTCGGATGTACATTAGGCCATCAACGGCATTGTTGAATAAGGGGTCAACATTAAAAGCCACCACACGCGCATTTTGCTTGATGTATTTTTTAATCAATACCGGAAGTCTCAAACTTCCAGGTTCAACCTCATCAATGATTTTGTCAAATTTATTCAAATCGGATTCGGTTTCGTTGAACACAAAATCCTTGTCAGCATCTTTCAGTTTTACTTTAAATTCTTTCTTCGGATGTATGTATTGCGCCACATAAGGATCGTAATAATGCGACTTCATAAACTCTATCATCAGCGATTTTGAAAACTCTGTGAATTGGTTACTAATACTCACACCGCCAATCAAATACTTGTGCTCCGGATAACGCAAAGTTGTGTGAACAATTCCTTTCCAAAGCAGAAACAAAGGCATTGGTTTTTGTTGGTATTCTTTAACGATGAATGCTCTTCCCATTTCGATGGATTGTTCCATCATGCCATACAATTCGGGTTCAAATCGAAATAAATCTTGAAGATAAAAACCTTCAATACCATGTTTAGGAAAAATCTCTGAACCCAAGCCCATTCGATACGCACCGGCAATTTGTTGTGATTCTTCGTCCCATAAAAACATGTGATGGTAATACGTGTCAAATTTATCTAAATCGATAGATTCGTTCGTTCCTTCGCCAACAGCTCTAAAAGTTATCTCGCGTAAACGCCCAATTTCGTGAAGAATATTTGGAATAATATTGGCCTCAACTAGAAAAACCAAATAATTTTTGCTTTGCAACAATCGATAATTACCACCTTTTAGCACTTCAATTTCTTCTAGAATTTTATCGTGATTGGCAGGTTTTACAATCTGTTTTGGATTTTTTGTTAATTTTAAATTCAAGTTCAGGTTCTGAGGGTCAAAAATTTTATTTTCCTTGTTAAAAGAATTAGATAACATATAAGTTTTTCTTCTCAGGAATTCTGAATATTCTTCGATACTTTTATGTTCGTTTTGTTCGGCAACCGAAATTGGTTTTCCAATACGAACTTTAATTACTCTGTCTTTTTGTGTAAAAAGTTCCGAAGGTAATTTTGCCGTTCTGAGTGTTGGATTTATTTTGGATAAAAGGTAAAAAAAGTGACTGTTTTTGGCATGAAAATAAATAGGAATAACAGGAACCTGTGCTTTTCGAATTACTTTTATGGCGCCTTCTTCCCATGCTTTGTCAACTACTAATTGCCCGTCTTTATAGGTAGAAACTTCACCGGCAGGAAACATGCCCAAAGGTTTTCCATCGCTCAAATGGCGAAAAGTTTCCTTGATTCCAATTACACTCGACTTAGCATCTTTGTGATTTTCGAAAGGATTTACCGGCATAATGTATTGTTTTATTGGCGCAATGCGATGCAAAAGGAAATTGGCAATGACTTTGAAATCAGGCTCTCTTTCGAGCATCAATTTCAATAACAAAACCCCATCAATTCCACCTAATGGATGGTTGGAAATGGTAATGTAAGCTCCGTCTTTTGGCAAACGTTTAAAATCTTCTTCCGGAATTTCAAATTTGATTTGCAGCTCGTCCAGAATAGCATTGAGGAATTCGATTTCGCTTAAATGTTTATTCCGGTCATACATTTTGTTCAACGCAGAAATTTTTAAAGCTTTCATTAATAACCAACCGCAAAATGTACCGAAAACTCCGTACTTATCAACGTTTATTGCTTTTGCAACTTCTTTTGCGGTAACTAAACCCATGTATAGCTTTGATTTTTGAGTAGGAAACAAAGATAACAATTCTGATGAATTGAAGATTCAAGATTAACGATTTTTGAATTAAGATTTAAGTTCAGTTAAATGTTGATTTTTGAGTTAATAACTTCTGCAATCTTATTTTGTAAATCTTTAATAACAAGTCATTTTTATTTACATTTGACACGAGGTCTTTTGACTGAACTGAACGAAGTTAATAACGCTTAACAAAATTTAATGAGAATTATTTCTTATAACGTTAACGGCATTCGAGCCGCTATTACCAAAGGATTTTTAAATTGGATTCAGCAAGCCAATCCTGATGTGATATGCCTTCAAGAAATTAAAGCTACACCGGATCAAATACCATTAATTGATGTTGAGCTGTCGGGTTTCCCTTATCATTATTGGTTTCCGGCACAAAAAAAGGGATATAGTGGCGTGGCTATTTTGTGTAAAACCAAACCAAACAATGTAGTTTTTGGGACAGGAATTGACCACATGGATTTTGAAGGCAGAAACCTTCGTGTTGATTTTGATGATTTTTCGGTGATGAGTTTGTATTTGCCTTCGGGAACGAATATTGACCGACTTGACCACAAATTTAAATACATGGATGATTTTCAGCATTATGTTGATGAATTAATAAAAGAAGTTCCGAATATAATTATATGTGGTGACTATAATATTTGTCATGAAGCGATTGATATTCACGATCCAATTCGAAATAAAACCGTATCCGGATTTTTGCCTGAAGAACGTGCTTGGTTGGATAAATTTATGAAAAGAGGTTTTATCGATACCTTCAGGGTTTTCAATAAAGAACCAAATAATTACAGTTGGTGGAGCTATCGCGCTAATGCCAGAGCCAATAATAAAGGTTGGAGAATCGACTATTGTCTGGCCAGTGAACCACTAAAAAACAGAGTGACCCGCGCAGTCATTTTGCCCGAAGCCAAACATTCTGACCATTGTCCGGTTTTGGTAGAAATTGATTGAAGTATAAAAAATTAAGTATCAAGTATTAAAATATAGAATAAAAAATGATGAAAAGAGTAATTTTTAGTTTAGCCCTATTGAGTTTAATGTCTTCGTGTGTTTCCAAAAAAATCTATAATGATTTGGAAAACAAATACACTGATTTAAAAAAGGAAAACCGATTCTTAGCAGATGAAAACGATGAACTTCGTAAAGCTAATTCCGAATTTGATTCGGTGAATAGAGCATTGACAGCAGAACGTGATCAACTCAAAGCTGACAGAGACAAATTGCAAACAGATTATACTGCAGCAAGCAACAACCTGAAAGCGTTGAAGGATTCGTATGCTGCTTTGGAAAAAAACAGCAACGATGCCCTAGAAACAAATATGGCAAAAAACCGTGATTTGTTAGCGCAACTCGATGCTAAAGAAAAAGCATTGTCAGCTGAACAAGATCGATTGAATAAACTAAGTAGTGAATTAGCATCCAATACAAAAAGGTTAAACGAGTTAGAGAGCATGATTGCGGCTAAAGATGCCGCTATGAAAAAGCTGAAAGACACGTTGTCAAAAGCATTGAATGCCTTTGAGGGAAAAGGATTGACCGTACAAATGAAGAATGGGAAAGTATATGTTTCTATGGAAAATAAATTACTCTTTCAAACCGGAAGTTGGTCTGTTGGTTCTGAAGGAAGAATTGCCGTTGTTGAGGTTGGAAAAGTATTGGCTCAAAATCCGGATATTACAGTCTTGATTGAAGGACATACCGATAACGATAAAATCCTCGGGAATATTGGTGGTGGCATAGAAAACAACTGGGATTTATCTACTAAAAGAGCCACAGCGATAGTAACTATTTTGAGTGAAAATAACGGTGTCAGAAAAGAAAACTTAACCGCTGCCGGTCGTGGCGAATTTGCACCTATATTGAGCAATGATACCAATGAAGGCAAAGCTAAAAACCGTAGAATTGAAGTGATACTAACTCCAAAATTAGACGAGATTTCTAAGATGCTTAATGAGTTTTAAGGAAAAGGCAAAAGACATTAGGCAGTAGCCAATAGTTTAAGGGTTTTGAGTTTTTTTCTTAGAACCTTTTTTTTCTAAACGCTTCCAAAAAATGTGTTAATCAAACAGTTTTAACACTAACAATATTTTACTTTTGTGCCACAAATTTTTTTTAACTTCCAAAAATGAACTATACTACGTTACCAAATACCAATATAAAAGTCAGTAAAATTTGCCTTGGTACCATGACTTTCGGAGAACAAAACTCTGAGAGCGATGCCCATTCTCAATTAGATTATGCTATTGAAAAAGGAATTAATTTTATCGACACTGCCGAAATGTATCCCATTGCAGCCCGTGAAGCCACACTTGGAGAAACGGAAAGGTATATTGGAACCTGGTTAAAGAAATCGGGGAAAAGAGATGATTTGGTTATTGCTACAAAGATTGCTGGACCAAACAGAAAAATGGAATACATCAGAAATCCGTTAGATTTTTCAAAGAAAAGCATACACGAAGCAGTTGATTTGAGTTTAAAAAATCTACAAACTGAGTATATTGATTTATATCAAATGCACTGGCCAGAACGTGTAATGAATATGTTTGGAAAACGCGGCGTTTCAAAAATTGACAATCAATGGAAAGAAAATTTCTTTGAAGTGTTGAGCATTTTCGACGCTTTAATCAAAGAAGGAAAGATCAAACATATTGGGGTTTCCAACGAAAACCCGTATGGTGTTATGAAATTCATCAGCGAAAGCGAGAAACATAATTTACCAAGAATCATTACGATTCAAAATCCATACTCGTTATTGAATCGTTTGTATGAAGTGGGACTTTCCGAAATTGGGATGCGAGAAAATGTTGGTTTATTGGCATATTCTCCATTAGGATTCAGCTTTTTGACAGGAAAACATTTGAGTGGGATTATACCAAATTCACGCTTAGCATTGTTTCCTCAATTTTCACGATATTCTAATGAGAATTGCATCAGAGCTACAAAATTATATCAGGAATTAGCACAGGCAAATGGGTTGACTTTAACTCAAATGGCTTTGGCTTTTGTAAACCAACAGGATTTTGTGACATCAACCATTATTGGTGCCACAAATATGGAACAGCTTCAGGAAAACATAGCAGCTTTTGAAACCGTTTTAAGTTCGGAAGTTATCAATGAAATCAATAAAATCCAGGAGTTAATACCTAATCCTGCGCCTTAAATTATTGTTTGATAATTTTTGATGTTGCAGTCAGACCACTTTGTGTTTCCACAGTAACTAAATACATTCCTTTGGCTAAACTTGTTATGTTTACTGCGTTTGAATCTATGTTTTGAATATCTTGATTAAAAACGACTTTACCAGTTAGGTCGGCAATAGAAATATTTTGTAATGCCAAATTATTGTTATTCTTGATGTATAATTCATTAGTAGCTGGATTTGGAAAAATAGTAACTTGACTTTCGTTAAGAGATAGCGTACTTAGTGAAGTATCTACTAATTTTGAAACAGAAGTTCCATTTGTAATATATAATTCACCGTTAACGTCTTCGCCAAAAGAAGTAATTACACCTGGCAAGTTTACATTCCAAGTAATCACACCTGAAGCGTCAACAAGTCCTATTTCTGCGGTACAATAATCGGCAAAAATATATTTGTTTGCAAGATTTGGATATAAAGTACCAGTGTAAAAATAACCACCGGTGATGGAACATCTGCCATTGGAACCATAAACATAATCTGTAAAAGGCGCAACTGTGTTCGCAAATGTTGGGCAACCACTTGTGCTAAAAACAGAAGTTCCTTCATAACATCGCCAACCATAATTTAAACCTATATTAGGTAAAGGGAATGTTGTTTTATTGATTTCTTCACGAGTACTCTGACCAACATCAGCTATCCATAAATCTCCGTTTAATCTATTAAATGAATATTTCCATGGATTGCGTAAACCAATTGCCCAAATTTCGCGAAGACCAGCAGTGGTCGCATAAGGATTAGTTGATGGAATACCATAATTTAATGACCCAAAAGTAGTATCAACATCTATTCGAAGCATTTTACCTAACATTACTCTACTAGGAAAATTAGGGTCTATAGTCATGTTTTGAGAATATCCTTGTGGATCACCGCCACTTCCACCATCACCCAATCCGATGTATAAAAAACCATCGCGTCCAAATGCTAAACTCCCACCGTTATGATTATTGTATGGTTGGTCCACAGTCATTAAAATGGTAGCAGTAGTATTGGCTATATCTGGATTAGCAGAAACACTATATCTAGCAATAATAGTGTCGCCAGCAGTATTGGTGTAATTGATATAAAAGAAACCATTGGTAGCATAATTAGGATGAAAAGCCAATCCTAGTAAACCTTGCTCACTTCCAGTACTCAATCCAGTAACAGTTAAAAATGGTGTAGCATTGATCGATCCGTTCGAATTAACAATTCTAATTAAACCTCCTTTTTGAACTACAAATAGGCGAGAGTCGGCCGGCGGATGAACTAACGCTACTGCATTAGATAAACCTGTGGCAAAGGTTTGTACAGCTACCGTTTGCGCTGAAACCGAAAAAGCAAAAAGCGTAATGATAAAGAGTATTATTTTTTTCATAGCATGGTTTTTAATTCTGTGTAAATTTAGAAATAAAAAGTTTTAAATCAAATGGTTAAAAACACACAATTAGTTGGTATACTAAACCTAAAATTCAAATAGGCCATTGAATTCGGCTTTCTGAATTGTAAAATTACATTGGTAATCACGGTTAAGTTTAGCATCAATGCGGTGAATAACATTGTCTAAAATGGAATTTCGAAAAGCAAAAAGCAACACCAATCCGAGCACTAATATGGCTCCACAGATTTTTAGGTAGAGAATTGCTTTTTTTTGCCTCTTGTTTGTCATTGTATTATTTACTTAGCCAAACAACTGCTCTACCACTTCTTCAATTTTGGAAACCAAAACGATTTTTATACCGGGAAACTTAGTGGCAATCTTATTGTATTTGGAAACAAAAATCGTAGAAAAGCCTAATTTTTCAGCTTCCTGTATGCGTTGCTCTACACGGTTTATCGGACGAATTTCGCCCGAAAGGCCAACTTCGCCGGCAAAACATACATCTTTGCCCACAGCAATATCTTCATTAGAAGATAAAATAGCAGCTACTACAGCCAAATCAATCGCCGGATCATCAACTGAAATTCCACCGGTAACATTCAGGAAAACATCTTTGGTTCCGAGACGAAAACCTGCCCGTTTTTCCAATACGGCTAAAATCATGTTCAATCTTTTTGCATTATAACCTGTGGTGCTTCGTTGCGGCGTGCCATAAACTGCAGTAGAAACCAAAGCCTGTATTTCTATCATCAAGGGACGCATGCCTTCTAATGTAGATGCAATGGCAGTTCCTGAAAGTTCCTCTTCACGATGTGAAATTAATATTTCGGAAGGGTTGGAAACTTCACGTAAACCGGAACCCTGCATTTCATAAATGCCCAATTCGGCAGTAGAACCAAAACGGTTTTTGAGCGAGCGAAGTATTCGGTATACATGATTTCTATCGCCTTCAAATTGCAAAACCGTGTCGACCATGTGCTCCAATATTTTTGGTCCGGCTATGTTCCCATCTTTGGTAATATGACCAATCAGAATCACCGGAATGTTGGTTTCTTTAGCAAATTTTATGAGCTCAGCAGTTGTTTCTCTTATTTGAGAAATGCTTCCTGCGGTGGATTCTATATAATCGGTGTGCAAGGTTTGTATTGAATCGATAATGACAATATCGGGTTCGGTTTCTACTATATGCCGAAAGATATTTTGGGTTTTGGTTTCGGTTAAAATATAACAATTGTCGCTATTCGGATTAATCCTTTCTGCACGCATTTTGATTTGTTTCTGACTTTCTTCACCGGAAACATATAAGGTTTTATAAGGTAATTTTAAAGAAATCTGCAACAGCAACGTACTTTTTCCGATGCCGGGTTCACCGCCTAAAAGTATTAAGGAACCAGGAACAATTCCGCCGCCAAGAACACGGTTCAATTCGCCATCAGCAGTATCCATTCGTACTTCTTGCGTGGAATCGATTTCTTTTATTCTAAGCGGTTTTGAAACTCGTTTAGATTCAGTATTCGAAGGTTTCCAACTTGCTTTTTCTTCCTTTTGAATAATTTCTTCTGCAATGGTATTCCACTCCTTGCACGAATTGCATTGGCCTTGCCATTTGGCATATTGAGCGCCACAATTTTGACAAAAAAAAGTAGTTTTTATTTTAGACATTTATGCTGAATTTATTTTACTGCGTCAGTCGCTTTGCTCGTGTCAGGATTATTCTTGCTTTTTCTTTTCGGTTGGTGGAGTATTCGTTGGAGCTGTATCTGGTAGCGTTTCTTCCACATCAGGTTCATTTTTACCGTTCTTTAATTCGTCAGCTCTTTCAATCATCATGTCTTTTGTCAAATCACCAATTTCTTCTCGTTGGTAAGCCATCATATACGATTTAACCGCTTTTGCTGTCTCGCCCTTTTTTTCATACATCTGTCCCATTTGATAATCGGCCAACATTGATTTAGGGTAACTTTTTTTGGCTAATTGTGCTAATTTTTCAAACTCAGGATAGGCTTTGTTTTTCAAGATGGCAGCTTCTATTGCTTTAAAATCATTTAAACGAATAGGTAATTTTAGCGCAAATGACTTTTCAATCACATCGTATTTTCGAACTAAATAATCGACATATCCTGAAGTAAGCACAGTAATTTTTTCATTAAATTCAGTAGTTGAAATAGGTTGGTAAACAGAGAATATTTGGTACAATGCACTTGGAATAGAATTCAGAACCAACGAATAATGTGAAGCCCCTTTGAAATCATCAAATCTGTAATTGAGTGATGGTTTATTGATTTTTTTTGCGACTTCGTCTAAAGCTAAAATCCGGTTGCGCATTTTTTTCATATCGCCACCGCCTGAAGAATGATAGTAAAAAATTGGTTTTTGAATGGCTGCTAATCTATCCGGAAGTTGTTCTTCCATTCCTTTTGGAAGTTCAGGACTCATAGAAATATAGGCGTCAAAAAGCGGAACGTCTTTGTATAGATAACAATTTAAAAAGCCTGCTGTAGTGTCTAATCCGGCAATCATTTTAAAAGGAGCAGTTCTGTATTTTTTTTCTATATATGGCAATAATTCCAAACCAATAAACTCAAAGAAAGCTTCTCCTTTTTCTGTTGGCAAACCATTTTCTTGGTCAACAGCGCAGTCGGTTTCGCGCTCGTTATTTTTATTTTGAGAAATCCCAACGATAATAATTTCAGGCAAATCGTCCCAATAATTACTATAACTCAATGCCCCTTGGAAAGCATCAAAAAGAAAATCGCCATCCAATAAAACTAAAACAGGATATTTTTGGTTTGGATGTTTATCGTATGAAGGCGGCAAGCCAATAGTAATTTCGCGGTCTTCGTTTAGTCTTTTAGACGATATAGTATCGGTTATTTTTTGAGAAAAAATAGCGTTGGAACAAATGAAAAATAGAAACAGGATAATTTTTTTCATGATGGTAGGCTTGGTTTGAATAGAATGGTTGTTAAATTGACTAGCAATATAACAAAATTATTTATTTCTATTTAAAACTGGAAGCAAAACATAGGAAATCAACCCGAGAAGAATGGTCAAAATAGTTTGTGATGTCCAAACCAGCCATCCAAAAGCGGTTCCAACATCTTTTGTAATTCCGTAAAGTGAAAAAATCAAAGCAATAGAGAAAGGATAAGCGCCTAATCCGCCATTAGAAAAACCAACAGCCAGACTGCCAAAAATGAAGCCCATAATCACAATATCAAAATTGATTTCTGAAGTTTCAGGTAGAGCAAAAACGGCTACATAAAACATCATTAAATAAGAAAACCATATAAAAAATGAATGAAAAATATAATTCCATTTGTCTTTCATTTTATAAACAGTAGTTATTCCTTCAATTAATCCGGACAATTTTTTCTTTAGTTTTAAGATTATTTGCCATTCGGCATAAATCCATATCATGATAAATAAAAAAAATAAAAATACCCCAACAATAGCTGTTAAAATCAAAGTTTGAAAGGATACATTTTCACTCAAAAGAAATTGGTAAATTTTATCAAATTGAGAAACAAATCCAATAAAAACAAAGAGGAAAAAGATAAGCAAGTCAACAATTCTCTCAGCTACGATGGTTCCAAATGCTTTGTCGAATGGAACATTTTCATATTTTTTCAATAAAGCAGCACGCGAAATTTCGCCTGAACGAGGAACAGTCAAATTAACCAAATAAGAAACACAAACCGTAAAAAAATTATTCGAAAACTTAGTTTCGTAGCCCAAATGGTTTAATGCAAATTTCCAACGATAAGCTCTCGACCAATAACCTAAGCAGGCAATTACTAACGACAATAAAATAAAGTAGTAGTTTGCTTTTTCAAAACTGATTTTTATCTTATAAATTTCCTCGGCCGTCAATGTGGTATATTGATAGTATATAATCCCAATTCCTATTAAAAGAGGAATGAGAACCGTCAACCATTTACTGATTTGTTTTTTCAAGAGATTTTAGGTAAGGGAATTATTAGTTTCATTTGGAAAAATCAACCAAGGTTTGAAGCCTTTTGCTTCTTCAAAATCCATTAAAGCATAAGATATAATGATAATAATATCACCTTTATGAACTTTTCTGGCGGCTGGACCATTTAGTGTAATATCGCCCGAATTTTTGATGCCTTTGATAACATAGGTTTCAAAACGTTCGCCATTATTGATATTTACAACGGAAACTTTTTCGCCTTCAATAAGGTTTGCCGCTTCCATTAAGGTTTCATCAATAGTGATACTGCCAATATAATTTAAATCGGCTCCTGTAACTTTTACCCTGTGGATTTTAGATTTTACTACTTCAATTTGCATGGCTCAAAAGTAAATTAATTTAATGAAATCGTATCAATCAATCTGATTTTGTTGACAAAAACTGCGATGAAGGCACGGTATTTTTTTGTTTTGTTTTTTCGGATACAAGGTAATAGGGTTATTACGTCGGCAATTTCAAAATATTCTAATTCAAAATTGCTCTGTTTTTCAAATGTTTTTATAACAAACTCGTTTACTGCTTCGGCCGACTTTGTTTTAAATAAATTCTGGGCATGAGATAGAGTTTTATATATAATAGCGGCTTCTTTTCGTTCAGCAGCTGATAATCTTTCGTTGCGCGAACTCATGGCTAAACCATTGGATTCTCTGTAGATTGGACAGCCAACAATTGTGACCGGAATTTTCAATTTTTCAACCATTTTCTTTACAATTTGCAATTGCTGAAAATCTTTTTCGCCAAAGTAGGCGTTGGTAGGTTTTACTATATCGAAGAGTCGTTTTACGATAGTTCCAACGCCATTAAAATGTCCGGGACGAAACTTTCCCTCCATCTGATTTTCCAAACCATCAAAATCGAAATGCTCAGAAACCATATCGCCTCTGTAAATATCATCAACACTTGGTGCAAAGACAATAATATCATCAGAAACAGTTTTTATTTTTTTGATGTCTTTGTCTAATGTTTTAGGGTATTTTGCCAAATCTTCAGCATTGTTGAATTGTGTAGGATTGACAAAAATACTTACCACAACTATAGCGTTATATTGACATGCTTCTGATAGTAACGAAAGATGTCCTTCGTGAAGCGCACCCATTGTAGGCACTAAACCAACTGACGTTTCTTTATTTGAAATAGAATTAAGATGGGATATTAATTCGTTTTGAGTGGTAAAAAGGAGCATTGGCTTTCAGTAAATGAGTTGCAAACTTACCATTTTCATAAATAACTGCATAAATTTTTGTACTTTTGCCTGTTTTTTATTGCCAATAAATAAAGTAGATTAGATTATGGAAGATAAGAGGATATTGTATGTATCATCTGAAGTGGTGCCTTATTTGGCTGAAAATGAGGTTTCTTTACTGTCGTATGATGTTCCCAAAATGATAAATGATCAAGGCGGACAGATTAGAATTTTTATGCCAAGGTATGGCAATATTAATGAAAGAAGACATCAGTTACACGAAGTAATTCGTTTGTCGGGAATGAATCTAGTAGTGAACGATTTGGATATGCCTTTGATAATTAAAGTAGCGTCTATCCCTAAAGAGCGAATTCAAGTTTATTTTATAGATAATGACGAATATTTCAAGAGAAAAGCCACTTTCAGTGATGAAGAAGGAGTGCTTTATCCTGATAACGATGAAAGAGCTATATTCTTTGCTAAAGGCGTTGTAGAAACCGTTAAAAAATTAAATTGGGTGCCTGATATTATTCATGTTCATGGTTGGATGGCGAGTTTATTACCAATTTATATGAAACATTATTATAAAGACGAAGCCTTATTTTCGGAAACAAAGATTGTGACTTCAGTATATAGCCAATCTTTTGAAGGAAGTTTAGATGCCGAAATGATAAACAAAATTAAGTTTGATGGAGTTCCTCAAGATGCTATTCAGGAATTAGAATTACCTAATTATGAAAACCTTATTAAGGCAGCGATTAAACATTCTGACGGTGTAATTATTGCCTCTGAAAATGTGTCGGAAAGTTTAACAAAATTTATACAGTCTTCAGAAAAACCTTTTTTACCTTTCGCTTCGAAAGATAAATTTACTGAAGCATATACGAACTTTTACAAAAGTATGCTTTCTTAAGAAATAGAAATTTTATGTACAAAAAATCATTTTTACGCCCAATTTTAATTGTTGGTTTAATAATAATAATTTTCGCCTCATGCGATAAAGATTTTAACGAATTAGGGACTGATATTGTTGGTGATGACCACTTTGGTTTTGATGTCGACAGCACCTTAACTGTAAAAGCATACAATCAAAAACTTGGGCCTATTGCCTCAAATAACTTGCCTATAAATCCACTAGGGTTTTATTCGAATCCTGCTTTTGGAACAACGCAAGCTAACTTTGTAACTCAAGTCGAACTTTCTACTTTAAATCCGGTTTTTAACAATACAGATACCGAACTATATGAAGATCTCCCGGTTATCGATAGCGTAATTTTGGATGTCCCGTATTTTAAAACACTGAAATCAACTAATTCGGATAATATTAATACATATAGGTTAGATTCAATTTTTGGAGTTACTCCATATGACAAAGATACTCCTTCAACAAATAATTCAAAGTTTAAGTTGAGCGTTTATCAATCTAATTATTTTTTGAGAGACTTGGATCCTGATCAATCTTTAGCGGAGCAACAATTGTTTTATTCAGATCAAAATAACCTGATAGACAATAATAAAATTCCGGTTTTGTTAAATAATGCCCCTCTTACAGACCCACCTGGCGATCAAGAAGGAACCCACAATGCTGATGGTCGTGAAAACGAACAGTTTTATTTTGACAAAAGAGAGCATAAATTAACAACTTATGAATCTGATGGGGTTACCAAAAAATATACAAGATCAGTGCCCTCAATGCGATTGCATTTAAGTACGGATGTTTTTTATGATAAAATTTTAAACGCTCCAACAGGTCAATTATCTAGTAATGCCCTTTTTAAAAATTATTTCAGAGGGATTTATTTTAAAGTTGAAAACGGAAATCCCGGTAACATGGCTATGATTAATTTCAGAGCAGGAAAAATTACGATATATTACAAAGAAGATAAAATTACTCCTGACAATGTGTCTACCACTACAGTAAATGAATACAAACTAGAAAGAGTGAGTAAAACCTTCCCGTTAAATCTTAATGGAAATACTATAAGTTTGTTGGAAAACTCTAATGAAAACCTCGATTATTTGAATGCTGCCAATAATAGTACTCAAGAAGCTTCGAGACTTTATTTAAAAGGAGGTGAAGGAGCAATTTCAGTTATAGATTTGTTTGGTTCAACCGATTTAAAGGGATATACTCTAAATACTGCTTTTAATGAAAATCTTCCTGTAAGTTCGACTAATACTAAATACATTGTAAACAACATTCCAAATGGTATTTCGGATCAGATTGACCAAATTAAAATCGATGGTTGGTTAATTAATGAAGCCAATCTTACTTTTTATGTTGACAATGAAGCCATGTCAAACTTTTCTCCAGCAACTCCTGAAGCCCAACCTAAAGAACCAAATCGTATTTTTTTATATGACTTAACAAATAAAAAGATCTTGATTGATTATACATTAGATTTTACAAGTAATCCTAGTTTCCCAAAATTCAGCAAATTTATACATGACGGAATTATTCAATCCCAAAATGTGAGTGATGGAAGAGGTGCCAGAGGGAAAAAATATAGAATAAGAATAACGAACTACGTTAGGAATTTAATTAAAAATGATTCAACTAATGTTCGTTTAGGATTATCAGTAACTGAAAATATTAACAATGTTGGTTTTTCGAAACTAAGAACGGCAAACAGTAACTTTGGTAGCGCTCCCTCTATGTCGGTATTGAGTCCATTGGGGACTGTTTTATACGGAGCAAGTCCAGTTGTTCCTGACGGAAAAAAATTGAAACTTAAAATTTATTATACAAAACCTGATTAATATTTAATGTTATGTGTGGAATTGTTGGTTATATCGGATTTAGAGAAGCTTACCCAATTGTAATTAAAGGGTTAAAACGATTAGAATATAGGGGTTATGATAGTGCTGGGATAATGCTATACACCGACAATGAAATTAAAATTGCCAAAACTAAAGGAAAGGTTTCTGACCTTGAAGAGAAGTCTAAGGATATTGCTTCCTCAAAAGCTTTCATCGGAATGGGGCATACTCGTTGGGCAACACACGGTGTTCCAAATGATATCAATTCACATCCGCATGTTTCAAATTCAGGAAACATAGTAATTATTCATAACGGAATTATAGAAAATTATGAACCGTTAAAAAAAGAATTACTAAAAAGAGGGTATACTTTTACTTCGGATACAGACACTGAAGTATTAGTAAATTTAATTGAAGACGTTAAAAACAAAGAAAAAGTAAAACTTGGAAAAGCAGTTCAAATTGCTTTAAACCAAGTTGTCGGGGCTTACGCAATTTGTGTTTTTGACAGAGAAAAACCAGACGAAATTATTGTTGCAAGATTAGGAAGTCCAATAGCAATAGGAGTTGGAGACGACGAGTTTTTTATTGCATCTGATGCCTCTCCCTTTATAGAATATACGTCTAATGCCATTTATCTTGAAGATGAAGAAATGGCAATCGTTAGACTACACAAACCTCTTAAAATCAGAAAAATTAAAGACGACTCTTTGGTTGACCCATACATTCAAGAACTTCAAATGAACTTAGAGCAAATTGAAAAAGGCGGCTATGATCATTTCATGTTGAAAGAAATCTATGAGCAACCTAATGTAATCAAAGACACCTACAGAGGAAGACTTTTGGCCAATCAAGGGATTATCCAAATGGCTGGTATAGAAGATAATTTAGAAAAATTTCTGCATGCCGAAAGAATCATTATTGTTGCCTGCGGAACATCATGGCATGCCGGATTAGTTGCTGAATATGTAATAGAAGAATTCGCAAGAATATCCGTTGAGGTTGAATACGCTTCAGAATTCAGATACCGAAATCCGATAATCAATAAAAATGATGTTGTGATTGCCATATCACAATCCGGAGAAACAGCGGATACTTTAGCTGCAATTAAATTAGCCAAAGAAAAAGGGGCTTTTGTTTTCGGAGTTTGTAACGTTGTAGGTTCTTCCATTTCAAGAGAGACTAATGCTGGAGCTTATACTCATGCTGGACCTGAAATTGGCGTAGCATCAACGAAAGCTTTTACCACACAGATAACTGTATTAACAATGATAGCTTTACGTTTGGCAAAAGCCAAGGGGACGTTATCAAATTCTGATTTTCATCTTTATTTGCAAGAATTAGAAGTTATACCGGAAAAAGTAGCTGAAGCATTGGCATCAACCAACGAAATGGCAAAAGAAATAGCAGCTAAATTTAAAGATGCTACTAATTGTTTATATTTAGGTAGAGGTTATAATTTTCCAGTTGCTTTGGAAGGCGCATTAAAACTTAAAGAAATATCATACATTCACGCTGAAGGTTATCCTGCAGCAGAAATGAAACACGGACCAATAGCCTTAATTGATGAGCAAATGCCTGTAATTGTTATTGCCCCAAAACAGGGACATTACGACAAAATAGTAAGTAATATCCAAGAAATAAAATCAAGAAGCGGAAAAATTATTGCTGTGGTTACCAAAGGCGACACACAAGTAAAAGAATTAGCCGATCACGTTATTGAAATTCCGGAGACTTCTGATGCTTTATCGCCATTAATTACTACCATTCCATTACAGTTATTGTCCTATCATATCGCTGTAATGAGAGGATGCAATGTGGATCAACCAAGAAACTTGGCAAAATCGGTAACTGTAGAATAATAGTTGTCAACATAAATCATAAAAAAAGCGAGACAATGTCTTGCTTTTTTTTGCTTAAAATTTTATGATTAATTTATGGATGTTCCATATTGTATTACGCATTATATTTTTATATCAATAATGCCAATTCGTTAATAAAACTTGATAATAGTGCAAAAAGCATAGCCTTGATTAAGAAACTTATTATTGATTATTAATAAAAATACACAAGGTTTTTTGATAATGTAAAAAAAATATTTGTACTTTGGCTTCCTAAACCAACAAAATTATAACCAAATGAAGATTTATTTATTTATCGTTTCATTGTTTTTTTGCGGCATAACCTATGCGCAAACTTCAATAACGGGTTCGGTAAAAGACAGTAAGAACGAACCAATTCCTGGTGCCAATGTTAAAGTAGCTGGAGACAGCTCTAGTGCTGTAACTGATGCCGATGGAAATTTTAGTTTAACAACTAACAAAAAACCACCATTCGACCTTGAAATATCAAGTATTGGTTTTGGGGCAAAAAAAGTTAGCGTTACGGCAAACAATCAAAAAGTTACCGCAGTTTTAACTGATGAGGAAACCAAGCTTGATGAAATCGTTATTTCTGCATCTAGAACACCTGAAAAGGTCAGAGAATCTCCGGTAACTATTGAGAGAATGACCATCAGAGACATCAAAAAAACGGCATCACCAACATTCTATGATGGATTAGAAAATTTGAAAGAAGTTCAAATGAATACCAGTAGTATGTCATTCAAATCTATCAATACTCGTGGATTTGCTACTATATCTAATACGCGTTTTATGCAGTTAGTTGATGGAATGGATAATTCATCTCCCTTGTTGAACTTCGTATTAGGTAACCTTATTGGGGTTTCTGATATCGATGTGGCCAGTGTAGAATTACTTCCGGGCGCTTCTTCTGCTTTATATGGTGCGAATGCCTTCAACGGAATTTTGTTTATGAATAGTAAAAGTCCTTTCAAATACCAAGGGATTTCAGCCTATGTAAAATATGGATCCACCAGTCAAAAAGCGGCCGGTTCCAACGATTATCGCGATTACGGGATAAGAGTAGCGCATAAATTTAATGACTATTTTGCCGCTAAAGCCAATTTCACTTACATGAAAGGTACCGAATGGTGGGCAACAAATTATAATGGTATAGACGAAAATGGTGATGAACTTATAGGAATAGACAGAACAAACCCAAATTATAATGGAATCAATGTTTATGGAGATGAAGCAAGCACTAATATTAAAGGTGTTGCGAAAGGATTGTTAAATGCAGGCGCAATTACACCGGCACAATTTACAGTGTTCAACTCTATTTTACCTGATGAAAATGTTTCAAGAACAGGTTATAATGAAGTTGACTTAACAGATAATCAAGTTAGAAATGCTAAAATTGATTTCTCATTACACTTAAGACCTTTCGGAAACGAAAATCTTGAAGTGATTTGGCAAAGTAAATTCGGATTTGGTAATTCAGTTTACCAGGGAGCAAACCGTTATTATTTGAACGGGTTTTTTATGCAACAACATAAGTTAGAATTTACCGGGAAAAACTTTTTCGTTAGGGGTTATTTCACCACTGAAGACGGCGGAAATTCTTATGATATGCTTTTCACCGGACTTAATATCAACAGAGCATGGAAACCGGATGCTACTTGGTTCGGACAATATGCAGGAGCATTTGTACAATCTACTTTATTAGGTGCAACACCAATTCAAGCTCACGCCAATGCAAGAAACGTTGCTGATACCGGAAGATTTTTACCCGGAACACCTGAGTTTCAAAATGCCTATAATCAGGTAATATCTAACCCTGACGTTTTATCGGGTTCTAAATTAGTTGACAATTCGAAAATTTATCATTCTGATGCGAATTACAACTTTAAAGATTTAATAAAAGTGGCCGAAATTCAAGTTGGAGGTTCTTACAGAAGATATGATTTGAATTCTTTCGGAAGAATTTATACAGATAAACCACAATTTGGTGGAATTCAATATGATGAGTACGGTGTGTATACTCAAGTACAGAAAAAAGCGATGGATGACCGTTTGAAATTTACCGGTTCTGTTCGTTACGACAAAGCTGAAAACTTCGACGGGAATTATTCGCCAAGAGTTTCCTTTGTTTACAGCGCAGGAGAGGCTAAAAACCATATTTTCAGAGGGTCATTTCAAACCGGTTTCCGTAACCCAACCACACAAGACCAGTACATTGGTTTCAATGTAGGTAGCGCTATTTTATTAGGTTCTGCGCCTGATAACTTAACGAGATATGAAGAAACTTTACCGGTAACTTCTCCTTTAGGACAAGCCTTGGTTGGAGGTAACTCTACCACAATAAATGGAAATAACGCTTATTATAATTCTTATACTGCTCAATCAATAGCTGCTTTTAATCAAAGAGTTAATGGGCCATTATTGACAGTAAATGGAGTGCTTGAAACTCCTGAGCAGAGATTTGCAGATGCATTAAGTAAAATAAGAAAGGCAAATGTGAATCTGGTAAAACCTGAAACCGTAAAAGCATTTGAATTAGGCTATAGAGGGGAAGTAAAAGGATTTACTTTTGACGTCAATGGATACTACAATATTTATAATGATTTCATTGGTAATTTAACCGTTTTAGCACCATTATATGGAACAGCACAAGACGCGCCAAATCCTTTATTAGGTCCTACAGATCCGGGAGCACAATCTTTTGACGCTATAGTTACTGGAAACAGAAGAGCTTTCCAGTTGTACACTAATACTGATATTGAAATCAGATCATTAGGTTTCGGAGTAGGTGTGTCTAAAAGATTACCCAGAAACTTTGAGGTTTCTGCTAATTACAACTACGCACAATTCGATTTTGATCAAGCCAAAGATCCAAGTTTCGAAGCCGGATTTAACACCCCTAAACACAGAGTTAAAGCCAGTTTCAGTAATGATAATTTATTCAAAAACTTCGGTTTCAACATCAGTGGAAGATGGAGTGATGAGTACTACTGGGAATCTACTTTTGCTGACGGAATGATTGATGCAGTAACAGTAATCGATGCACAAATTAGTTATGGACTTCCGAAATTAAACTCGGTTATCAAAATGGGAGCAACTAACTTAGGAGGAAGAGAATACAGACAACTTGTTGGTCCTGGATTAATAGGTCAACAATACTTCTTGTCTTTAACAATCAAACCATAATTCAAACCAAATTATTAAATTATATTAGTTATGATAAAAAATTTCAAATGGCTACTTTTGGTGTCTTTAACATTTGTAGCGTGTAATAGTGAGGATCAGCCTTTTGTTGACCCTAACTCAACAGATGGATCACCGCTTAATGCCGGAACTGCAGATTTTTCAAAATATGTTTCCTTAGGTAATTCATTAACGGCAGGATATTGTGATGGCGCTCTTTTTATTGCTGGTCAGGAACTATCTTATCCAAGTCTATTGTCTCAACAGTTTGCATTAGTTGGTGGAGGAGAATTCAAAATTCCTTTTATGAATGATAATGTTGGAGGATTACTTTTAGGAGGATTTCAAATACAGGGACCAAGATTGTATTTTAATGGTACTGGTCCTGCGCCAGTTTCAGGAACTCCAACCACAGAAGTAAGTAATATTTTGACTGGACCTTATAATAATTTGGGAGTTCCAGGAGCTAAAAGTTTCCATTTAGTTGCACCAGGATATGGAAATGTTGCAGGAGTAGCCTCAGGAGCATCAAATCCTTATTTTGTTCGTTTCGCATCAAGTCCAGGAACTACTGTTTTAGCTGATGCTGTGGCCCAGTCTCCTACATTCTTTTCATTATGGATAGGTAATAACGATGTATTATCTTATGCTACCTCTGGAGGAACGGGTACAAATCAAACTGGTAATTTAGACCCAACAACCTATGGCGGAAATGATATTACTGATCCAAATGTGTTTGCTAGTGTCTATTCTACTTTGGTAACACAATTAACTGCTGGTGGTGCTAAAGGAGTTGTTGCTAATATTCCTTATGTTACTTCAGTTCCATTCTTTACTACTGTTCCAACGAATCCAATTCCAGGATTGCCTGCTGCAAGCGCGGGTCAATTAAATGCATTATTTGGCGGAATTAATGCTTCTTTAGCGGGAGCAGGTTTGCCAGCACGTTTTGTAACTTTAGTTGCTGACGATGCTAATCCAGCTACAGTTGAGACAAATCCACTTTTAATCAAAGATGAATCATTGCCAAATATTTCAGCCCAAATAACAGCTGCATTAACTCCAGTTCTTGGAGCTCCAACAGCAGGCTATCTAGGAGTTTTGTATGGCCAGGCGCGTCATGCTAGTAGTGCTGCTGCCTCGAGAGATTATATTTTATTAACAGCAAGATCTGTTATTGGTACTACACAAACTGGAGCACCTTCACCTTTCAATTCTATTGGGGTTTCTTATCCAATGCAAGATAATACTACATTAACAGCTAGCGAAACAGCTGAAGTTAAAACAGCAACGGATGCTTATAATGCTACAATTTTAGCTTTAGCTAATAGCAAAGAATTAGCTTTTGTGGATGCCAATGCGGCTTTAAATCAAGTAGCAAACGGCGGACTTGTCTATAACGGTTATACGATGACCTCTACATATGTTACTGGTAATTCTTTTTCTCTAGATGGTGTTCACCCGAGTCCAAAAGGATATGCTTTAATTGCTAATAAATTTTTAGAAGCAATTAATGCTAAATATGGATCCAACTTTAAGGGAGTTAATTTAGGCCAATACCAAATTTTATTCCCAGCAATGTTATAGAAAAAGTATTTTAAAATACGAAAACCATCCTAATTAATTGGGATGGTTTTTTGTTTTTTGGACTATTCAAAAAATCTTCTTTTTTTATAAAATAATTATTGATTATTCGATTTATAAAAATTATCTTTGCGCACTGAAAAAAGAATGTTTTTTCAAACCTAAATAGCTATTTTAAAAATACATAAACAATGTCAAAAGCAATAGGAAAAGTTTCCCAAATCATTGGACCAGTAGTAGACGTAGTATTTGATACTAAAGATGTTGAACTACCAAAAATCTATGACTCACTAGAAATCGTTAACAAAAACGGTTCAATTTTAGTACTTGAAGTGCAATCACATATTGGTGAAAACACCGTTCGTACCATCTCTATGGACTCAACAGATGGTTTGAGTAGAGGAACGGCTGTAAATGCTACAGGAGCTCCAATACAAATGCCGATAGGTGCCGATATCTACGGACGTTTGTTCAACGTAATTGGTGATGCCATTGATGGTTTAGGAGATTTACCGAAAGACGGAGCGAATGGAATGTCAATCCACAAACAAGCACCAAAATTCGAAGATTTATCAACTTCTACAGAAGTGTTATTCACCGGAATTAAAGTTATCGATTTGATTGAGCCTTACTCAAAAGGAGGTAAAATTGGATTGTTCGGTGGAGCCGGAGTTGGTAAGACAGTATTGATTCAAGAATTGATTAACAACATCGCTAAAGGTCACGGTGGACTTTCTGTATTCGCAGGAGTGGGTGAAAGAACTCGAGAAGGAAACGATTTACTTCGTGAGATGTTGGAATCTGGAATTATAAAATATGGAGAAGATTTCATGCACTCTATGGAAAATGGAGGATGGGATTTATCTAAAGTGGATAAACTTGGAATGAGAGAGTCTAAAGCTACTTTCGTTTTCGGACAAATGAATGAACCACCTGGAGCAAGAGCACGTGTTGCCTTATCAGGTCTTTCTAT
>CANKLK010000015.1 GCA_947482805.1 Flavobacteriaceae bacterium
AAGAAAAAATATCCCGAATATTCTATCTTAAAAAACTACAGAAATTCTCTTTTACAAAATAAAAACACCATTGAAGTTACTGATTTTGGGACAGGTTCAAGAGTTTTCAAAAGCAATACACGTGCAATAAACCAAATTGCCAGGAATGCCGGTATAAGTAAAAGAAGATCAGAGTTGCTTTTCAGGATTACCAATTATTTTCAACCTGAAATCATTTTAGAAATAGGAACTTCATTAGGATTAGCTACTACTGCCCTTTCGCTTGGAAATGTAAAATCTAAAATCACTACAATAGAGGGATGTCCTAATACATTGCATGTGGCTCAAAAACAATTTGAGGAATTTGGTTTTAAAAACATTACGTCAATCAATACAGAATTTTCATGTTATCTAAAAAATTATCAATTAGCAATTATCAATTATCAATTGATCTATTTCGACGGCAATCACTCTAAAGAAGCCACTCTAGAGTATTTCGAATTGTTACTTCCAACAATAAATAACGAAACTGTTTGGATTTTTGATGATATTCATTGGTCGCCAGCTATGGAAGCAGCTTGGGAAGTTATAAAAAAGCATCCGAAAGTTACCGTAACAATTGATACATTTCAATGGGGATTTGTTTTCTTCAGAACACAACAACTGAAAGAACATTTTGTGATTAGAGTATGAAAATTGTAACAAAAAAAGATATTGATTACTTATATTTACATTATTAATTCCTTAAAGTTCCCTTATCAATGGCAAATCCATTAATAAATATCAAAAAATTGACGAGAGATTTTCAACTGGGTCATGAAACCATCAATGTATTAAAAGGCATCGATTTACAAATCAACAAAGGGGAATATGTAGCATTAATGGGCCCGTCAGGTTCCGGAAAATCTACACTAATGAATCTTTTGGGTTGTCTTGACACACCAACATCGGGAACTTACATACTTAACAGAAAAGACGTTAGCCAAATGCATGATGACGATTTAGCCGAAATCAGAAACAAAGAAATTGGTTTTGTTTTTCAAACCTTCAATCTTTTACCAAGGACTACAGCCTTAGATAATGTAGCTTTACCAATGATTTATGCAGGTTACTCCAAATCGGAAAGAAACGAACGCGCTACAGATGTTCTAGCTCAAGTTAATCTTGCTGATAGAATGGATCACCAACCCAATCAACTTTCGGGAGGACAACGCCAACGTGTAGCTATTGCCCGAGCTTTAGTCAACAAGCCTTCCATTATTTTGGCTGATGAACCAACTGGAAATCTCGATAGTAAAACTTCGATAGAAATTATGAATCTTTTTAACGATATTCATAAAAATGGTAATACAGTTATAATAGTTACACACGAAGAAGACATTGCTAAATATGCTCATAGAGTCATTCGTTTAAAAGACGGAATCATTGAAAGCGACACTCTAAATACGAATCATTTATAGGATTTGATTTTTTGTTACCTTTGTGCTCCATTCTGAAATCATAAATCAACATGAAAGTTTATACTAAAACCGGAGATACAGGAACTACAGCATTATTTGGAGGAACACGCGTTCCAAAAGACCACGCACGAATTGAAAGCTACGGAACTGTTGATGAATTAAACTCCTATATAGGATTAATTCGCGACCAAGAAATAAATCAGCATTTCAAAGATATTCTAATCGAAATTCAGGATAGATTATTTACCGTTGGCGCTATATTGGCAACACCACCAGAAAAAGAAGTGTTAAAAAACGGACAAAAACGATTGCAAAACCTTGGTATTATTGAAAGTGACATCGAACTTCTTGAAAAAGAAATCGATACCATGGAAGATTCATTGCCACAAATGACCCATTTTGTTTTACCCGGTGGTCATACAACTGTGTCATATTGTCACATTGCTCGCTGTGTTTGCAGAAGAGCAGAGCGTTTAGCAGTGCACTTAAGTCACAATGAACCTGTAGCTAATATTGCTATAAAATACTTAAACCGACTTTCTGACTACCTTTTTGTCTTGGCACGGAAGTTGTCCCAAGAGCTGAACGCGGATGAAGTAAAATGGATTCCGAGGAAGTAATGATTTAAGATTGTTGATTAACGATTTTAGAATTTTAGAATTAAAATATCTACATAAAAATTGAAATCAAAAATCAAAAATCACTATTCTTAAATCAAAAATCAACACGTTCTTAAACATATTTAAAAATAAATCAAAAAAAACTTGACTTTTTCAGTAATAAATTTATTTTTGCATTAAATTAAAATCGATAGAAGATGTATTGGACATTAGAATTAGCATCGTATTTAAGTGATGCGCCTTGGCCAGCAACCAAAGACGAGCTTATAGATTACGCCATAAGAACCGGCGCGCCTCTTGAAGTAGTTGAGAATTTACAATCCATAGAAGACGAAGGAGAAATCTACGAATCCATGGAAGAAATCTGGCCCGATTATCCAACCGACGAAGATTATCTTTGGAACGAGGATGAATATTAAAAAAATAAAAAAACACAAAAGAGAAAAGTCCATTTAGGGCTTTTTTTTTGTTTAAATTTGCATCCCTAAGAATCGGGATTTTAAAAATATATAATACCAACCCAATTATGAGTTTCATAAATAGCATTTTAAAAGCTTTTGTAGGCGACAAATCTCAAAAAGATGTCAAAGCTACACAACCATACATAACCAAAATTAAAGCTTTAGAACCTATATTAGCATCACTTTCTCATGATGAGTTACGAGCTAAAACAGTAGAATTCAAAGAAAGAATAAAACAAGCCCGTGCTAAACAAGATGCTGAAATAGAAGCAAAAAAACAAGAAGCAGAAAACACTGTCGATATTGATTTAAGAGAAGATATTTACAATGCCATTGATTCTTTAGAAAAAGAAGCTTACGAAATCTCCGAAAAAGTATTAATGGAAATTCTTCCGGAGGCTTTTGCTGTTATTAAAGAAACAGCACGTCGTTTCAAAGAAAACTCAACCATTACTGTTACTTCAACTGAGAAAGACCGAGAATTATCAGCAACAAAACCCTACATATCTTTAGTCGGTGACCAAACTAATTGGTCAAACCAATGGAATGCGGCCGGAAAAGAAATCACTTGGGATATGATTCACTACGATGTTCAGTTAATTGGAGGTATCGTATTACACGAGGGAAAAATTGCAGAAATGCAAACTGGTGAAGGAAAAACTTTGGTAGCAACTCTCCCTCTCTACTTAAATGCGTTGACCGGAAACGGTGTGCATTTAGTAACTGTGAATGACTACTTAGCAAAACGTGATAGTACCTGGAAAGCTCCTTTATTCGAATTCCACGGATTGTCAGTAGATTGTATTGATAATCATTCGCCAAATTCAGATGCTAGAAGAAAAGCCTACGAAGCGGATATTACTTATGGTACCAATAACGAATTTGGTTTCGACTACTTACGTGATAACATGGCACATTCGCCTGAAGATTTGGTGCAAAGAAGACACAACTACGCCATAGTCGATGAGGTGGATTCGGTATTGATTGATGATGCTAGAACTCCGTTGATTATTTCAGGACCAGTGCCTGATGGTGACCGTCATGAGTTTAATGAACTGAAACCAAAAATTGAAAACCTTTATAATTTACAACGTCAATTAGCCAACGGATTTTTGACCGAAGCCAAGCGTTTCTTCAAGGAAGGAAACATGAAAGATGCAGGTTTTCATTTATTGAGAGCCTACAGAGCGTTGCCAAAAAACAAAGCACTTATCAAATTCTTAAGTGAAGAAGGTGTTAAACAATTATTGCAAAAAACAGAAAACGAATACATGGCAGACAACAACCGAAAAATGCCGGAAGTTGACGAAGCAATGTACTTTGTAATCGAAGAGAAAAATAATCAAGTAGAACTTTCTGATAGTGGTATAAAATTCCTTTCTCAGGATACCGATGAAAATTTCTTTATTCTACCGGATATTGGAACTGAAATAGCGAATATCGAGAAACAAAACCTTGATAAAGATAAAGAGGCGGAAGCGAAAGAAAAACTATTTCAGGATTTTGGAATCAAATCAGAAAGAATTCACACACTTACACAGTTATTAAAAGCGTATACTCTTTTTGAAAAAGATGTAGAATATGTTATCATGGACAATAAAATTTTAATTGTCGATGAACAAACAGGTCGTATAATGGATGGTCGTCGTTATTCTGACGGATTGCACCAGGCGATTGAAGCCAAAGAGCAAGTTAAAATTGAAGCAGCAACACAGACATTTGCTACGATTACGCTACAGAATTATTTCCGTATGTACAGCAAATTAGCGGGTATGACGGGAACAGCAGTTACAGAAGCAGGTGAACTTTGGGAAATCTACAAATTAGATGTTGTCGAAATTCCAACGAATCGCGGTATGTCAAGAATTGACAGAGAAGATTTGATTTACCGTTCGGTACGTGAAAAATTCAATGCCGTAATTGAAGATGTAACCCAATTATCGCAAGCCGGAAGACCGGTTCTGATTGGAACAACATCGGTTGAGATTTCAGAATTATTAAGCCGAATGCTTAAAATACGTGGTGTAAATCACAATGTATTGAATGCAAAAATGCACAAACAAGAAGCACAAATTGTTGAAGAAGCTGGTAAATCTGGTGTAGTAACAATTGCAACAAATATGGCCGGTCGTGGAACTGATATCAAGTTAACTCCTGAAGTAAAAGCAGCTGGTGGTTTAGCAATTATCGGTACAGAACGTCACGATTCGCGTCGTGTGGATCGTCAGTTGAGAGGTCGTGCCGGTCGTCAGGGAGATCCGGGAAGTTCACAGTTTTATGTGTCTTTGGAGGATAACCTCATGCGTTTATTTGGTTCGGATAGAGTTGCCAAAATCATGGACAGAATGGGATTGAAAGAAGGTGAAGTGATTCAGCATTCGATGATGACCAAATCTATTGAGCGTGCACAGAAAAAAGTGGAAGAAAATAACTTTGGTACACGTAAACGATTGCTTGAATATGATGATGTAATGAATGCACAACGTGAAGTGGTATACAAACGTCGTCGTCATGCCTTATTTGGTGAACGATTGAAACTGGATATTGCAAATATGATGTATGATACTTGTGAATTAATCATAAGTGAAAATAAAGGCAGAAACGATTTCAAAAATTTTGAATTTGAATTAATTCGTTATTTCTCTATAACTTCTCCTATTTCGGCTGCCGAGTTTGAGAAATTATCAGAAATGGAAATCACAGGTAGAGTATATAAAGCTGCTATGGTTTATTATACTGAAAAAACCGAAAGAAGTGCTCGTGAAGCATTACCAATAATTACCGATGTATACAAAAAAGAAGGAAACACTTTTGAGCGAATCATTGTTCCGTTTTCGGATGGAATCAAGACATTGAATGTCGTTACCGATTTGAAAAAAGCTTTTGATACATATGGCACACAATTGGTTGCCGATTTTGAAAAAAATATTACACTAGCTATTGTAGATGAAGCCTGGAAAAAGCATTTGCGCAAAATGGACGAATTAAAACAGTCTGTTCAGTTGGCGGTACACGAACAAAAAGATCCATTACTAATCTATAAATTAGAAGCATTCAACTTGTTTAGAACAATGCTCGATGGTGTGAATAAAGAAGTGATTTCGTTCTTGTTTAAAGGCGATTTACCACAACAAAACAATACTATTCAAGAAGCGCGACAAGTACGTCAAAAACAAAATTACACTGAAAGTAAGGACGAGATAGAAAGCAGCGAAAGTGCTAATCTTCAGGCAAGTCAAGCAGCTTCTCAACGTCCGCAAGTAACTGAGACTATTGTTCGCGAAACTCCAAAAATCAACCGGAATGATACTGTTACGATTAAACATGTAATGAGCGGCAAAACCGAAAGCATGAAGTTCAAGAAAGCCGAAAATATGTTGGGTTCAGGTGAATGGGTTTTGGTTAACTAATAGTTTTCAGTCACAGTTAACATACTATAAATAATATAATCCTCAATGGCATTTACTATTGGGGATTTTATATTTGAATATCTAATTGAATAGAAATGAAAAACAAATTCTCAATTTTACTCCTTTTCTTTAGTATTGTTACTTTTTCACAATAAACAGAAAATTTAAAAATAGCTACCAAAAAATATTACGAAGCAAATTATTTAATGGATTTTGAAACTATCGTTACATTATCCCATCCGTTAATGGTGAAAACCTTTGGTAAAGATATCCTGCTGGAAAAGCTAGATAAATACTATGAAAATGAAGAATATCGTTTGCGGGAACAATTGGAGACTTTACCTTTTCAATATGGTACGGTAAAGAATATTGAAGGAAAATCGTTTTGCGTGATTACATTTCGAAATCCGATGCGCTACTTTTTTGAAACCAAATTAACTACAGAAACCGCTGCAGATAAAGCAAATTGGTTAAAACAGATCAACAAAAGCAAGGAAGTAACTTTTGAACCTAAAAGAAATAGCTTTAACGTAAAAAGAACAACTACTTATTTAGCCGTCATGGATGAAACGACCATCAAAGAATGGAAGTTTTTTAACTTGGATTATGCCAATCAGTTAGCGTCTTTTTAAACAATTTTTGGCGAAAGCATAAAAAAAGAATTGGGTTTATAAAAAATAGTATCTACCTTTATCTTACTATTTAGTAACTAATCAAAATATATATACCATGGCAAAAGGAAAAGACGTTCAGAAAGCCGTAAAGAAAGAACCTCTGAAAACGGCGAAAGAAAAAAAAGCGGAAAAACGCGAAAAGAAAAATTCTCCTAAAAGAGATTAATTCTTAAAACCACAAAGCTTACAAGTAAGTAAATCGTTGTGAGCTTTGTGGTTAAAAATTAGTGGTTAAAGCTCATCCGGAAATATCTTTCCTGGATTTAAAATATTATTATGATCAAAGACACGCTTAATGCTTTCCATTAACTCTAAATGCGCTTTGGAAAAAGCAATATCCATATAGTTCTTTTGTACATAACCAATACCATGTTCACCGGAAAGTGTTCCTTTTAAAGAAACCGTTAATTCAAATATTTCACGAATACCAAGTGGCACTTGGGTTCTCCAATTATCATCGGTCATATCACCTTTAATGATATTCACATGCAGGTTCCCATCACCGGCATGACCATAACAAACCGATTTAAAACCGTAATTCTCGCCTATTTTCTTAATTCCGGATAGTAATTCAGGCAACATATATCTCGGCACAACCGTATCTTCTTCTTTATAAATTGAGTTAGATTTAACAGCTTCAGCCACCGAACGTCTTATTTTCCACAAAGCTGCTTTTTGGTCTTCGGTGTCGGCAAACAAAACCTCATCAATATCAAACTGCTCAACAACTGTCATGATCTTTTCGGCTTCCAGCATCAAAATTTCAGGATAATTTCCATCAACTTCAATCAACAAATGAGCTTGATGTTCGGGTTTAACATTTACACTAATACCTTCTACAAATCGCAATGTCCAATCAATGGCATCACGCTCCATAAACTCTAAAGCACTTGGAATAATTCCGGCACGGAAAATAGCAGAAACAGCCTCGCATGCTTGAGTTGCTTCATAGAATGGCACAAGCATCAAAACGTTATGAGCGTTTTTGGGTAACAATTTTAAAACCGCTTTTGTAATTACGCCAAGCGTTCCTTCGCTGCCAACCATCAACTGTGTCAAATTATACCCAGTAGAATTTTTCAAAGTATTTGCACCTGTCCAAATGATTTCACCATTGGGCAAAACCACTTCTAAATTGAGCACATAATCTTTGGTTACTCCGTATTTTACAGCTCTGGCTCCACCAGCATTTTCGGCAATATTACCGCCAATCCAACAACTTCCCATACTGCTTGGATCAACAGGATAGAATAATCCTTTTTCGGCGACAGCTTCACGTAAAACTTGATTGATAACAGCTGGTTCAACTGTTACTTGCAAATTTTGTTCATCGATTTCCAAAATTTTATTCAAACGTTCCGTTGACAAACCTATGCCTTCATATACCGATAATGCGCCACCACTTAGACCTGTTCTGGCTCCGATAGGTGTCGTTGGGATTTTATATTCGTTTGCGACTTTAAGAATTGCTGAAATTTGTTGAGCGTTAGCAGGTTTTAATACAACATTGGGCGGAAAAACATAATCTTCTGTTTCATCATGACCATAATGATTTAGTACATCTTCATCTGTAAAGATAAAAGAATCGCCAACTATATTGGATAATTTCTGAAGGATTTCGGGATTGAGTGACATTAGCTAAAAATTGATCAGTAAATATAGTAATTACAACTTTTATTTCTTCTTCAAATTAGGAAGAAAATAACAAATAATTCCAAACAAAGGAAGAAATGAACAAACATAATACACATATTGAATAGATGTTAAATCGGCTAATTTACCGAGTAAAGCTGAGCCTAAAGCACCCATTCCGAATGCAAAACCATAGAACAAGCCAGAAACCATTCCCAATTTTTTTGGAACTAACTCTTGAGCATAAACTAATATTGCAGGGAAAGCAGATGACATTATTACGCCAATAATTATCATCAAAACATCGGTCCAAAATAGATTAACATATGGCAAAAGTAATGCAAACGGTGCAGCTCCGAAAACCGAAAGCCAAATCACGTATTTACGTCCGATTTTGTCACCCAACGGACCACCCAAAATAGTTCCTACAGCATACGCTATAAGATAAATAAATATATGAAACTGTGCTTCTTTAATAGACAAGTGAAACTTATCCATAAGGAAAAAAGTATAATACGTTGACAAACTGGCCGTATAAAAAAACTTAGAGAAGATAACAATTAATAATACAAGTATAGCCCATTTCACTTTGCTTTTAGAGAGATTATGATAATCAATAAACACTGTTTTTTTATTCTTTCTAAAAATCAAATGGTCTCGATACCAATAGGCAATTTTGCTAATTATTGCCAAAGCAATTAAAGAAGCAATGACAAACCATAATATATAAACTTGACCGTTCGGAACTACTATTAAAGCAACGAGTAAAGGGCCCAGAGCAGTACCGAAATTCCCACCAACCTGGAAAATAGATTGAGCTAAACCTCGTTTCCCGCCGGATGCTAAGTTAGAAATACGAGCAGACTCGGGATGAAAAATAGAAGAACCTATACCGATGAAAATTACTGAAAGCAAAATCCAATAGAAAGTAGTAGCGAATGACAAAAACACGATTCCAACCAAGGAAAAAAGCATCCCATACACTTGTGAAAAAGGTTTTGGATATTTGTCTGTATAATACCCTACGAAAGGTTGAAGTATTGAAGCTGAGATTTGGAAAGCAAAGGTTATTAATCCAATTTGTAAAAAAGACAAGTGGTAATTTTGCTTTAAAATTGGATAAACCGATGGAATTATCGCTTGAATTAAATCATTCAGTAAATGGGCAAAACTTATTGAAAACAATATCGAATAAATCGTTTTGTGAAGTACATTACTTTTTTCAGTAATATCGATTGAAGTTTCCATTCAAAATTGTAAATTATTATGCAAAGGACGATAAAAAATTGGAAAAGAGAATCAATGGTTTCTTAAAATTGATATGTATTGAATTATTAGAAAACAATATTTTACTAAATTTACCAAAACGATTTTCCCTTGAACGAAAAGCAGAACAAAAAATCAGCGTTACATGAAAAAGAAGGTATTCCACAACCGGAAAGTTTCAGTACGGCTTCATTGGAGAAAATTTCCAAAAACAGAAAGCTACAACCATCAGCAGCTGAATTGATTGCTGGTATTTTAGCTCATGATAAGGTAGCGTTGAGTCGCGGAATTACTTTGATAGAAAGTACGAGTGTTACCCATTTGTCGAAAGCTAATGAAATAATTAGTGGTTGTTTGCCTTATGCCAATAAATCGGTTCGAATAGGAATTACCGGAGTTCCCGGAGTTGGTAAATCAACATTTATTGAAGCTTTTGGAAAATACCTTACTTCATTAGGGAAAAAGGTTGCCGTCTTAGCTATTGATCCAAGTAGTACGATTTCTCATGGAAGCATTCTTGGTGACAAGACCCGTATGGAGGAATTAGTTAAAGACGAAAACGCCTATATACGACCATCAGCTTCCGGAGAAACATTGGGTGGTGTAGCACGAAAAACAAGAGAAACCATTATCCTTTGTGAAGCAGCAGGTTTTGACACTATCATCATTGAAACTGTTGGCGTGGGACAAAGTGAAACCGCAGTGCATTCGATGGTAGATTTCTTTTTATTGCTCAAAATTTCTGGTGCAGGTGATGAATTACAGGGAATTAAACGAGGCATTATGGAAATGGCGGATGCAATTGTAATCAACAAGGCCGATGGTGATAATATCAATAAAGCTAATCTGGCCAAAACCGAATTTAACCGTGCACTGCATTTATTCCCTGCAAAAAAATCAGGTTGGATTCCAACTGTGGCTACTTGCAGTGCAATTACTAGAGAAGGAATTGAAAGCGTTTGGGAAACAATTTCCAATTATTTTGAATTGGTCAAAGTCAATCGTCATTTTGAAGAGAAACGCAAAGAACAAAATCAATATTGGATGATGGAAACCATAAACGAGCAGTTGAAAAATAATTTCTACAATCATCCCGACATGATAAAACTATTGGAAGAAAATAAAAAAGCAGTCGCAAATAATGAAATTTCACCTTTTGCTGCTGCTCAGATTTTGTTGAAAAAGTATTTTATTAAATAACTTCGATTATAAATACTATTCTTCGTAACGTTCCATTTCTCTGTCATAGAATTCTCCTGCCAAAGTAATTAAATGTTCCATTTCACTTTCTAATTCGGTTTCATCTTCGCCTTCTAAATCTTCCATAAACTCTACTTCATCGTCTTTTAAATTAATTATAAAACGCGGAAAATCTAAGTGAATTACAAATATATCATCTGGAAAATCAGAGTTATCGGCTAGAACAAATTTTGGTAGTTGCATAATTTAAGATATTAGAAAATAGAGAATAGATGAAAGACAAAAATATATAACTTATTCAAAAGTCTATCATCTATTTCTATTCTCTTTTTTCATTTTTTTATTTATCAGACAAAATTACTGGTGCACTTCCTTTTCCCATAAAAATAATTTTAGTATTTGACGAAGTCGCGATTTCTTTTTGCGCTTTAATTTGTTCGTATTGTAATTGTTTATCGGTCAAGCCGGATGAAATAATTTTTTGATAATCAGCAATACCTTGGGCTTCTACCCTTTTACGTTCAGCTTCCTGTTTTTCTTTTTGCAATACAAAAATCATTTTTTGAGCTTCTTGTTCTGCATTAATTTTACTTTCAATCGTAGTTTTCACAGAAGTAGGAAGATTAATATTTCGAATTAGTAGTTGCTCCAACACTAAGCCTCTTGATTTAAAATCAGCTTCGATCGTTTTAAAAATCCGTTGCTGAAATTCAGCTCTTTTAGTAGAATATAATGCTACAGCATCATAATAAACTGCATTGTCTCGAATACGCGTTCTAGTAACAGGACGAACAATTTTATCGGTATAGTTTTCTCCAATTCCTTTTAAAATCTTTGGCGCTTCATTAGGTAAAACTCTATATAAAACAGTTAAATCAATTATAACTTCCAATCCATCATTTGACAAAACTCGAATAGCATCGTCTCCTTCTTTAGCTCCTTCATCATGGATAACAGACATCGTATAGTTTTGGGTTTGAGCATCAAAAATGGTAATGTCTACTAGTGGATTTACCATATGCAAACCGCTTTCTAAAACATCCGATTGCACATTACCAAATAACGATTTCACGCCAACTTTACCCGCATCTATTTGTTTAAAAGCAGAAGATAATAATCCGATAAGGATTACAACAAAACCTAAGATTTTAAAAAGATTTGAAAATTTTGAAATTGGACTTTCATTTGCTTTAAGTGTAAAGCTGATAATAATTAAGATAACACCAATAATAAGTGACAGTATCATTTTCTGAGTTTTTTAAATTATACGGTGGTTATACGCAACTATTAAATGTAAGTTACAATTTCGAGTTATGAGTTTCGAGTTGTGAGTTTCGAGTTATGAGTTTCGAGTTATGAGTTATGACTTGTGAGTTTCGAGTTTCTAGTTATAATTTTTTGTTTAATAAAAAAATCAATTATCAATTATCAATTATCAATTATCAATTATCAATTATCAATTATCATTTTTTTCGTCAGATAATGAAATCGCATGAACAGAGAAACAGCAGCAACTGTTAAACCAGCAAATAATCCAATCCATACGCCAACGGCTTTTAATGAAGTATAATTTCCGAGATAAAACGAAACAGGAAACCCAACAATCCAATATGCTACGAAAGTAATATACATTGGAATTTTCACATCCTGAAGACCTCTAAGCGCTCCCAAAACAACCACTTGAATTCCGTCAGAAATTTGAAAAACTGCCGCAACTAAAAGCAATTTGGCAGCAATAGCAATTACTTCCTGATTGTCTAAAAATTGGGATTGGATTTCCATATTTAAAAACATATATGGCAAAACTTGGTGCAGTGCCACAAACATTACAGCAAACAAAATTTCGATAAGTATTGCTAGTAAAAATATGGAACGAGCAACGATAACTAATTGCTTATAATCATTTAACCCTTTTTGGTTACTAATCCTTATCATCGAAACCACACTCAAACCCATGGCAACCATAAAGGTCATCGATGCCAAACTCAACGCAATTTGATTCGCTGCCTGACTGGTCTTTCCAATAGTACCACAAAGCCAAATAGCAGCCGTAAATAATACCACCTCAAAAAGCATTTGCATTGCCGAAGGAAAGCCAAGATTGATAATTTTTTGAATCATTTCTTTCTTAATTTCATCAAAACTAAAATTCTGAAAATATTGTTTTAATTTTTCTTTTCGTGATAAAATGATGTGCATAAAAATGACCATAGCAATACGGGAAATTACTGTCCCTAAAGCTGCACCAAGAATTCCCATTTTTGGAAAAATCCAAATGCCATAAATTAATAGATAATTGATTATAACGTGGAGAATATTAGCCATGACAATTGCATACATGGAAACCTTTGTCAAAGAAAGTCCATCTGCAAATTGCTTATATCCTTGGTAAATGATTAATGGAACCAATGAAAAAGCAACCCAATCTATATAAGGTTTTGCTAATATTATTACCTCTTTAGGTTGGTGTAATAACTCCATTATTGGCTTAGCCAAAAGCACTAACCCAAAAAGCAAAATCCCTAAAATTGTACACAAAAATAAACCGTGATAAAAAGCAGAACGGATTTTTGAAATGTCGTTTTCAGCATCTGATTCGGCAACGATTGGGGTAATAGCCGTTGAAAATCCGATACCGAGCGACATCGCTACAAAAATCATACTGTTGCCCAAAGAAACAGCTGCTAATTGAGTGCTGCCTAATTTTCCAACCATTATATTATCAACAATACCAATTAAAGTATGACCAAGCATTCCTATAATTACTGGATAGGCTAATTGTAAATTATACGAAAACTCTTTTGTATATTGAGATAAAGACATTATGCAATTTTAGGTTGCAAAGGTAGCTGATTCAATCGCAATTACAATAGCAAAAGTCGATGGGAATGGCAATGAAAATTAAAGATAAATATTGAAATTGATATTGAAATTGATTTTTGAAACTGATTTTTGTTGGATTTTTAGGAATTCGCCTTTTTTCTGATCATCATCGGCATCAATGTTTAACTCAGTTTGAATTTTTGACAATGAAATGGGTTCAACAACTCTAAAATTATCTGGATTTATAATTCAAGTGTTTATATTTGTAAACTAATGGAGAAATTTCAACTTAGCGTACTTTTTAAAATCATTGGCATAGGTTCAGCATCAGGGATTCTCTATCATAATGATTTGCTTTATATTATTTCGGATAATAGTACTTATCTATACGAATACAATATTCCTAACGAAAAACTGAACAAAATTCCACTTGTTGATTATCCTCAGGAGAACATTCCTAAAAAAGACAAACCCGATTTTGAGTCAATTTCATTTTTGGAAAACAAATTATATATTTTAGGCTCAGGTTCTACAGAAAATCGAAATAAAGTTGTTAGATATAACCTAACATCAAAAAAACATAGCGAAAAAAATTTTAGTATTATTTTTCAGGATATAAAAACACAACTTGAAATAAAGGACGAAGAATTAAATATTGAAGGTTTAATTCAGCATAATAATATCATGTACTTATTTCAAAGAGGTAATGGTATGAATAGTAAAAATGGAATCATCTATTCTAATGAAGATATAGAAAATCGGGTATTTAAATTTGTACCTTTTGATTTACCCAAAATAAGAAATGTATCATCCACATTTACGGATGCTATTTTGATAGATGAGGCCATTTATTTTCTAGCTTCAGCCGAAAATACAACCTCAACTTATGACGATGGCGAAGTATTAGGGAGCATCATTGGAACGATAGATTTGAAAACAATGAAACTCAAAAGTTCAATTCAAATTAGTAACAAACATAAATTTGAAGGATTGACACTATACAAAAAAACAGCAACTCATATAGAATTGCTGCTTTGTGAAGATAATGATAGTGAAGTTTTAGAAACTAATATTTATAAATTAGTAATAGATAAATAAGTTTTATTTCTCAATTTCTCGTAAACTTTCCATTTTCTTGTGCGCAAGAAATCCTTTAATATCCTCGAAATGTTCTTTTACTCTTTTATTCCCAAATTCGAAAACTTTAGTAGCTAATCCGTCAAGGAAATCCCTGTCGTGAGAAACCAAAATCAGCGTACCGTCAAAGTCTTTTAAAGCTTCTTTTATAATGTCTTTTGTCTTCATATCCAAATGGTTAGATGGCTCATCCAGAATTAATAAGTTAACTGGTTCCAATAATAATTTTATCATGGCCAAACGCGTTTTTTCACCACCCGAAAGCACTTTTACTTTCTTCTGAATATCATCACCATGAAACATAAAAGCACCTAAAATATTCTTGATTTGAGTTCTCACATCACCAACTGCAATGTTGTCTATCGTTTCAAAAATGGTTGCATTTTCATCTAGCAGCGAAGCCTGATTTTGAGCAAAATAACCAATCTGCGAATTATGTCCAACCTCAACATTTCCGCTATTGATTTCGATTTCTTTCATGATGGCTTTAATCATCGTCGATTTACCTTCTCCGTTTTTACCAACAAACGCAACTTTTTGACCACGTTCAATGACCATATTGGCGTCTTTAAAAATCAAATGGTTTCCATACGATTTTTCTAAATCACGAACAATTACAGGATATTGTCCAGAACGAACGGAAGGAGGGAATTTCAATTTTAATGCTGAATTATCGATTTCGTCCACTTCAATAGGGACAATTTTTTCTAACATTCTCACGCGCGATTGAACAGCGTCAGTTTTTGAAAATGTCCCACGAAAACGATCAATAAAAGCTTGATTATCGGCAATCATTTTTTGTTGTTCGTCATACGCTTTTTGCTGATGAACTCTTCTGTCTTTTCTCAGTTCAAGATAATGTGAGTATTTGGCTTTATAATCATAGATTCTCCCCATTGTTACTTCAATAGTGCGATTGGTTATGTTATCAACAAACGCTCTATCGTGTGAAATTACCATTACAGCTTTAGCCTGATTAATTAGGAAATCCTCCAACCACTGAATACTATCCATATCCAAGTGATTAGTCGGCTCATCAAGCAAAATCAAATCAGGTTGCTTCAACAGAATTTTAGCCAACTCTATTCGCATTCTCCAACCACCGGAAAATTCAGAAGTCGGGCGATTAAAATGGTCTCTTTCGAAGCCTAATCCTTTTAAAACTTTTTCAACCTCAACTTCGTAATTAACCTCTTCAATAGCATAGAATTTTTCACTTAAATCGGAAACTCTTTCAATCAGCTTCATGTACTCATCGCTTTCATAATCAGTTCGAATAGTCAACTGCTCATTTATTTGATCAATTTCATCACGCATTTTAAAAACTTCAGCAAAAGCTTTTGACGCTTCTTCCATTACGGTACAATTGTCTGCAGCCAGTAAATGCTGAGGCAAATAGGCTATTACCGCTTCTTTCGGAGCAGAAATTGCGCCACGAGAAGGCTTATTCTCTCCAGCAACAATCTTTAAAAGTGTCGATTTTCCGGCTCCATTTTTACCCATAAGGGCAATTTTATCGGTTTCGTTTATAGCGAAAGTTACATCGCTAAAAAGGGTGGTTCCACCAAATTCTACCGCTATGTCATTTACAGTAATCATATATCATTTTTGAAGCGGCAAAGATAGTTTAAAAACCTAATTTGAAAATGAGATGATTTGAATATTTGAAAATGAACTAATTTAATAACAATAACGTTGTAATTAATCCATTGCAGAGGAACATCAATTAAAAACTTTAGTTTCAAAAAAGATTTGGTTAATTTTAAGCACCAATTCAGAAGCCATAAACTTATGCCTTTAATAGACTACACTTTTTTATCTAAAATTTTGCCAAAAGCCAAAATTAAAAAAGGTTTTAGAAAGGTAAAGAAATCTTATTTGAACAGAGTTCGATTGGCTACTTCATTGTTCTTTTTTGGGATGGGATTTTGTTTTGCAACTTGGGCAAGTCGTATTCCGGACATTAAATCAATGCTGCAATTGAGTGAAGCCGAATTGGGAACGTTACTTTTTGCATTGCCTATCGGACAGTTAATAGCGATGCCTATTTCTGGTAAAATAGTTACCAAATATGGTAGTCGTAAAATTTCAATATTGGGACTATTAAGCTATGCTATTTGCCTTCCGTTGCTGGGAGCTGCAAAATCGGAATGGCAATTAGCTGGTGGATTATTCTTATTTGGTTTCGTTAGTAATTTTTGTACCATAGCAGTAAATACACAAGGTGTTTACACCCAACAATTGTATGACAAACCTATTATGGGTTCGTTTCATGGTTCTTGGAGTTTAGCCGGATTTTTTGGTGCTCTAGTTGGAATTATTATGCTTGCTTTTGAATTGAGTCCATTAGAGCATTTTTCTATAGCTTTAATTTTTGTGATTCTTCTGATTAGTACTAACTATAAGTATATCATCAATGCAAAATCGAATCAAGAAAAAACGAAATCCAATTATTCATTTTTCAAAAACCCTGATAAAACCTTACTTTGGCTAGGTATTATTTGTTTTTGCTGCATGGCAAGCGAAGGTATTATGTTTGACTGGAGCGGTGTTTATTTTAAAGAGATAATTAAAGCCCCTGGCGCACTGGCTGTTTTGGGTTATACTACATTTATGGTTAGCATGGCTACTGGAAGATTTTTGAGTGATTTTTTAGTACATAAATATGGTGTCAAAAAAGTGCTTATGGCAAGTGGTATTATTATTTCTGCAGGATTATACAGTGCCATTTTATTTCCCTACTTAATTCCGTGCACCATTGCTTTTATGGTAGTTGGTTTTGGCGTTTCCAATGTGGTTCCGATTATTTTTAATGTTGCAGGAAACAATCAAAAAGTACCTACAGGTATTGCACTGACTATCGTTTCGAGTATTAGTTTTATAGGTTTTTTAATTGGTCCGCCATTGATAGGATTTATTGCAGAACTTACAAGTTTGAAATATTCATTTGCGATTATTGGCATTTTTGGAATATTTATTACTGTCCTGGTTAGTCGTTTGAAGATTTTTAAAAGTTAATTCAGAAAAATGTTTTCTTCTAATTCCGAATACTTTGTGTATTTTAACATTTGTGAATCAAGCAAATACAAGTTGCCAAAGTAACATCCCAAAAGATAACACTCATTTAATTCTCCGGCTTTCTGAATTTGAATTTCAAAATTATTGATGATTTCAATATTGTCGAATGTAATTAGATCTCCCATATTAATTCCTTTTTCGTATACCCAAGTCGCATCCATTCTGCCAGGTAAAAACATAAAACGATCAAGTATTACTATGAAAAGAAAAAAAGGCAATATTCTGATGATTTTTTTCATCTTAGATACTCAGCCTAAATTCCTCAATAATAGGATTTGCTTTTCCAAAATCAATTTCCTGAATGAATAACTCAACAGCTTTTGCCGATTGTATACTCGGCAGAACATTGGCTTGGTTGTTATTCCTAATCACAACGTTAATATCAGATTCTTCCAATCTTTCTTTTAAGGTTACTGCTAGAATTTCTTCTCCAGAAAATATTTTTATTAAGCCCATTCTTTTTAGGTTTATTGTTTTTAGTTTATAGTTAATTATTTTATACTGAACACTGTGACTGAACACTGTGACTGTATACCTCCAGGCAGGCAGGCTGAAAACTAATCCTCCTCTTCCATCTCGAAGAAAAGCGGTTCAATCATTATTTTATCTGCAAGCGATTCTACTCTTTCAGTTATTTGTGAGCAAAAGAACAAACGCTGCGTTTTTTCAATACTATTAGACAAACGAAGTACTACAGCATCCATTCTACTTCTAAATAAAACATCGGCATCATCAACAATCATTAACTTAATGGTATTACTGTTAAATCCAGCAGATGAAAACATAGCGTTTATTTTATTAGGAGTTCCTATTAAAATATCCAATCCCATAGAAACGACATTTTTATCATAATCGATATCTCCTTTATCATGAACTCCCAAAATACTCAAATCGGTATATGTGCCATATTTTAAAAAAAGTTCTTCCATTTCCAACACTTTTTCCTTGTTTTCAACAATGATTAAAGCTCTGGTACTTTCGTCAAACGTTTTTTCTAATTTCTGAATTACGTTCAAAACGATTGTAGTTGTTTTTCCTGTTCCTCCAGCAGATTGAATAACGGCATCCGCACCACTTTTTATGGTGGAAAATGTTTCCTGTTGCATTTCATTGGCTTCGGTCAGTCCGTTTTCAACGAGCGCTTTTTGGAGGTTTGAGTTTATTTTTTTTAGATTCATTGTTAAGTTATTAGGCAAAAGGCAATTGCCATTAGCTCGTTACTTTGAAAATTCTATTGCCTATTGGCTCTTGGCTAATGCCTTACTTGCTAGCAAATAACTTTACATCGGTTTCAGAAATCTCAATTCCGCCAAGGATTATTAAACGTTCGACTACATTTCGAAGTTCACGGATGTTTCCTGTCCAATCGTATTCCTGCAATAATTTAACGGCTTGCTTAGAAAAATATTTGACTGTATTTCCTTGCTCTTCGGCAATCTTTGTAGCAAAATGCTCTACTAATAACGGAATATCATCTCGTCTGTCGTTCAACGATGGCACTTTGATTAAAATAACAGCTAAACGGTGGTATAAATCTTCTCTAAATCTTCCTTCTGCAATCTCTTTTTTCAAATCTTTATTCGTAGCAGCCACAACTCTTACATTGATTTTAATATCTTTTTCGGCTCCAACTCTTTGTATTAAATTTTCTTGTAAAGCACGTAATACTTTGGCTTGAGCTGAGAGACTCATATCACCAATTTCATCCAAGAAAATTGTTCCACCATCGGCAGCTTCAAATTTTCCGGCTCTGTCTTTTACGGCAGAGGTGAACGCACCTTTTACGTGTCCGAACAATTCGCTTTCTATTAGTTCAGACGGAATAGCGGCGCAATTCACTTCAATCATTGGAGCAGCTGCTCTTTCGCTTTTTTCATGTAATTGATGCGCTACTAATTCTTTTCCGGTTCCGTTTGGTCCTGTAATCAAAACTCTGGCATCGGTCAACGCTACTTTTTCAATCATGAGTTTTATTTGATTGATGGGTTCGCTTTTACCGATAATTTCGTAGTTTTTGGAAACTTTCTTCTTCAGAATTTTATTCTCAACCACCAATTGTTTTTTGTCTAGAGCATTCCGAACAGTGTTCAAAAGCCGATTCAAATCGGGTGGTTTCGAGATGTAATCAAAGGCCCCAAGACGCATAGTATTAACGGCAGTTTCTAAATCGCCGTGGCCGGAAATCATAACCATCGGAATTTCGGGTTTAATTTTTTTTACGGCTTCAAGCAGTTCCTCGCCGTTCATTTTGGGCATTTTGATGTCGCAAAGGACTAAATCGTAATCTTCGTTTTTTATTTTTTCAAAACCAGATTTACCATCTTCGGCTTCTTCAACTATATAAGTATCGCTTTCTTCCAACAGTATTTTCGTTAATACCCTTCGGATGCTTACTTCGTCCTCTATGATTAATATTTTGGGCATTGTAGAATGTTTATATTTTATGGTTTATGGTTTGACAAAAGTAGTATAAATTAACATTAAGAGCTTAACTTTTGTTGCATCAAGAATAGATTTAATACTTTTGTGCTTTAAATAAACAACTATGTCAACAGCTAAAAAAGATTATAAAAGAATTACCACAAAGTCATTATTTGACATGAAGGCCAATGGTGAAAAAATATCAATGCTTACAGCCTACGATTATACGATGGCAAAAATTGTTGATACTGCCGGTGTTGATGTGATTTTGGTTGGCGATTCTGCCAGTAATGTTATGGCTGGGCATGAAACAACTTTACCCATCACATTAGACCAAATGATTTATCATGCTTCGAGTGTGGTTCGTGCTATTGAACGCGCTTTGGTTGTGATTGATTTGCCTTTTGGGAGTTACCAATCGGATCCAAAAGAAGCCTTGCGTTCTTCAATCAGAATCATGAAAGAAAGCGGCGCGCACGCAGTGAAATTAGAAGGTGGAGGAGAAATTAAAGAGAGTATCAAACGTATTTTGAATGCCGGAATTCCGGTAATGGGGCATTTGGGTTTGACACCACAATCTATTTATAAATTTGGAACCTACACTGTACGGGCTAAAGAAGATGCTGAAGCAGAACAATTAATTGAAGATGCTAAATTATTAGAAAAATTAGGTTGCTTTGCCTTAGTGTTGGAAAAAATACCAGCAAGTTTAGCCGAAAAAGTCGCTAAAACCATTTCCATTCCTGTAATCGGAATTGGAGCCGGAGGTGGTGTTGACGGACAAGTTTTGGTAATTCATGACATGCTTGGTATGAATAATGAATTCAGTCCACGGTTTTTGAGACGTTATTTAAACTTATACGAACAAATGACTAAAGCCATAGGGAATTATGTTGCTGATGTTAAGTCAAAAGATTTCCCGAACATAAACGAACAATATTAATTCGAATTTGAAAATTTAGGTAATTTGAAAATTTGAAAATGAAAGTAGTCTCAAATAAAGACAATCTCCAGATTCTTCACGAAGACAATCACATCATTGTCATAAACAAACGTATTGGCGATATAGTCCAAGGTGATAAAACCGGTGACAAACCTTTGTCGGAAGTAGTTAAAGAATACATCAAAGAAAAATACAACAAACCTGGTGAAGTATTTCTTGGTGTGGTACATCGATTAGACCGCCCTACTACTGGAATTGTAGTTTTTGCCCGAACTTCGAAAGCATTAACACGATTGAATGAATTATTCAGTAATAGAAAAACGCAAAAAACCTATTGGGCCATTGTAAAAAACAAACCAGAGAATGATCAAGATACTTTAGTTCATTTTTTAAAAAGAAACGAAAAAAACAATACCTCAAAAGCACACTTAAAAGAAGTGCCTGAAAGCAAAAAATCCAGTTTGGATTATAAAATTATCAAAACGCTGGATAATTATTTTGCCCTTGAAATTAATTTACATACAGGTAGACATCATCAAATAAGAGCGCAATTAACCGCTATTGGCTGCCCAATAAAAGGCGATTTAAAATATGGCTTTGACCGCAGTAATCCGGATGGTGGCATTCATCTTCATGCGCGTAAACTTGTTATTATCCATCCAGTTTCAAAAGAAGTACTAGAAATTATTGCGCCAACACCTAAAGATTCTATTTGGAATTCCATTTAAAATTAAAAATGCTTATTTTTACGTTACAATTAACTACTCTAAGTAATAATACCTACTATGAAAAAGACACTTTTTACTTTATGTTTGCTAGTCGGTTTTAGTGTAAGCGCACAAGACCAATTCTCTGGAATTAGCACATCCAATCGCGTTGGGATTTTAAATGGTGCTATTAACCCTGCTGAGTTTGCCAATCTCTCAAAAAAGTTTGAAATCAATTTTTACGGTCTTAGTTTCGATGTTTCAAATAATAAAATTGGTTTCAATGATTTAACTTCTAACACCAATTTAGAAGACTTAATTTTCACTGGAACTGAATCGGCAAATTTGCGAATCGATGGACAAATACTAGGTCCGAGTTTTGCTATGAAATGGAGAAAATGGGGATTTGGCATTACTACAAAAGCCAATATAAAGTTTGATGTAGTTGATGTAGACACTTCACTAGGAAATGCCATTTTCAACAATAATTTAACCCTAAATACCACTTTATTAAACCAAACCGGAAATCAAAGATTATCCGGAACTTCTTATGGAGAAATTGGATTTTCTGTAGCCAGAAAAATTTATGAAAACGACAAACATAAATTTGATGCTGGTATAACGCTAAAATTTTTATTTCCCGGTTCGTATTCTAATTTTGGTTTTAGTAATTTAAATGGAACTATAACGCAAAATTCAAGTGGTACTTTTTTAACAACTGATCAACCAGCCAATTTAAACATTGCTTATTCAGGAAATCTTGCCGATAGTTTTTCAAATTTTGATGATTATACTAAATCTATTTTTGGTGGCTTAAACGGAGTTGCTACAGATATTGGATTTAACTATCAATGGAAAGATGGTAAAGATAAATACAAAATAAAATCAGGATTAGCAATCAGAAACATTGGTAGTATGACTTTTAAAGATGATAATAATTACAATACTAACTATACACTAAACATTCAACCAACTATTCAAAATCCACTGGGGTTAGATTTAAGCTTATTTGAAAACATTAATAATTTGAGTGAAGTTGAAGATGTGCTATTTAATAATAATTATCTCAATATAAATAATCAAAATAAAACCGACTTTAGAGTAAATTTACCAACATTGTTAACGATGTATGCCGATTTTAAAATTGTTTCAAAAGTTTTTATTACTGGCTATTTGCAGCAAAAAATGAAAAAAGATGATGGCAACGACCAAATTACAGCACGCAATATTTTTTCAATAACGCCAAGGGTTAACTTAGGTTTCTTTGAGGCTTTTCTTCCCGTATCTACTGATGATATTTCGGGAACAAATGTTGGTTTTGGTTTTAGATTGGCCGGTTTTTATCTTGGCTCTAATTCAATTATCACATCATTAGCAGATGGAAAACAAGCTAATATTTATACTGGATATCGATTAGCATTTTTATAAAATAATTAGGTAGAATTGTATTTGTTAAAAGTGTAACTTGCTAAACCAATTTAGTCAAGTTATGAATTTTAAAACCGATATTAATTTCCGTAAGCAGACTTTAATAAAGTTACTTATTAGTGTTCAAAAGCATGAGGAGGAAATTATTAAAGCGCTCTATGATGATTTTAAAAAACCTGCATTTGAAGCAGTTGTAAGTGAAACTGCTTATATCGTTTCTGAACTAAATCAGACTATTAAAAATATTAATAAATGGGCAAAACCACATATGGTTTTACCTTCTCTTTTAAATTTCCCTTCAACCGATTATATTTACAAAGAGCCTTACGGGAAAGTATTAATTATAGCTCCATGGAATTACCCTTATCAATTGGCATTAAGCCCTTTAATTGCAGCAGTTGCAGCAGGAAACCAAGTAGTGGTAAAACCTTCGGAACTGACAACAAACACTTCAAGAATTATTACTGAAATTTTAAGCGAAACTTTTGATGAAAATCATGTAAAATGTGTTGAAGGTGGTGTTGAAATTACCCAGGAATTATTAGCACAACGCTGGGATTATATTTTCTTTACCGGTAGTGTTGCTGTTGGAAAAATAGTAGCCAAAGCAGCAGCAGAAAACTTAACGCCTGTAACATTAGAACTTGGCGGAAAAAACCCATGTATTATTGATGCAACTGCTAATTTAAAATTAGCTGCCAAAAGAATTGTTTGGGGCAAATTCCTAAATGCCGGGCAGACTTGTATTGCACCAGATTATTTGTTGGTTTCAAATAAAATAAGAACAGCCTTTATCGAATTAATAAAAAAAGAAATCATCGACGCTTATGGCGAAAATCCCGAAACTTCTCCTGATTTCCCAAGAATTATTAATCAAAAAAACTGGAACAGACTAACAGAAATGTTGAAAGGTGAAAGTATACTGGCCGGAGGAAAATCAAACAGTCAAGAATATTACCTTGCTCCCACTTTGCTTGACGAACCAAGTTTGGATAGTTTGGTAATGAAAGACGAAATTTTTGGACCAATTCTTCCTGTTTTATCTTTTGAAAACGAGGCTGATTTGGTTTCCATAATTTCAAGATACGAAAAACCATTGTCACTTTATATTTTTAGTAATGACAACCCTTTTGCCAAAAAGATAATTCAAAACTATTCTTTTGGAGGTGGTTGTATTAATGATACTGTAGTTTATTTTTCTAACAAAAGATTGCCTTTTGGTGGAGTTGGGCATAGTGGTATTGGTGCGTACCATGGCAAATTGAGTTTTAGCACTTTTACTCATTACAAAGCCATCGTTAAAAAAGCAAATTGGCTCGACATCCCTACTAGATATGCACCCTATAAAGGCAAATTGAATTCTGTTAAAAATTTGTTTAAATGGTTATCTTAATAATTTAGTATAACATAATATACAGAAAGTTTTACTCATGGAACTTGAAAACAATGTGTTTATTGGTTTTTGTATGGTTATGAATGAGCCGAGATAAAAAAAAGAGTTAATTTTATACTTTTTTTGGATTAAAAGCGTAGTTATTTTTACTAAAATTCATAATTCAAAAATATAACATCTTCTTTTTTGAATTTATCGTAAATCGTATTCAATACAATAATTTTAAATTCTATTTCAATACAATTTGGAATTGCCTTTTTTATTTTTGTATTGTAAAAAATTTAAAAAAATGAAAGTAGGCATTGATAGTATCGCATTTGATATTCCAAAATTACATTTACCCATAAACACTCTAGCGGAAAACCGTAACATTGAAGCTGACAAACTTATCAAAGGGTTGGGTTTGCAAAAAATGAGTTTTATAGATGTACATCAGGATGTGGTAACTATGGCTTCAAATGCTGCTCTCAAACTTATACAACAGGAAAATTTAAATCCATCTGAAATCAACAGAGTTTATTTAGGAACAGAAAGTGGCATTGACAGTTCAAAGCCAGT
>CANKLK010000016.1 GCA_947482805.1 Flavobacteriaceae bacterium
TGTTTTGAATGATAACTTTCATTCCATTCCGGCAAATGAATTGTGGTTGAACCATCATTGGTTTTAATAATTTCGCGTATCAAAATTACTTTATATACAATTTTTTGATTCTCGGAATTGGTCCGCCACATTTACTTTCGTGGCATTTTAAGCAGGCGTCAACACCGGTATTAAAATGTTCTTTAGCATTTTTTGGGTCGCTATAAATTAATTGTTGTGCTGTTATATAATCCTTTGCTTTTTGTTTAAAGAACAAATCATTTTCTGTTTCGTCTGTAAATTTAGCCGTAAAGATTTTTAAAAAGTGTTCAGGAAATGTTCCTATAGTATCGCCTTTTTGAATGCGCTCTTTCAATCTTTTATTATCTACATACATTTGCTCCATCAAAGTGGCCATTTCCGACATTTCATACATTTCCAGTTTCTTTTCTTTTACTGAAGTGGATTTTTTTTCTGCTTTTTCCTCTTTCTTTTGACAAGAGAACAATCCAAAAAATAGAACAAGTACAATTATTTTTTTCATTTATGCTGAATTTATTTCAGTATCAATTATTTCTTTATATAAACACCATCAGCCAAAAACGAAAAAGTTACTTCCGGTTTCGTGATTTTGGCAATTTCAGCTGCCGATTTTCCACCATCTTTGGCATAATGTTTTAACGATTCAACCGATTCAACATCTACAAATGCTTTACCATTTACTATGGCTTGACTATTATCAGCATTTAACGGAACAAAGAAAGCATAATCTTTAAATTTTACAAATGATTCATTATCAACGGCTAATTCCATTTTCATCCAACAGCCTTTCTTTTTGCAAACTTGTTTAATATTCGATTGAAACTGAACCGTAATAGTATCTCCTTTTTTAAGTTTTTTATACTTTTTCAACATTTCATTTTTTGTGTAAATTTTGGTTACTTTAAATTTATCGCCAAATAAAGCATAATCTTTACTGTCAAAAACTTTGGATTTTTTCTGAGCCATTGCTGTCGATCCAATGCAAAGTAATAGCATAAGTAGGATAACATTTATTTTTATACTCATTCTTAAATAATTGTTTATTTGATATTCTTGAGCTGAGCCAAAAAAGCTAACTGGAGTAGTAATCTTTGATTTCATAATAGTTTTTTTATGTTTTGCGAATATAAACAGATTAGTAAAATTCAGTTACAAAATTAGTAATTATTTTGAATTTTTATTATGAAATTACACGCTGAAAGAGTCAAAAAAATGCGATTTTAAAAAAAGTTTTTGTTTTTCTTTTACCATGCAATAAACAAACATATTTTTATTAGTTTTACAAAATATAACAACACCACTTTAATTTTTAGAAAACAAATTGTAACATATTAATTTTTAAGTGATTGAACTGTTTTCTATATTAAATCTATTACTAAATGATGTTAAAAACTACTAACGAAATCGATATAGTTAGAGTGAAAAACTCTAAAATCAATGAGGTCGATTTTGAAAATCTTGCCTTTGGAAATACTTTTACAGACCATATGTTGGTTTGTGATTTTAAAGACGGTAAATGGCAAAAACCTATCATCAAGCCTTACGAACCTTTTTTAATAGATCCTTCAGCAAAAGTGTTTCATTATGGTCAGGCAATTTTTGAAGGAATGAAAGCCTATAAAGACAATAACGATGATGTCTGGCTTTTTAGACCCGACCAAAATTTAGATCGTTTCAATAAATCGGCTGTAAGAATGGCTATGCCTGAAGTTCCAGAAGAAATCTTTATTGGTGGTTTAAAAACCATCGTAGATTTAGAAAGAAATTGGGTAAAGAAAGGACTTGGAAACACCTTGTATATCAGACCATTTATGATTGCAATTGGTTCGGGTGTTATTGCACAACCTTCAACACAATACCGATTTATGATTATCCTTTCACCTGCCCTTTCGTATTACTCGGGGGAAGTAAAAGTGATTATTGCCGAACATTATAGTCGTGCAGCTAATGGAGGTATTGGTGCAGCCAAAGCGGCCGGAAATTATTCAGCACAATTTTATCCTCAAAAATTAGCACAAGAAAAAGGATTCCAACAGATCATTTGGACAGACGATGCTACTCATACCAAATTAGAAGAAGCTGGAACAATGAATGTGTTTTTCAGAATTAACGACACTATCTACACGGCGCCTACTAGCGAAAGAATTTTAGATGGAGTCACCCGAAAAAGCTTAATTGATATCGCGTATCGTGACGGCATCAAAGTTGAAGAGCGTTCGGTATTGGTTTCAGAATTAATAGCTGGTGCTAAAGATGGTAGTTTAAAAGAGATTTTTGGAGCGGGAACCGCTGCGGTAGTAAGCCCTATTGTGGGTTTTCAATTCCAGGATAACTATTATGAATTGCCAAAAATTGAAAACTCTATCGCATTACAATTAAAAGACAAACTAACTAAAATTCAGTATAAACTGGCTGAAGACACTTTTGGGTGGACAGTAAAAGTTTAAAGTAAAATCCTCCAAAATGGAGGATTTTTATTTTAATATATTTTCAAAACTAGGTTTGAAATAATTTGGTCCTTTCATTACTTTGCCATCTTCACGATAAATAGGATTACCATCTTCGCCGAGTTTGCTCATATTACTTCGCTGAATTTCATCAAACACTTCTTCAATCTTGTGTTGCAATCCGTGTTCTAATATAGTTCCGCATAAAATATAAAGCATATCGCCAAGTGCATCAGCTATTTCAATCAAATCATTATTCTGAACAGCTTCAAGGTATTCTTCGTTTTCCTCTTTCATTAGGTTGAATCGAAGCCTATTTTTTTGTTCACCTAAATCTCCTTTCATTTCGTAGCTGACACCAAGTCCGAATGAAGTATGAAACTCTTTTACTGCGTTAATTTGTTTTTGCATTTTGGAATGAAATTTATTGTTGTTGCAAATTACAACTTTTGGATACATTTGAGTAAATTTGTTGAAAATTTGAAATAAATGTTCACAACTGGTCAATGGATTTTTGCCGCATTGTTTTTTATAACTTTTGTAATCGCTGCTTATTATGCCTATGGTAAAGACAAAGCGCTTCACCAAAAAGTCTATAAAGGAAGTTATAAAATACTAATTGCATTTCTGTTATTTATTACTATCCTTTTTGTCATTAAAATTGTCACGAAGCATTAAGTTATTTTCCTTTCAAAAGGTTAACACTTACGGTCGCTACATCTGAGTTTGGAAACTTAGTAAATACATTTTCATCCGAAAACAATCCTGCCTCAGCGGCAATCTTATGTAATACGTCTATTTCAACTGTTTATATTGCTAATTGTTTTACCGCTATTTACAAAGGCTCCGGTGAATAAAATACCGCGGAGTTCACTTTTTGTTTTCATCAATTTAAATTTGAATGTAAACAAATATAATCAATATTCGTAGTATAAAATTCTTAACTTTGTGGCACTTTACAAACATAATTTCATGAGAATTTTAAAATATATTTTCTTGCTAATCGTATTGGCTTTTGTTGGAATTACGGTTTATGTAGCCACACAAAAAGGCGATTTTGAGGTTACTAGAAGCAACATCATAAAAACACCCAGAAGTACCGTTTTTGATTACGTAAATGATTATAAAAATTGGGAAACCTTTGGCTCCTGGATGCAAAAAGACTCCGATATCAAATTCAATTATGATGCAAAAACAATTGGAGCTGGTGCAAAATGTGCTTTTGAAAACGGTTCAGATGAAGGCAATATTAGAACAGTGTTTGTAAAAGAAAACGACAGTCTTGCCCAAAAAGCAAACTTCAACGGAACAACAGCAACTATTTCCTGGACCTTCAAAGATACTATTGGCGGCACAAAAGTTATAATTCACAGTAGGGGTAAAATGGGCATTATGACTAAAATTACTTCCTTTTTTAAAGGAGGTATAACTTCTATTTTAGGAGATGTTTATGAAAAAAGCTTGCGTAATTTAGATAAAACTTTGAATTACGAAATGAAAACCTATTCTATTAAAGTGAATGGAATTGTACAACGAACATCTGGTTATTGTTTGAAACAATCGGTTTCTTGTCATATAAAAAGCGTTGGTAAGAACACCAAAATTCTTATGGCGCGAATGGTTCATTTTTTTAAAAAGAACAAAATTCCGATGGCTGGAAAACCATTTGTCAACTATGATAAATATGATGTAGCTAATGATTTTGCTACCATTTCGATTTGTATTCCTGTAAAACAACAGATTTCTATTACCTATGGAAGCGACGTGTCTTTTGGGGAAATTATAGCATTTACATGTTTAAAAACGACTTTAACTGGCGATTATTCTCATAGCAAAGAAGCATGGATAAAAGCCAAAAAGCATATAGCTGACAATGGTTTAAAAGAAAATTTCGCCGGAAGCTATACAGAAGTTTATGTAAAAACTATTGACGATATCAAGCAACCTTCTAAATGGATTACGGAGATTTACATTCCGGTTTTCCCAAAAGCGATATCGTTACCAGAACCAGTTGTTGAATCTCTGGACATGTCCACACCTTCATCGGAAACGCCCTAATTATGTAGTAGATTAAACCTTTTCCACTATCTTTATTCCAACAAGCTAAATTTTCACTTTGCAAGACGAAAAGGATTTTATTCAGGAATTATTAAATCCGAAGACGCAGAATGTTGCGTTTCAAAAACTCTTGCGAGATTATCAGCGACCGTTGTATAATCACATTCGGAATATTGTTTTAAATCACGATGATGCTGATGATGTTTTGCAAAATACATTTATCAAAGTATTTCAGTATTTAAAGGATTTCAAAGGCGAAAGCAAATTATTTTCCTGGATGTATCGAATAGCAACTAATGAAGCAATTACCTTTATAAAACAAAAAGCAAAAAGAAACGTTACAACCAGCGAATCCATGCAAACCAGAATTATAGATAACTTAACAGCTGATACTTTTTTTGACGGCAATGAAATTCAAATTAAGTTACAAAAAGCGGTTGCACTATTGCCCGAAAAACAACAATTAGTTTTTAAAATGAAATATTACGAAGAAATAAAATATGAAGAACTATCAGAAATTCTCGGAACATCTGTTGGCGCACTTAAAGCGTCGTATCATCATGCAGTAAAGAAAATTGAAGATTTTGTGAAAAACAATTAAACCATTTAACATTACATTTGTCAAACGCACATGAAAAATTTTAAACTAGGTAATGAACCTAAAATAACCTCAGGATTTACGACACCTGATGGCTATTTCGATACATTTTCAGAAAAAGTTTTAACGCAATTACCAAAACAAGAACCGAAAGTTATTTCTATTTTCAGTTCCAAAAAAGTTTGGTATTTTGCTGCTGCAGCCATTCTCATTCTGATGCTCAGTATTCCATTATTTACTAAATATTCCACCCAACAAGAAGAAATTGATTCGGCAACATTGGAGAATTATATTGCGTACCAATCAAACATTTCTGAAGAGGAAATTGCAAATTTATTGGAACAGGATGATTTAGATAAAATGAAACTGGATTTCAATATTGATGACGCAGCCATCGAAGACGCATTAAAATCAAACTCAAATTTAGAACAATACCTAATAGACTAATACCATGAAAATATCAAAAATACTTCCACTACTTATAGCTTTCGTTTCCCTAAATGCTATTGCCCAAAACGGACCGATTATTCGCAAAAAGAAAGAACAGATTAAAGCAATGAAAGTGGCTTTCATAACTAATGAATTAGCATTAACATCCGAAGAGGCCACAAAATTCTGGCCATTATTCAATGCCTTTGAAGATAAGCAACAAGAAATTAAAAAGCAAAAGCTAAAAGGTTATTTAAACAGAGTAGATAATGATTCTTTTGACAACTTATCTGAAAAAGATGCTACAACAATGTTGGCTCAAATGGAAAGTACGGAAGATGAATTGTATCAGTTGAAAAAGAAATTTATTTCTAATTTGAAAGGTGTTATTTCTCCCATAAAAATTCTGAAGCTCAAAAAAGCTGAAGAAAACTTCAACAGGAAACTATTGCAACAATACCGCGACAGGAAATTAGGTAAATAAAAAAAGAGGGCTAAATGCTCTCTTTTTTTGAATAAATTAAAGATTTAAGCTATGAAGTAGTAGCTAACATTGCCCTTCAATTCAATTATTATTTTTATTTATCTATAAAAACAGAGGGGAAATGTAAAAGCAAAAAGTTAAGATTTGTTTAAAATCTGTTCATATATTCTTGTGGCACAGTAATTGGATAATTCAAAAAAAACTATTCAATACTAAATTATGAAAACAAAAATTTTATCCCTGACAATACTGTCTATATTGAGTATCACAAGTGTTTTTGCTCAAGACAGAACTACGGTTACAGCAAACAATACTGAAATTAGTGATAATTTAGATTTGCGGGCTGTTGCTTCAATTTTTGGTGATTCCAAAAATTTAGATGATTTTGAAAGACGTCTGAATGACCCAAAAATTCAAATCTCCAACTTAGATTTAAATGGTGACAACAAAGTTGATTATCTACGAGTTATTGAAACTGTTGAAGGAAACGTACATTTAATTGTTATTCAATCCGTTCTTAGCCGCAACACTTTTCAAGACATTGCAATCGTAGAAGTGGAACGAGATAGAGATAATAGAGTTCAAGTTCAAGTTGTAGGTGATGTATTTATGTATGGAGATAATTATATATACGAGCCGGTTTATGCTTATACTCCAGTAATCTACAACTCGTTTTGGGTTTCTAATTACCGTCCGTACTATTCTGCTTGGAATTGGGGTTTATATCCTAGCTTTTATTTTGCATGGACACCATTCCCAATAGTTACCTATCAAAGTCACATCAATATCTGCATTAATAATTATCACTACTATAATTATGTGAATTATAGAAGATGTGGTATTGTTTATAATAATTACTATAACAACAGAAGAGGAAATGGCTATGAAAGACAACATCCAAACCGTTCATTTGCATATAGAAATAGCGGTTATGCTAATAGATATGAATTAGACAGCAACAGACGAACCCAAAATACAGTTAATAGAAATGAAGTTGCTTATAATGGAACTAGAAATTATTCTAATGATATTGGCTCTCCAAGAAGTGTAAGAAATCAAAACAGTTCTAGAGATCTAAGTAGCGAGTCAAGCCCAAGAGGTTATGATGGAAATCAAAGAAGTATAGAATCGCGGAGAAATTCAAGTCCAAGAGAGTTTTCACAACAAAGAGGAAATTCTCAAAGAGGTGAAGGAAATCCTAAAGGAAACAGAAGAAGTTAAATAAAAGTTTATACTTAAAAAAATTTAAGAGAAGCACTACTCGTAGTAGTGCTTCTCTGTTTCTAAAAATAATTAAGCATTACTTAACCAAGTATTTGAAAAAGCTATAAATTTGCAGTCTTTAACATATTATAATGAGTTCGCATAATCAGAGTCTTCATAGTAAATTATCCATCGGTGGATTATTAGTAACATTAGGAATAATTTATGGAGATATTGGGACTTCCCCACTCTATGTAATGAAAGCTATTATTGGAATTCATGCTATTTCAAGAGATGTAGTTTTGGGAGGAATATCTTGTATATTTTGGACTTTAACACTTCAGACTACCATAAAATATGTAATAATAACACTAAGTGCTGATAATCATGGTGAGGGTGGTATTTTTGCTTTATTTGCATTAGTCAAAAGAACCAAAATTAAATGGTTAATAGTTCCAGCAATAATTGGTGGAAGCGCATTACTAGCTGATGGAATTATAACACCTCCAATTTCTGTTTCCTCAGCAGTAGAAGGATTACGAAATTTTAATCCAGAAATAAATACAATACCAATTGTAATTGGAATTCTTATAGTATTATTTACCATTCAACAATTTGGTTCTAAACTTGTTGGCAAGTTTTTTGCCCCTATGATGCTAATTTGGTTTGCCATGCTTGGCATATTAGGTACTATACAAATCCTAAATGACTTTAGTGTTTTTCATGCTATTAATCCTTATTATGCTTACGAGTTATTGAAAATTCATCCAGAAGGTTTTTTTGTATTAGGTGCAGTTTTTCTTTGTACTACTGGAGCTGAAGCGTTATATTCAGATATGGGACACTGTGGAAGAAAAAATATCCGAGTGAGTTGGATATTTGTAAAAGTTATGCTTTTGTTAAATTATTTTGGGCAAGGCGCTTATTTAATAAATCACGAAGGATCCACTTTATCTGAACTTGGAGGAAAAGGTGGAAACCCATTTTATCTTATCATGGCTGAATGGTTTCTACCTATAGGTATTGTAATAGCAACCATGGCTGCAGTAATTGCTTCACAGGCATTAATTAGCGGTTCATTTACTCTAATTAATGAAGCGATGCGTTTGAATTTTTGGCCAAAAGTAAAAATTAAATATCCTACTGAAGTCAAAGGTCAATTATATATTCCATCAATCAACTGGCTTTTATTATTGGGATGTATTGGTATCGTATTATATTTTGAAGAATCGTCAAACATGGAACATGCTTATGGGTTAGCAATCATTTTATGTATGATTATGACGACTATTTTACTCAATTTTTATTTAATAATGAAAAGAGTGAAATTATATTTTATTATTCCTTTAATAACATTATATCTAGCTATTGAGTTTAGTTTTTTATATGCAAATATTGTAAAATTTTTACATGGTGGTTTTGTAACTTTAATTATCGCAATAGGATTAATTGGGGTTATGGCTACCTGGTATTTAGCCAAACAAATTAGTAAAAACTACACCAAAATAGTCAAAATTGATGACTATAAAAAAGTGCTTGCCGAATTAAGTGTTGACTTATCTATACCAAAATATGCTACTCATTTAGTCTACATGACTAACTCAAACAGAAGTGACGAAATTGAAGAAAAGGTGATGTACTCTATTCTTCAAAAACGTCCTAAACGAGCCGATTTATATTGGTTTATTCACGTGAATATATTAAGTGAACCCTATAAAAAAGAATATAAAGTAACTGAAATTATTAAAGATGATTTATACAGAATCGATTTTAATCTCGGTTTCAGAGAACCTACCAAAATTAATTTAATGTTCAAACAGGTAATTAAAGAAATGGTGGATCGCGGTGAAGTAGATATCACAAGTCGCTATGAATCACTTAGTAAAAACAATATTATCGGCGACTTTAAATTTGTGCTTTCTGAAAAATTCTTATCCAATGATGGCGATTTAACCTTCTTTGAAAAAGTGGTAATGAACACCTATTTCATTATGAAAAAGCTAAGTTTATCCGAAGAAAAAGGGTTTGGTTTAGATAGTAGTTCTGTGAAAATTGAACAATTCCCATTGGTCCTTCATCCGCCAGAAAAAATTGATATGAAACGTATTGAAAATCATTCTCATTTGTAATCTATAAAAAGACAAATTTAAATTACTATTGTTTAATAAATTTGCCCTTTTTAATTTTTTCATCAGAAATCAATTCGTAAAAATACATCCCTGTAGTCCATTTTGAAGTATCAATTCTATAATTTTCAACAAAATTAGAATCGATTAATTTTCTTAAATTTATATCGAATATTTTAATTTGATATTTTGTAAGGTTCAAACCATTTATAACAAATGTCTCCTTTACCGGATTTGGATAAAAAACTATTTCTTCAATAGTATTCGAAAAACCATTTTCTAATGGATTACACTGAATACAGTTTTTTAAAAAGGTTACACTAGTATCTTCAATTAATTGCGTGTCAAACAAATTTCCTTGAGTACAAATTCCTTTCAATTGATAATCCAACCACGGCCTTAAATAACTAAAAATTTTAGCATGTTGCACACTTCTAGTAATTGTTGCTGTAGGTGTACAAGTTAATTCTCCAAAATTGCATAAGCTATTACTATTAGACATTTGACAATGACTAGCGCCAATTATATTAATCAGAGTTTTACATGAACTACCTAACCCATTATACATTGGAATTTGATTTGTGTTTGGTGGAGTTACACAATCATTTAAACCTGCAAAAATTAAACTTGGAATCGTTATAGAGGATGCAGCAATAATAGCAGAGGGATTTGTTTCAGCAGGAGCAAAATTTACTGACGTTTTTATATTTGAATTTAATTGTGCCGCTAAAAAAGACGCACCTCCACCCATACTATGCCCCATAACTGCATTCATTATACTGATTCTGTTGAAGAAAATTGAATTCGAATTATTACCTAAAGCTACCATTTGGTTCAACACAAATGACAAATCTTTACCAAAATCGAGATGAGATGGTGATAAAGAACCTTCTGTTTTTGGAAATGCTATAATGTAACCATTTGGTACTAGTGCTTCCCAAAAATTTTGGTACGCATCCCAAGTCATAACAAAACCATGACCAAAACTCAAAACTGGAAAAGTATCAGTTGTTGCCGTAGTCAAAGCAACATTGTCTCCTACAACATCAGATGGATAGTATATTTCAGTTGCAATTACCCTATTGCTTCTCGATGTATCTGTAAAATTGACTCTAGTATGTCCTATTTGAAATGGTTGAGCAAAGCTATAGTTCATAAGAAATAAAAATCCTAAAATCGTGTAATGTACATTGTTAAATCTCATTCTAAAAAATATTTTATCAATCAAATATATGCATTTATACAATAAATAAATGGTGATATGTTAAGACCAATAAAAATTAGAAAAGCATAACAAAAAAGGAATATCTTTGCAGGCTTATTTTTTTTACATTATGCGATTACATCGAAATTTAGTTTACACCACAATCGATTCTTTAAACGCAATCTTCAATGAAGGTGAATATGCTGATAAAGTGGTTGCACGTGCTTTGAAAAAAGACAAACGTTGGGGTAGTTCTGACCGTAAATTTGTTGCAGAAACTATCTATGAAGTCGTTCGTTGGAAAAGATTATACGCTGAAATTGCTGAAGTAAGAGAACCTTTTAACCGAGAAGATTTATGGAGAGTTTTTGCTGTTTGGGCAGTTTTACGTGGGTATCCAATTCCCGATTGGAGACAACTGGAAGGAACTCCGGAACGAAAAATAAAAGGAAGATTTGACGAGCTTTCTAAAATCAGAAAAATGCGTGAATCTATTCCGGACTGGATGGACGAATTGGGTGTGAAAGAATTGGGTGAGGCAGTTTGGACCAAAGAAATTGCAGCACAAAACCAGCCTGCAAAAGTTATACTTCGTGTTAATACTTTAAAATCAACAAAGGAAAATCTACATTCGCTTTTGATGGATTTAAATATTGAAACCGAATTTCTTAAAGACCAACCGGATGCATTAGTCCTCAAAGAAAGAGCAAATGTGTTTTTAACTGATGCTTTTAAAGAAGGATTGTTCGAAGTACAAGACGCATCCTCTCAATTAGTAGCTGCATTCTTAGATGTTCAACCTGGAATGAGAGTTGTTGATACCTGTGCCGGTGCTGGTGGAAAAACGCTACATATGGCATCATTAATGCAAAACAAAGGGCAATTAATTGCCATGGATTTGTATGAAAGCAAGCTAAAACAATTGAAATTAAGAGCCAAAAGAAACGGTGCTTTTAATATCGAATACCGAATAATTGACACTACAAAAGTTATTAAAAAACTGCACGAAAAGGCCGATAGAGTCTTAATCGACGCACCTTGTAGCGGGTTGGGAGTTTTAAAAAGAAATCCTGATGCTAAGTGGAAATTACAACCTGAATTTATTGATAATATCAAAAAAGTACAAGCCGAAGTTTTAGAAAATTATTCTAAAATAGTAAAGCCTGGTGGTAAGCTAGTTTATGCAACTTGCTCTATCTTACCTTCTGAAAATCAGGAACAAATTAAAAAATTTTTAACAACCGAAACAGGAAAATCATTTACGTTTGTTAAAGAAACGAAAATCCTTGCCCAAGAAACTGGGTTTGATGGATTTTATATGGCGTTGTTAGAAAGAAAATAAGAAAAATAAAAATGAAAAAAATCTTTACCGTACTATTTTTAAGTAGTACAATTTTGCTGACAGCCCAAGAAAAAGTAGTAAATACCAATACTACAATGTCAATTCCTGCGGGATATTATTCTACCGCAACGGGCAATGGGTATGTTTTAAAAACACAATTATATAATATTATTACTAATAATTATAATGATAGAGGATATGGAGGTTTATATACAACATATCTAACATCTGACAAAGACTTTTATTATGAAAATAATGGAACTATGCTAGATTTGTATACCGAGAATCCAACTGGACCTGAATGTGAATTTACCTATGGTGTTGGCCAAGATGATGGAACTGGAGGAAATGCAGAATGTGAAAGATACAATAGAGAACATACAATCCCTCAATCCTATTTTGGTAATGGAATACAACCTATGTTTTCAGATGCCCATTTTGTAATTCCATCAGATAAATATTTAAATGCACAACGCGGTGACTTTCCTTTTGGGAAAGTTAATGGTCTTGGTAATCCTTATTCAAATGGGTCTAAAAAAGGATCTAATTTAAACTCAGGCTATTCTTTTGGATTTACAGGAACAGTATTCGAACCTATAGATGAATTTAAAGGAGATATTGCAAGAATGCTATTGTATTTTGCAACACGATATGAAACTGAACTTGTCAATTTTTACACAACCTCTTCTTCATTATCAAAAGTAATGTTTGACGGGACCAGTGATAAATCTTTTTCTACAACATTTTTAAATATATTATTAACTTGGAATATTCTAGATCCGGTAAGTCAGAGAGAAATTGATAGGAATAATGCTATTTATGCACGTCAAAATAATAGAAATCCATATATAGACAATAACGCTTTTGTTGAAAGAGTATGGGGAATTCCATTAGCTAACTCAATTTTTAATTTATTAAATGCAGTCTCTATTTACCCAAATCCTTCATCAAATATTGTAAATATTTCTTCTGATATAACTTTAGATGAAATTGATATTATTACCATTAACGGTCAGGTTTTACAACAAATAAAAAAACCTGCTTTTGAAAATAACAACTACACTATCAGCAATTTGCCAAAAGGATTTTATTTCTTAAAATTATCATCTGATAAAAATTCTATTACTAAAAAAGTATTGATTAACTAGATTTCAATACCAATACAAAGTAAAACGCTGTTGAAATTCAACAGCGTTTTTTTGTTTTTAATCGAAAAAGCACTCGGAAAATCACCAAAATTGTATAGAAAACATTGATTTTCTTTGAACTTTAGTGCTTCTTTAGTATCTTTCGCCCTCAAAATGTGTAACCCTTAAAACATTTTAAAAATGTTAGAAGAAAAGAATGATAACCTGCTTGAAGCAGATGGAAGTGTAAGCGATGAATCACATGAAGTGACCATCCCTGAAAATCAAGAATTTCTTGTTGAAAATCAAGAAGAAACAGAAACTGTAGCAGAAGTAGAAACAGGTGTTACTATTGAAGAACATGTTACTGAAGAAGTTATAGAAGCTGACTCAGAAGAAGAAGCTGCTGTTGAAAAACAAGCTAATGAAGTATTTGAAGAAAAAGTTGCCATTTTAACTGAACCTCTTACTGAAGACGAACTTGAAGTTGTTGCAGAAACAGAAGCGCTTGTTGAAGAAACAGTTGTACCTAAACCAAAAAAAACTAAACCAAAAGCTGTAACTGAAGTAAAAGAAGCTACAGTTGAATTGACCGAAGTGCATATTGCTGATAGCACTTTAGTTACTGACTCGAGCATTAACGATCAGGAGCAGCAAAATGACAGCCAATCAGTAATTAATGCCATTGAAGAAGTAAACGCAGAGGAAAGCGAAGATGAAACATTGAAAGATCGCCATGATATTCCAATGCAGGATTACGATACTTTGTCAATGGAGCAATTGGTTGATGAGTTAGGCGAATTAGTTTTAGTAGAAAAACTAATGTCGGTAAAAGACCATGTTGAAGAGCTTAAAAAATCATTCCTATCAAAATACCATCATTTAATTGATGAAAAGAAAGAAGAATTCCTAACTGAAAATCCGGAGACAACGGAAGATTTTCACTATCATTTTCCTTTAAAAGTAAAATTTGACCAATTATACTCTCAATACAGAGACAAAAAAAATAATCATTTCCAAAGTTTACAAAACAATCTAAAAGCTAATTTAGAAAACAGGTTGGCTATAGTAGAGGAATTGAAAAATCTAATCCACAGTCAGGATAACATTCCGGTTACTTTAAAGAAGTTTAATGACATCAGAGACCGATGGAAAGTGGCGGGACCAATTCCGAAAGACAAATACAACCACGTATGGAATAATTATCACTTTCATTTAGAGAATTTCTATGATGTGCTACACTTGGACAGAGAAATCCGTGATCTAGATTTTAAACATAATTTGGTTCAAAAGCTCAAAATTATTGAGCGCGTTGAAGAATTAGTTAAAGAAGAAGACATTAATAAAGCTTTCCGTGAATTACAGGATTTACATCGTATCTGGAAAGAAGATATTGGACCCGTTTCAAGAGATAAACGTGAAGAGATTTGGAACAGATTTAGTGAGTTAACCAAACAAATGCACGACAAACGCGAAGAATTGTTTGAAAAACTTCGTGAAGTAGAAACGGCTAATTTGGAAAAGAAAAAAGAAATCATTACTCAAATAGAAATATTAGCACAAGAAAAAGTAAACTCGCATTCAGCTTGGTTAGGTCAGATTGAAAAGGTAGAAGCACTACGTAATCAGTTCTTTGGTGCAGGAAAAGTTCCATCGGAAGTTACAGACCAAACTTGGACAGAATTTAAAAATGCGGTTAGAAGTTTCAACGTATTGAAAAACTCTTTCTATAAAGATATTAAGAAAGACCAAAACGATAATCTTTCTAAAAAACAAGCCTTAGTTGCAAAAGCAATTGAATTGAAAGACAATACCGATTTTGCTACAACTACACCCCTTTTTAAACAAATTCAGGAAGAATGGAAGACGATTGGTCATGTTCCAAGAAAATTTTCTGATAAACTTTGGGGAGAATTCAGAGGGGCTTGTAACGAATATTTTGAAAAGCTAAAAGAACAAAAATCGGAAGCAAATGCTGAAGAAATTGAAGCTTTTGAAAAGAAAAAATCGTATTTAGAAACCATAAAATCTTTTGAACTCATTGGTGAGCATAAAGCAGATTTGGATGCCATCAAATCACATATCGAAACTTGGAAAAGTTTTGGCAAAGTTCCTTTTGCACGCCGACATATCGAAGGTAAATTCAATAAAATTCTAGATGCTTTATTTGAAAAGTTAAGCTCTAGCAAGAAAGATAATGAAATGGTGCGCTATGCAAATCGATTGGATAATCTTTCGGGGGCAGAGAATTCAAGAAAATTAGATAATGAAAAAGTTTTCATCATGCGCAAAATTGAGGAAGTACAAAGTAGTCTTTTTCAATTGGAGAATAATATTCAGTTTTTTGGAAGAGCCAAAGCAGATAATCCAATGGTGAAAGAAGTATTAGATAACATTGAAAAACAAAAAGAAGAATTAGCCACCTGGAAAGAAAAGCTAAAACAACTTAGAAGTATCAAATCAGAATAAAACAAAAAATCCCGTCGAGTTCCAAAAAACCAGACGGGATTTTTATTTAAAATATAACAGATAAGTTCCCAGTTAACTAATCAGCTAAATTCGTAATTCGTAATTCGTAATTCGTAATTCGTAATTCGTAATTCGTAATTCGTAATTCGTAATTCGTAATTCGTAATTTTATTCTAAAGAGGCCAAATAACGCTCCGCATCTAGGGCAGCCATACAACCCGTTCCCGCAGCAGTTACCGCTTGTCGATATACATGATCCGCAGCATCGCCGCCAACAAAAACACCTTTTACATTGGTTTTAGAAGTTCCTGGTTCGTTAATGATATAGCCAGTTTCATCCAAATTTAAATAGTCTGCAAAAATATCCGTGTTGGGTTTGTGACCAATTGCCACAAAGAAACCCGTTGCCGGAATATCAAAAATTTCATTGGTTGTTTTATTTTTTGCTTTCACTGCTGTTACAACTTGCCCATCACCCAATACTTCAACCGTATCATGATTCATAAGAATGGTAATGTTTTCCGTTTTGCGAACCCGTTCTTCCATGATTTTAGAAGCTCTGAATTTCTCACTTCTAACCAACATAGTTACTTTTATACATAGCTTTGATAAGTAATGTGCTTCTTCACAAGCCGAATCACCGGCGCCAACAATCACTACTTCCTGATTTCTGTAAAAGAAACCATCGCAAACCGCACAAGCCGATACGCCACCACCCATTTGCAGATAATGTTGCTCCGAAGGTAATCCTAAATATTTTGCCGAAGCTCCTGTAGAAATAATTACGGTTTCAGCATGAATTTCTTTTGTATCGTTAATCCAAACTTTATGAACGCTTCCCGAAAAATCAACTTTGGTTGCCCAGCCATCGCGAACATCTGTTCCAAAACGTTTCGCTTGCTCCATAATATTAATCATCATTTCTGGACCAGTTATTCCTTCAGGATTACCAGGCCAGTTCTCTACTTCATTCGTTGTAGTTAATTGCCCACCTGGTTGTGTTCCTTGGTACAAAACCGGATTCATATTAGCTCTAGCGGCATAAATTGCGGCTGTGTAACCCGCAGGTCCAGAACCTATAATTAAGCATTTTATTTTTTCAATAGTATCTGACATGATGTGAATTTATTTGGTTGCAAATGTAAACTTTTCAATTTAAAATAAACTTCGGAAACCAATTACTAAATGCAATTTGTGAATAAGATTAGATTATTGTTGAAAAAGATAAAGTTTAATAGTCAGGAGCACGACTTTTACGTATCTAAAGATGCGCAGTCCCGCTGTCCGCGCTACATGGTAGCTCGCTCCCATCGGGGCTAGCGATAACGTTTTGTTTTTAGATTCGTCACTTCGAGTTATTCCGATTGAAAATCGGAATTATATCGAGAAGCTTCTTAAAACCAGGATTACTCCGTGATCCTGTATTTGGTCTCTATCATAATTAAATCCTATCGCGCTCTTAGCATCGTGCTTTTGTCATTCCCGCGTAGGCGGGAATCCATACTACTTTACTACAGGATTACTCCGTGATCCTGTATTGGTCTCTATCATAATTAAATCCTTTCGCGCTTTCAGCGCGATGTATTTTTTATTTGAAAAAAACAATTTCCATTGATGTTTGTCTTTCCCGCGAAGGCGGGAATCCATTATTACCTTTTGCAGGATTACTCCGTGATCCTAAATTTGGGCTCTATCACAAGTAAATCCTTTCACGCTTTCAGCGCGATGTATTTTTTATTTGGAAGAAATAGCGCAAGCAAGCTGGCTATTTCTTCCAAATAAAAAAACCTTTCTGCAATTGCAGAAAGGATTTACTGGTCGGGGTGGCAGGATTCGAACCTGCGGCCTCCTGCTCCCAAAGCAGGCGCGATAACCGGGCTACGCTACACCCCGTAAGCGAGTGCAAATATAGAATTATTAATTAGTAAATAAAAGCTTTTTATTTTTTTCGTATATATGCATTACATCAAATTACCCACTTTTTCTTTTCTCCTGCATCTTTTCTCTATTTTCTATTTTCTTTTCTCTAAAAACTTCCAATATAATTTCTATTTTTGTTGAAACTAAAACTACACAACAATATATGCTAATTATTGGAATTGCTGGTGGTACCGGAAGTGGAAAAACAACGGTTGTACAACAAATTATTAATGAACTGCCTGAGACCGAAGTCGGAGTAATCTCGCAAGACTCATACTATAGAGAAAATCATAACTTAAGTTTTGAAGAGAGAGCACTCATTAATTTTGATCATCCCCGAGCTATTGACTTTGAATTATTGGTAAATCATCTTACTGCCTTAAAAAAAGGAGAGACTATTGAACAGCCTGTGTATTCATTCGTAACACACAACCGCACTGACGATAGCATAATTACGCATCCAAGAAAAGTAATGATAGTTGAAGGAATTTTGATTTTAGCCAACCTTGAACTACGCGAAATATTTGACGTTAAAATATTTGTCCACGCTGATTCAGACGAAAGATTAATTCGCCGCTTAAAACGTGATATTGCTGAACGTGGTCGAGACATGGAAGAAGTATTAATCCGCTACCAAACAACTTTGAAGCCTATGCACCAACAATTCATAGAGCCAACTAAAGCATATGCCGACATTATAATACCAAATGATAAATACAATACGGTGGCTATCGATGTGGTAAGAGCTGTTATTAATCAAAGAATTACTTAAAATGAGTTTCTTTAAAAATCTAACAAATGCCTATCCTATTCTGAAAATCCTCGGGAATAGATACGTTATTGTGTTGGTTTTTTTTACCGTTTGGATGCTTTTCCTGGATAATACTTCTTACCTGGAGCACCGCATTTTAAACAAACAACTCAACGAACTCGAAGACAATAAAAAATACTATCAAGACGAAATCAGAAAGGATAGCGAAAATATCAAAAAACTTAAGAATCCAGACCAAATAGAAAAATACGCCCGCGAAAAATATTATATGAAACGTGATAGCGAAGACATCTATATCATCGAATTCGAAGGCGATTCCATCAAAGATGAAAAAACTGATTCAAAATCTTTATAAGTATGGCTGATAATTTATTTGATGCTTTCGAACCCGTTTCTTCTAAACAATGGAAACAACAAATTCAATACGAACTTAAAGGTGCAGATTATAACGACACTTTGGTTTGGGAAAGTTTGGAAGGAATCAAAGTAAAACCGGTTTATCATAACGATGAAACGGAAATAAAGTATACGCTGAAGGAAAACAACACTCCTTTTTCCATACTGCAAAATATCTATGTTCACGATGTAGCTCTTTCCAACAAAAGAGCAATAGATACGTTAAATCGTGGCGCTGAAAACATTCGATTTACTATTGAAAATGAGAATGTTAACCTAGCTAACTTAATGCAGAATCTTCCTTTAGAAAACACAACTTATTTTTTTTATTTACCGTTTCTATCAATCGATTTCGTAAATAAAATCGATGAATTTGCTACTAATAACAATGCAAAGTTTTGTATCCAACTTGATCCAATCGGCCAACTTACAAAAGACGGAAACTGGTTCGAAAACTTGGAAAAAGACTTCGAAAAACTGAATGCAATTAGCAACAAAACTTCTGTTCCATTTATAACTATTCAATCGGGAATTTATCAAAATGCCGGAGCCAATATGGTGCAACAACTCGCCTACACCCTGGCTCACATTAATGAATATTTTAACCGAATCAAAAATAGTAATCAACCGATAACGATTGAAGTTTCGGTCGGCACAAATTACTTTTTTGAAATTGCAAAATTGAGAGCATTGCGTATATTATTCAACGCTTTAGCCAAAGAATACAATCACACTTTCGATTGCCATATAATCGCTACACCAACAAAACGTAATAAAACTTTATACGATTACAATGTGAATATGCTACGCACCACAACCGAATGCATGAGTGCTGTTTTAGGTGGGGCCGATACCGTAGCAAATCTTACTTACGATAGTTTGTATCACAAAGACAATGAGTTTGGAGACCGTATTGCACGTAACCAATTACTAATTTTAAAACACGAAAGCTATTTTGATAAAGTTAGTAACCCGGCTGACGGAGCTTATTATATAGAAAACTTAACCGAACAATTAGCCGAGAAAGCTTTATTATTATTCAAAGAAATTGAAGAAAAAGGCGGTTTTATTACCCAACTAATAGAAGGTAAGATCCAAAAGAAAATTAGCGAAAGCGCTGCTAAAGAACAGGAACTGTTTGATTCAGGAAAAGAAGTTTTATTGGGAACAAACAAATATCCGAACAAGAACGATAAAATGAAACACGATTTGGAGTTATTTCCATTTGTAAAACAAAATCCACGTAAAACCCTAATCGTACCAATTATCGAAAAGCGTTTGGCAGAAAAATTAGAACAGGAACGTTTATCTCAAGAACTATAAGCTATGAGAAAAAACATCCAACATATTCAATTAGTCGAAAGTTTAATCACAGACAACCGACAACCGACAACTGACAACTTCCAAACCGCCGAAGGCATCGAACTCAAACCTTCCTACTCGGAAGCCGACATCGAAAACCTCGAACACATCGGTTTCGGAGCAGGCTTTACCCCTAACCTTCGTGGTCCTTATGCAACGATGTATGTACGACGTCCTTGGACAGTCCGCCAATATGCAGGTTTCTCTACTGCTGAGGAAAGTAATGCGTTCTATCGGCGCAATCTGGCAGCAGGACAAAAAGGTCTATCGGTTGCTTTTGATTTGGCAACACATAGAGGTTACGATTCTGATCACGAACGCGTTATGGGAGATGTTGGAAAAGCCGGAGTTGCAATTGACACCGTTGAAGATATGAAAGTGTTGTTCGACCAGATTCCGTTAGATGAAATGTCGGTTTCCATGACCATGAACGGTGCTGTTTTGCCAATCATGGCTTTCTATATTGTTGCTGCCGAAGAACAAGGTGTAACTCCAGAATTGCTTTCGGGAACCATTCAAAATGATATCCTGAAGGAATTCATGGTACGTAACACCTATATCTATCCACCAACACCTTCAATGAAAATCATTGCTGATATTTTTGAATATACCAGCAAAAAAATGCCGAAATTCAACTCGATATCTATATCGGGTTATCACATGCAGGAAGCCGGAGCTACTGCTGATATCGAATTGGCTTACACTTTAGCTGATGGTTTAGAATATATACGAACAGGGTTAGCAACAGGCATGAAAATAGATGAGTTCGCTCCACGCCTATCGTTCTTTTGGGCAATCGGGATGAACCATTTTATGGAAATTGCTAAGATGCGTGCAGGCAGAATGTTATGGGCTAAACTATTAAAACAGTTCAATCCGAATGACGAAAAATCATTAGCTTTGCGTACGCATTGCCAAACATCCGGCTGGAGTTTAACAGAGCAAGACCCATTTAATAATGTGGCGCGAACTGCAATTGAAGCGGCAGCCGCAGCCTTTGGCGGAACCCAGTCTTTACATACTAACGCCTTAGACGAAGCGATTGCCTTGCCAACGGATTTCTCGGCACGTATTGCACGTAATACTCAAATATTTCTACAGGAAGAAACCAAAATCTGCAAAACGGTTGACCCTTGGGCAGGCAGTTATTATGTAGAAAGTCTTACGGCAGAAATCGCTGAAAAGGCCTGGGCATTGATTGAAGAAGTAGAAGAATTAGGAGGTATGACCAAAGCCATCGAAGCCGGAATCCCAAAACTCCGTATCGAAGAAGCAGCTGCACGTAAACAAGCACGTATAGACAGCTCTCAGGATATTATTGTCGGCGTTAATAAATACCGTCTCGACAAAGAAGACCCATTACACATTTTGGATGTAGATAACGAAATGGTGCGCAAGCAACAAATCGAGCAATTACAACAAATAAAAGCCACCCGTGATAACAATAAGGTTAAAGCTTGTCTGGAAAAATTAACCGAAGCAGCTAAGAACGCATTTACGGAGAATACAGGAGATTCACGCCTACGCGGGAATGACAATAGCGGTAATGACAATAATTTGTTATCTTTAGCCGTAGAAGCAGCCCGAAACCGCGCCACACTGGGTGAAATCAGTGATGCACTAGAAGTAGTTTTCGGCAGATATAAAGCACAAATCAGATCATTTAGTGGCGTGTATAGTAAAGAAATAAAAAACGACAAAAGCTTTGAAAAAGCCAAACAATTAGCCGACGCTTTCGCTATGAAAGAAGGTCGTCGTCCGCGTATTATGATTGCCAAAATGGGTCAGGACGGTCACGATCGTGGTGCCAAGGTTGTCGCTACCGGCTATGCTGATGTAGGTTTTGATGTCGATATTGGACCCCTTTTCCAAACACCAAAAGAAGCCGCTAAACAAGCAGTTGAAAACGATGTACACATACTTGGAGTTTCCTCTCTGGCGGCCGGACACAAAACCCTGGTTCCTCAGGTAATAGAAGAACTTAAGAAATACGGTCGTGAAGATATTATGGTCATCGTTGGTGGTGTAATACCATCACAAGACTACCAATTCTTATTTGATGCCGGAGCCGTTGCAGTATTTGGACCGGGTACCAAAATAAGCGATGCCGCGATTAGTATTTTGGAGGTACTATTAGAAGACTAAACCAATCAAATTCAAATAAGTACACAAAAAGTGTAACACCCTTTAAAATTTCATTCCTATTTTAGCTAGACCTGTCAGGTATAGAAATCCCATAGGGTTGATATTTTATTAAATATACAATCATACCTATTTTATAAGCCATATAGATTATATTATCCCTAAAGGGATTTCTTCTATTACCATCACTATACTACCTATATTGATTCCCTAACGGCATTAATAATTTCCTATTTTACAACAACAAACACTCACTTTAGAATGGGTGTTTTTTTTTACAACACCTCCAAATAAAACCCATCATCCTAGCTTTTCCCATTAAAAAATTGTAAATTTAAATTCCAAAATTGGCAATCTCTTTGCTCCGAAGACTAATTTAATAATCTTTAAAATCAAACAATATGAAAGCAACAAGAAAAGTCGGTATATGGTTAAACCATACCACAGCGCGTGTAATAGAATACAATACTGAGGAACTCAAAGCAAAAACAATTAAATCAGACCTACAAGGATTAGACAATCAAGATAGTTTGCAACACAGTGAGAGTTTGTTACACCACAAAGAAAACCAAAAACTAAAAGCCTTTTACAAAGCCATTATAGCCATTGTAGAAAACTATGACGAAATTTTTCTATTTGGTCCAACCACCGCGAAAACCGAGTTATTTAACCTCATCCGCGAAGAACACAAATACGACCATCTGAAAATAGAAAACAAGTCTGCCGAAAAAATGACTCCACCAGAGGAACATGCTTTTGTAGTTAACCATTTCAAAACGGTACTTAATTACGAAAGTCCGTTTACGAAATAAAAGTGACTAGTCCTAAATAACCGATACAGATTATTTAGGACTAGTTAGTATACATCTTCTTTCTCATTTCCTGAATCTTCTCATCATCAAGATATTCATCAAAAGTCATGTATCTGTCTATTACACCGTTTGGAGTGATTTCTAATACTCTGTTGGCAACCGTTTGGGCAAACTCATGGTCATGTGTGGTAAACAACACCGAGCCTTTAAAGTTCTTCAAAGAATTATTAAAAGCCGTAATCGATTCCAAATCCAAGTGATTGGTTGGTTCATCCAACATCAAAACGTTGGCACGTATCATCATCATTCTCGATAACATACAACGTACTTTTTCTCCTCCGGATAAAACGGTACATTTTTTCAATGCTTCTTCTCCCGAGAAAATCATTTTTCCTAAGAAACCGCGAACATAAACCTCATCGCGTTCTTCTTCAGTTTTTACAAACTGACGTAACCAATCTACCAGATTCAGACTTCCGTCCATAAAAAAGGCGCTGTTATCATTTGGTAAATACGATTGTGTCGTTGTAATTCCCCAATCAAATGTTCCGGCATCCGCTTTTAAGTTTCCATTTAGAATTTCGTAAAAAGCTGTTGTAGCACGAGAGTCTTTTGAGAAAATAACTACCTTATCGCCTTTGGCCATATTCAAATCAACATTCTTAAACAATACTTCACCATCAGCAGAGGCAGCTAAGCCTTGCACGTGTAAAATTTGATCTCCGGCCTCTCTTTCAACATCAAAAATAATGGCGGGATAACGACGGCTTGATGGTCTGATTTCATCTAAGTTAAGTTTTTCAATCATCTTTTTACGCGAAGTAGCTTGCTTCGATTTGGCTACGTTGGCACTAAAACGACGAATGAATTCTTCCAACTCGGCTTTCTTTTCTTCTGCTTTTTTGTTTTGTTGTGCTTTTTGACGAGCTGCTAACTGACTTGACTCGTACCAAAACGTATAGTTCCCTGAGTAATGATTAATTTTTGAAAAGTCAATATCGGAAATATGTGTACAAACCGCATCCAAAAAGTGACGGTCGTGAGAAACCACAATCACAGTATTTTCATAATTCGCAAGGAAATTCTCTAACCACGAAATCGTTTCAAAATCCAGGTCATTCGTAGGTTCATCCATTACCAACACATCTGGATTTCCAAACAGCGCCTGCGCCAAAAGCACACGAACTTTCAGTTTACCTTCCATTTCACTCATCAAAGTATAATGCATATCGGATGAAATACCAAGATTAGATAGCATCGCACCGGCATCGGACTCGGCATTCCAACCATTCATTTCTTCAAACTGCACCTGCAACTCGCCTATTCTGTCTGCATTGGCATCATCATAATCGGCATACAAAGCATCCATTTCTGATTTTACTTTAAACAAAACCTTGTTCCCCATCATCACGGTTTCCAAAACGGTATGCTCATCGAACATATTATGATTTTGGTTCAACACCGACATACGTTTCCCGGGCTCAAGAAAAACTCTTCCCGATGTTGGGTCAATATCGCCGGCAAGTATTTTAAGAAAAGTAGATTTTCCAGCACCATTGGCACCAATCACACCATAGCAATTACCTTGCGTGAAGGTTGTGTTTACTTCGTCAAACAATATTCTTTTACCAAACTGAACCGATAAATTATTTACAGTTAACATGAATTGTATTTTATAA
>CANKLK010000017.1 GCA_947482805.1 Flavobacteriaceae bacterium
GTGAGCTATATGTTCAGGTTTCAGGTTTAAGTGATAGACACTACCGTCTGGGTTAAGTACTAATTCTGAAGATTTAATCATTATGTTTTGATTAACCGCAAAGTTCGCTAAGATTTACGCAAAGTTTGCTGAGTTTATTATTAGTTTATATGTTTATTTTTTCTGCTAACTGTGACTGCGACTGATAAATTTCTCAACCTCCAACACGCTTTACTTTAAAGCCTTTATCTTTTAAAAGGTTCATTATTTTATCTCGGTAATCTCCCTGAATGATAATAGCGCAATCTTTAAAAGTTCCACCAACACTCAGTTTGGTTTTTAATTCTTTGGCTATTAGTTTAAAATCCTCATCACTACCTTCATAACCTTCAATGATAGTTGTGGCTTTCCCTTTTCGCTTTTCATACTTGCAAATAATTGGTTCTGCCTGGATAAAAAGAGTATGCTCTTTATGCTCAACTTCCTCAGGTTCGTTAGAAAGTTGATGCTCGGGAAATAGTTTTTTTAACTGGTCTTGTAAATCCATTTGTATTAATTCTAAAAACAATGAAGTACGAACTAAACAATCCGTACTTTATTGTTTTCTATTTAAAATAAGGTGCATTCTAATCTATTTTCTTCAAAATGCAATTACAAATGTAATCATATTTTGAATTTATAATAGTAACGATCGCAACAATATTTAGCTTATATTCGATATTTTGACTGACATAATTTCGGGTAAAATGTTTACTTTTGAAAACTTTAAAACTTGAACAAACAAATGAACTTCGATAGAAAAGAATTATCCAATATTCAATTACTCGATTTATATAAGAGGCTTCTCAAACCCAGATTAATTGAAGAAAAAATGCTTATCCTTTTGCGTCAAGGTAAAGTATCCAAATGGTTTTCGGGAATTGGGCAGGAAGCAATCTCTGTTGGAATAACAGCTGCTTTGGAGAAAGACGAATATATTTTACCAATGCATCGAAATTTAGGTGTTTTTACTGGAAGAGATATTCCGTTACATCGTTTGTTCTCACAATGGCAGGGAAAAAAGTCAGGTTTTACAAAAGGCAGGGACCGTAGTTTTCACTTTGGCACCCAAGAGTTTAATATCATTGGAATGATATCGCATTTAGGCCCACAATTGGGTGTTGCTGACGGCATTGCATTAGCCAATAAATTAAAGAAAAACGGGAAAGTAACTGCAGTTTTCACGGGAGAAGGAGCAACTTCAGAAGGTGATTTTCATGAGGCACTGAACATCGCTGCTGTTTGGGATTTACCAGTTTTATTTGTGATCGAAAATAATGGTTACGGGCTGTCGACGCCAACCAATGAGCAATACCGCTGTGAAAACCTTGCCGATAAAGGAATAGGATATGGTATGCAAAGTGAGATTATTGACGGAAATAATATATTAGAAGTTTATACTAAAATAGCGGAATTGAAAGCCTCATTGGCTGAAAACCCAAGACCTGTTTTATTGGAGTTTAAAACCTTCAGAATGCGTGGTCACGAAGAGGCGAGTGGTACAAAATATGTTCCTCAGGAGTTAATGGATATGTGGGCTATTAAAGATCCGATTGCTAACTATAAAGATTATTTAAAACGTATCAGTGTGCTTTCGGATGAAGATGATGCCAAAATAACCAAAGACATTAAGAATGAAATTGATGAGCATTGGGCAATTACGCAAGCAGAACCGGAAGTAACTGCAAACCTAGAAGAAGAATTAGGTGATGTTTATAAAACTTATGATTTTGAGGAAGTTAACCCTTCTAATAAATTAGAAAACATTAGGGTGGTTGATGCTATTTCAAATGCCTTACGCCAATCCATGGAGCGTCATGATAATTTGGTTATCATGGGACAAGATATTGCGGAATATGGTGGCGCTTTTAAAATTACCGATGGCTTTGTAGCACAGTTTGGAAAAGATCGGATTCGCAATACGCCAATTTGTGAAAGTGCGGTGGTTTCAGCCGGAATGGGATTATCTATTAATGGTTATAAAGCGGTTGTTGAAATGCAGTTTGCTGATTTTGTTTCCACAGGATTTAATCCGATTGTGAATTTATTGGCCAAACAACATTACCGTTGGAACGAAAAAGCCGATGTGGTTGTGCGTATGCCTTGCGGTGGTGGAACACAAGCCGGACCATTTCACTCGCAAACCAATGAAGCCTGGTTTACCAAAACACCGGGACTTAAAGTAGTTTATCCTGCATTTCCTTATGATGTAAAAGGATTGTTGAATACAGCGATTAATGACCCTAATCCGGTGATGTTCTTTGAGCACAAACAATTATACCGTTCGGTTTACCAAGATGTTCCAACAGATTATTATACTATTCCGTTTGGAAAAGCAGCTTTATTAAAAGAAGGAACTCAAGTAACCATTATTTCATTTGGTGCTGGAGTTCATTGGGCATTAGAAACCTTAGAAAAACATCCTGAAATAAGTGCCGACGTATTAGATTTAAGAACCTTACAACCATTAGACACTGAAGCCATTTTTGCCTCGGTAAAGAAAACCAACAAAGTAATAATTCTTCAGGAAGATACCCTTTTTGGAGGTGTAGCCAGTGATATTTCGGCTATGATAATGGAGCAGTGCTTTGAGCATTTGGATGCGCCGGTAAGAAGAGTGGGAAGTTTGGAAAGTGCTATTCCATTTGTAAAAGCGTTAGAAGATCAATATTTGCCAAAGGAACGATTTGAGAAAGAGTTGATTGAGCTATTGGCTTATTAGATAAATAAAGTGCTACTTTTTGGCGTTTTTTTTTAATTTAAATGCTTTTCCAGTCTTTCCTGTATCACTTGCAACGGAGAAGCAATAGCATTAACATACTGAAAATTTCCGTCACGTTGGTTATTTATAGAGAGCTGTATTGGGCAAGCTTCACTTTGAATAGCATTTACTTTAAAGGTATTTGTTTTGGAGTCATACACCACATAAGGAGCGCCCGATGAACCAAATCTAAAGTAACCTTTAATTAAATAACGTAATCCTTCGAGAGTATAGTTTCCGCCAATACTTTCTTGAAAAATGGCAAAATGTTCTGTAAAACCTTCAATTTGGGCTTTGTTCAAAAGTTTACCGATTTCACTGGTAGGGGAACTTTGAAGACAATAATAGTTATCCTGATTATCTTCTAAAATAGCGTAATCAATTTCCAAACTTGGTATAACATCAATGATAGCTTGTGGTGTATTTACCATTTTATACAAAGCAATATCTTCATTATAAAAAGGTTCTACCAATTCAACTTCTATTAAAAATGTGTGCCGATTAATACTGGGTTCAGCAAAACAAGTAGTGGCATTAAAATGAGCGTTCAATTCAGCATTATTATAAAACAGATTGTTCTTGAATTGTATCACCAAATAAGGCTTACAAATAGAACGTTCCATCATCGTTATCCAGCGTGTATCAAAATTGATTTGCTTTAGGGTGTCGATTACTAACTGAAAATCATTTGCATTAGTATTATTCCAATATCTTTTTCCGGTTGAAATGTCTAATGGATAACAAGCTTCAAATAGTTGAGCTTGCTCAGGATTCAGATAAGGGAATATATCCGTTAGATAAATGCCATTATCAATTGATTTGAAAAGTTTGGCTTCTGCTTTCAAATTATGAGCTACCGAAAGAATAAAGCCATTACCAATATGAAAAGCACAAATATTGTTTTCAAAATACCTTCTGTGTTGTTCATCTTTATTCTGAATTGACATTATTCGGAAGAGTGGTGAAGTTTGTTCGTTTGTTAGTTCTAGCTGTTTCTGGAGTTTATTATTTTGTGTCATGGTGATTTCAAATGAGTCTGAATTACTACAGGAGGAATTCAAATATAGCAATTTAAGTTTTGTTTTTTGAGTAAATTAAAAAAGGCAGGATTAACCATTCATCTCATATTAATAAGAAGTAGTTTATATCAAGGATAATTAAAATTTGATTAAAATAAAATGCGCATTAGTTGGAAATTTTAAATTAAATTTACATTTACCAAAAATCTACAATAAATTCAATGAAACAACTACTTATCATAGAAGACGAAGAAGGAATTCTTCAATTTCTTAAACAGGGATTGGAAGAAGAAAACTATCAAATTTCCACTGCAACTAATGGTTTGGATGGTTTGACACTTTTTCAGAACGAGAAATTTGATTTAGTACTGTTAGACTGGATGCTTCCTAAAATGACAGGATTAGAGGTTTGTAAAAAAATCAGAGAAACAAATTCTAAAACCCCAATAATTTTTTTAACAGCTAAAGATACGGTTCAAGAAACCGTGGAAGGTTTGAAAACCGGCGCCAATGATTATATAAAAAAGCCATTCAGTTTTGACGAATTAGTAGAACGAATCAAAGTGCAATTGCGTGACAAAATAGAGCAGGAAATACTAACGCTTGGACCAATAGAAATTAACCTCCAAAAACATGTTGTAACGGTTAACAAATGTGACGTTTCTCTAACCCAAAAAGAGTTTGATTTGTTGACATATTTAGTAAAAAACAAAGGCAATGTTTGTTCTCGAACCCAAATTATTCAGGATGTTTGGGACATTCATTTTGATTATGATACTGGAGTAATTGATGTTTTTATGAATGCCATCCGAAAAAAATTGAACCTCAAAGTTGACGAAGATTATATCAAAACCATTCGCGGTGTGGGCTACATTGCTAACGATTAACAAAAATGCAACAACTTTCTTTTAAAAATAGAATAGCTTCCAATTACATCATAACTACCGCACTATTGATTTTTGTGGTATTTTTTGTTATTTATTACATAGTTAGATTTAGCGTATATATTAAAGTTAACAGTGATATAAAAACCGAAGTTACCAAGCACTTAAAAGAAATTGAAGTCAAAGAAAATTGTGTACTTCTTATTAGAGAAAAGCATTGGAAGAATATACAGTTCAACAAAGTTGACATCAGCCCGGCATTCATTCAGTTTGTGGATGAATTGGGTGCGCTTGTTGATAAATCTCCAAATCTAAAACAGAAAAAATTAAACTATTATCCGGAAGCTATTAATAATGTTTTGTTTGATGGAAAGTTAGAAAATACTTCAGTTAGACAAATACAAATTCCTTTATATCAGAATACTAAAATTATAGGATTTATGATTATTGCCATATCCCTGGAAGATTCAGTAATGGTATTAAATAACCTCTTTATTATATTGCTGGTTGCTTATCCATTAATTCTTTTAGTATTGTTTCTTATTGCTCGATTTATTGCAGGAAGAAGCATTAAACCTATTAGTGCTATTATTGAAACGTCAAATATTATCACTAAAGATAATTTGAAATCCAGGATTCCTTTACCAATAAATAAAGATGAATTGCATATACTTGCCGATACTATAAATAATCTATTAGATAGAGTAGAAAATGCTATCGAACGTGAAAAACAATTTACTTCAGATGCTTCGCACGAACTCCGAACGCCTTTAGCAGTAATCAAAGGAACATTGGAAGTATTGGTTAGAAAGCCACGTAATCAGGAAGAATATAGGGAGAAAATAGATTTCTGTATAAATGAAGTTAATAGATTGAACCATTTGGTTGACGAGTTACTTTTATTGGCACGATTCGAAAATCAAAAACAATCATTAAAAAAAGAAAGGGTTTCTCTAAATGCTGTATTTTTAGATATAGTATCAAGAAATTCTACCATAATAAGTGAAAAGAAACTAAGCTGTGTACCTTTATTTACAAAGGATTATTATATTGAAACCGATTCGTATTTGTTTTCGCTTATTGTAAATAATGTTTTGACCAATGCCATAAAATATTCAAAAATAGGCGGTATTATAAACTTTGATATCAAAGAAACAAAGACAGCAACAGTTTTCACTATTTCAGATAATGGAATTGGAATTGCATCAGAAGATTTAGAGAAAATATTTGACCAATTCTATCGTTCAAAATCCAATCAACATCCTCAAATTAAAGGTACCGGACTTGGATTATCTATTGTTAAAAGATTATGCTTATTACTACAAATAGATTTAGAAATTAAAAGCAAAGAAAATATTGGTACTAAAGTGATTTTAAGTTTTGCCAAATAAGGAAATTACTATATTGATTCTAAATAAGGTAAATGTGATATTTGTCATCTAAAAGAGTATTTAAAAGTTATAACTTCGACTTCATTATAAATAAAAAAACAAAGAATATGAACGACGCACACTTACATTTACTAGTAAACCATTTTCCAATTCTCGGGACCATTTTTGGATTTGGAATTTTAATTGCAGGAATAATTTTTAAAAATAACGTAGTTAAAAATGTATCCTATGTTATTTTTATTGTTACTGCGATTTTTGCTTTCATAGCTATGTCAACTGGAGAAGGCGCAGAAGAAATAGTCGAAGATATGCCTAATATAGGCAAACAAATTATTCACGAACATGAAGAAATTGCAGAAAAATTGGCTGTTGTTTTATATGTATTAGGAGTGGTATCTTTATTTGGCCTTTACGCTAATCTGAAAAATCACAGCAAAGCTAAATTAACATCGTATCTAGCATTAGTAATTGCTATTGTTGGTGTAGTTTTAGCCAAAAGTGTCGGAACATCAGGAGGAGAAATTCGTCATACAGAAATTAGAGCCAATATTCAAAAAGCTCAGAGTTCTGAAGTCGAAGATAATGAGTAAACGAAATAAAGTTAAGAAGTAAAGTAAAAAATCACATTGCTATTTTTGGAAAATAAAATCTATAATAAACTGAACTTTCATTCGCATACTTTCTGTATTTGGAAAGAAGTACTTTTTAATGAAATTAACAACTTAAAAATTAGTTATAAGAGTAAATCAGGAAGTCAGTATATTTTTTCATCTGATGGATTGTATCGTATTTCTAATCATTGGGGAAGAGTTGCCAATTGCCATTGGCGACTAATTCCATTAGATGAGTTCAAAAGCCAAAAAACTATTGTAGGCTTTGCCAATTGGACCGATTTTTATTCCAATAATGATAATTCAAAACTATTTTTTATCAAAGTAGATTTTGAAACACAAGATGTTAATTTCTATCATAAATTAAGTACTGATATACAAGAAAAAATAGTCTTACGAAATGCTAAAGAAACTGCCAAAACAATACAAATTATTAAACAAGTTTTAACAGAAGATTATTGGGCGAAGTATTTAAAATATGATGATCTAGATGTTTTTAGAAATCAAATTGTAAATGAATTGGTGAATTCTGCGAAAAGCTTTTTGGAAATTAAGAAGGAGTACTTGTAATTTTATTTGTCATTTCGAACGTAATGAAATGAAGAGAGAAATCACATATAAATTAAAGATAGTAGATTTTAATATTTGTTAATTTAGAATCTATTGTTCAATAACTTGTAACTGACTCTTTAATCTTTCAACAAGCATATTCATCATTCGTTTATTCAAATTCGAAGATATTCGAATATATTCAGCATATTCTTCTAATGTAAAAAGCGCAATTATCATCCCTTTTAAAGAGTTTCTGAACTTGATGTCTCGTTGAATAACGTTTTCTATATAAATCATTTTTTTTTCGGGAGTCAGACTAAAAAACACATTCTTTTGTTTTACAGCATAATTAATAAATACTTGAATGAATAAATCATTTTGCATTTTAAGAATTGGACGAAGGGTTTTGTTTTGGAATGTTTCTTCTGATGAAGATTGATTATTTATCATCCCAAAGGTTTCACCTCTAAGTTCAAGCACTGTTGTATCTCTAGCTTCCATTATTTTTCTTTTAAAATTAAAAAAAAACCTCTGTTTTTCAACAGAGGTAAATTATAGTTATTAATAATTAATTGTTAATTATTGTTTGATTTTGAATACTGTTTTGCGCACTAATCTTTTCGCCCAATCAGATTTATTATCTACCGAATCATCTTCACCTCTTGAAATAATAGTTATTCTTGATTCGCTGATACCTGCTTTAACCAATATAGATTTAACATTCTGAGCTCTGTCGTTAGCTAACTTATTGTTAGTTACTGTTACTCCAGTTTCGTCAGCGTAACCAGCAATCTCAACATTTTTGCCTGGATTGTTTTTTAAATAATTAAGAATAAATCCAATATTACTAGCTGATGCATTATTTGGTGTTGCTTTGGTAGTTTCAAAATAAGCTGCAATGTATCCATCATTAATAAGTTGCAGTACTGCATTTTCTGTTGCTATACTAGCTGTAGCATTGTTATTATTAGTAATAGAATTATTAACATATTTCTCTAACTCATCAGGTACGCCGTTATTGTTTTTATCAACCATTCGTCCTTTGGTATCAACAGCAACACCAGCAATTGAATTTTGTTCAGCATCAAGATAATCAGGAACACCATCTTTATCACTATCATTCATTAAAGTTTCAATTTCTCCAATTCTATTATTAAGAGAATCTAGACGTTTATCATTTATTTCCTTTATAATAGCCCAATCACCATGTATTTTATCTTTACCAAATGAATAAGAAATACCTATAGATGTAGTAAACAAACTACCTATTAAGTTATTATTAGGCTCTGAATAAGCTCCATCCCAATTAAAATGTTGACGAATGTTTGAATTTAAGGATACGTCTAAAAAAATACTAAAATCATTTAAAACCCTAATAGAAGGAGTAACACCAACTATCAATCCACCGTTCAATTCTTTTTTTCCTTTGTTATTACTTACAGTAGTATTCATTTGAGGAGACATTTGTGATACTTGTATACCAAAGTGAAATAATAAACCAAATCTTTTTGCATCTTCTTGAATATCAAATAATCGCATTGCATTTGTTACACCTTCAAATGTAAATTGTAAGTGCTGTAATTTAAAGTCTTCACTTTCAGAACCTGGAAGTTTTTTTATATCATCATAAGAAAAGTGAGATTTCAAACCAAACTTAGGGCTCAACATATATCTAACACCTAAACCAATGTGATTTAATTGAAAACCTCCTAAAAATTTACTTGGGTCACTACCAAAATAACCTTCAGAATATGGTCTTCCACCTCTGCTTTGTCCTAAGTCAAACTCGAGAGACCATTGATTGTAAGTGTCACCAACAATTTCATTGTTAGCTTCTACTGAAGTAAGCTCTAAATTTTTCTCATTATCTTTTTCGTCTTTTTGTGCATAAGACGACAAAGAAATACAAAATAAGGCTATAATTAAAAGTTGGTAATTCTTCATATAGTTTGATTTTCGATTATTAATTAATTTGTTACAATCGTTTACAAATATAAATGTTTCCATTTAAAAATCAACTTTTATATACTTTATTAAATAGTTAAGATAGAGATTATTCAACGAAATCGTTTTTTCCCGAAGGCATTTCATAGATTTCTAAATCAAAATAACATATTGATGCAAAAACATGATCAAAAATATCTGCCATAATGTATTCGTAATTTTCGAAACGTTTATCATTTGAAAAAGTATAAATTTCTAATGGAACACCCTGTGGGGTTGGCTGTAACTGGCGACATAGTAAAACCATGTCTTTATTTAAACCCGGATATTGACTTAAATATTGTGTTATATATTTTCGAAATACCCCAAAATTTGTCATGTTTCTTCCGTTGATTAATACCGATTTATCAACGTGGTGTGTTTTGTTAAACTTATCAATTTCGGTTTGACGAAGATTTATGTAATTGCTTATAAGCTGAATTTTCTTTAAATCTTGAAGTTCATTTACATCTAAAAATCGAATACTGCTTGCTTTAATTAGAATATGTCGTTTAATTCGGCGTCCATCTGAATTTAACATACCACGCCAGTTTCTAAAAGAGTCTGAAATCATACTGTAAGTTGGGATAGTGGTAGTTGTATTATCAAAATTACGAACTTTTACGGTTGCCAAATTAATCTCAATTACATCTCCATCAGCACCAAATTTGTCAAATGTTATCCAATCGCCAATGCGAACCATATCGTTCAATGAAACTTGTACGCTTGCAACAAATCCAAGTATAGTATCTCTAAATATCAAAATAATTATAGCAGAAACAGCTCCAAAGGTGCCAAGCATTGTCCCTGTTTTAACATCAAAAATTTTGGAAACAACAAATATAAATGCATAAAGCCACAACACTATCATAATTACCTGAATGTAACTATCAATTGGTTTATCGCTATATCTTGGGTTTTGTTTTAAATGATCTCGTAGTGCATTAAAAATGGTTTTAATAATCCATAAACTTAATAGTACAATATAGATTTCAACAAGTTTTCCGAAAATTGATTCCCAATACACAAAGTTCTCAAGGATTATTGGAACACTTTTGTATATAAATAATAACGGAATTAAATGAGCAATGTATTTAGCTGTTTTATTGGAAACTAATAAATCGTCAAATTTTGTCTTTGTTTTTCGAGCCAGAATAATCATGGTTCGCACCAATATATAACTAAAAATCAAATAGATCACATAGGTTAAAACAGTGAGGATAAAAATGTTAGTCGCTAAACTTAAATAAGAAGAAATGGTTTCGCCCAAATCCAATTTCTTTAATAGCGGATAACACCAACTAAATAGTTTCTCAACTAGTTTATGCATTTCTCAAGTATTTTTTATCAACATAAAAAGTTCCAAAAGGAATAAGTGATCCCAACTGTACTATTAAAAACTCTATAATTGTCCACTTCTGATTTTTCCATATTATGAATGCTATGGTAACATAAGAAATAAATAGTAGTCCATGAGCCATACCTATCGGATAAAGTAACAATTTATACAATTCGGGGTTCAAACGTTTAACAACTAACATGTTAAAAAAAAGCGCTAAATATGAAATGCCTTCAGCAATGGCAATAAATTTGAAAAGTTTGGTCATTTTTTTTTAATTTATGTTACAAAAATAACTATTATCATCGATTATAGAAGTCATTAAGCATAAAGTAATTTACTTTTGTAATGATAATAATTAGATGATGAGTAAACGCGATTTAAAAAAATACTTAAACGAACTTAATAAAGAGCAATTGGAAGCACAAATTATTGAATTGTATGATAAGTTTAGTAATGTAAAAGTCTATTATGATTTTGTGTTCAATCCCAATGAGGAAAAATTAGTTAGAGAAGCCAAGTTTAAAATAGCTAACGAATATTTTCCAATCAAAGGGAAAAAGTCCAAAATGCGACGTTCTGTAGCTCAAAAATTCATTAAACACTATATATCTATTGGCGTTGATGTGTTTATCATAGCTGATTTAATGCTTTACAATATTGAGATTGCTCAAACATTTTCTGCTGAAAAAACTATAAAACAAGAATTGTTTTTTAAAAGTATGCTGACTTCTTTCCAGCAAGCCGTTAGTTTTTTAATAGAACATGGTATTTTTAATGAATTTCAAAGTAGGGTAGTGGCAATAAACGATGAAACTAATCATCAAAATTGGTCTAATCAATATGAATTCAATGCTATAGTGGAACGCTTTGAATAGTATTTTTTTTGTAAATAACTATTTTTATTTTGGTGTTAACTCTTTTTTAGATGTACTTTTGCAAAATTGTACAAATCGCCATGTCTAAAAAGAATTTTATTTCTGAAATTGAAGAAAAAAAGGAGCTTTACGGTTACCAAAAGGGCGATATCGACAAAATTTTTGACCGATTAGATAATGCACCGAGTGATCATCATTTGTTATACCAATTGCCAACTGGAGGTGGAAAAACGGTAATTTTTTCAGAAATTGTCAGACGATATATATCGCAATACGACAAAAAAGTGGTGGTACTAACACATCGAATTGAGCTTTGTAAGCAAACTTCAAAAATGCTCAAAGGATTTGATGTAAAAAACAAAATCATCAACAGTAATATAAAAGAATTGCCTGATCAGGATGAATATTCTTGTTTCGTAGCAATGGTAGAAACGCTTAAAAATCGTTTGAATGATGAAAAACTTTTAATTGACAATGTAGGGTTAGTTATTATTGATGAAGCTCATTACAATTCGTTTCGAAAACTGTTGAGTTCTTTTAAAAAATCTTTCATTTTAGGTGTTACTGCAACACCTTTAAGTTCAAATATTAAGTTACCAATGCACCAAAATTATAATGAACTCATTGTTGGTGATACGATTCAATCATTAATAGATAAAGGATTTTTGGCTAAAGCAACTACTTATAGTTATGATGTTGGGTTAACCTCTTTAAAAGTTGGAATTAATGGAGATTACACTGTCAAATCGTCTGATGATTTGTATATGAATATGGTAATGCAGGAGAAATTATTGCATTCGTATACTGAAAAATCATTAGGAAAGAAGACTTTAATATTCAATAACGGAATCAACACTTCTTTATATGTTTATGAAACTTTTAGAGAAGCCGGATATCCAATAAAACATTTAGACAATACTACATCTGTCGAAGACAGAAAAGATATTTTACAGTGGTTTAAAAAAACACCTGATGCTATTTTGACTTCTGTTGGAATTTTGACTACAGGTTTTGATGAGCCAACAGTTGAAAGCATTATTTTGAATCGTGCCACAAAATCATTGACATTATATTTTCAAATGATTGGTCGAGGATCTAGAAAATTACCAAATAAAGATAGTTTTACAGTTATCGATTTAGGAAATAATGCCTTGCGATTTGGTTTATGGAATGACCCTGTTGATTGGCAACATATTTTTAGATCTCCTGAATATTATTTAGAAAACCTAAGAGATGATGCCGAAATTGAAAATAACTTCAAATATAGTATGCCTGAAAGCATTAGAAAAATGTTCTCCAAAACATCTGATATAACTATTAATATCGAAGAAGAGTTTAAAAAAGGGGTTTCTGAAAATTTGCGTTCTAAAGAAGTGCTTGAAAAATCTATTCAACAACATGCTTTAATGTGTGTCGAAAATACATCTGAATTGGTTCAGGCAAGAATGCTCTCAAAATTATTGACAGATGATATAGAAAGTCGTGTTAGACGATTTGTAAATTGTTTAGGTAAAACAAGTAAAAATTATCGTGAATGGCTAATTGAAGATTATAAAACAAAATTAAGTCTCGCTATTGGAAAAAAGTTTAGAGAACTTAATTTTTAGAATTATAACTTTATAAAAGGTGGTTTATAGTGTTAATATTGAAATAGTTAAAGTATAATATATTAAATTATAAATACATATATTATTTGAACTATAATTTATATTATGTAAAATAGAATATTTTTTTAACTCAGATGTTCTATTATCAATTAGTTTTAAAATGTTTTTAACAATGGACTTCTTCTTACCCAAAGCTTTACTATTTTTGTTTAATATAATTTATAATTTATTCAATAAAAAATACCCATGAGTAATTCTGTTGCCGAGAATATTGCCAACTTTTTAAAAGAATTTTCGCCTTTTAGTTACCTGAGTCATGAAGAACTAATTCAGGTTACTACAAGTATTGGTGTTATAAATTTGGATAAACACAAAACACTGTTTCAAATCAATGATAAACTTCATGACAGCTTTTATGTTGTTGCCACTGGCGTGATTAATCTTTCTGTCATTGCTGATGCCGAAGAAACACTTTTGAACAAATGTTATCCTGGAGATGTTTTTGGTTTGCGTCCGTTTTTTGCCAAAAATAATTACATGATGACTGCTAAAACTCGTGAAGATTGTATTGTATATGCAATTCCGATAGCCGTTTTTAAACCTTTTGTAGCTCAAAATCCTCAGGTTTTGGATTTTTTATTGGAAAGTTTTGCAACAAACACTAGAAATCCTTTTGATAAAGAAAATCGAGGAAAACTAATTACAGATAATGTTTATACTGATGGTCAACAAAATGAAATACAATATTTCCAATCATTAGCTTACAACAAAACACCTTTAAAAGTCAGTATTACGGCCATAGTCAAGGATACGGCGCAATTAATGACCGAAAACCTCACCGATAATGTTGTGATTACCGAGCAAAGCCATCCTATCGGGATTGTTACTGATAGTGATTTCAGATCTAAAATTGCTAATGGCAGGTTTCCACTTATTTCAACAATCGATAGGATAATGTCTTCCCCGGTTATCACTGTTCCTGAAAATGTTTCTGTAGCCGAAGCCCAACTTTTAATGTTAAAACATAATGTAAGTCACCTTTGTGTAACAATAGATGGTTCAGACAAATCAGATGTTAAAGGAGTAATTTCTGAGCACGATTTAATTGTTGCACAGGCTAACAATCCTGGTGTTTTAATTAAGGAAATAAAACGTTCTCTTTCACCAAAAGAACTTAAACTTGTAAGAGAAAAATTAACCGATTTAATTCAATCTTCTATAGCCAAAAACATTCCTTTACCTCATATTTACAATATTTCGGGTGAAATTATTACTGCCATTATAAAACGTTCAATCGAATTAGCAATTCTTGATTTGGGCTCTCCTCCAGCCCGATTTGCATGGTTCAGCATTGGAAGTCAAGGAAGAAAAGAGCAATTTTTATTAACTGATCAGGACAGTATTTTAATTTTTGAAGATGTCGCGACAGAAAAATATAAAGATATTAAAGATTACTTTTTAAAATTAGCTAAAAGAGCTACTTCTATTTTAGAAAAAGTAGGTTATAATTTTTGTCCAAATGGTCACATGGCCAGCAATGTGCTTTGGTGTAAATCAATGTCAGATTGGATAAAACAATATAACAATTGGATGAAAACACCAGGCGAAAAGTCAAATGATATTAGCAGTATATTTTTTGATTATGAACTTGTTTTTGGTGAAGGCAAGATTGAAGATACGCTTGATGATTTGATTTTAAAGAACACTAAAAACAATGCTTTATTCTTTGACTATCTTGGAAATGATGCCCTAAGAAAAAATCCACCAATAAACTTTTTTAAGAAATTTAATTTAGAAGAAGAAGGCGAAAACAAAGGAAAATTCGATATTAAAAACAGAGCAATCATGCCTTTAGTTGATGGAGCCAGACTTTTTGCAATAAGTTTGAATTTGAAAGGAATAAACAATACTTATATACGATTTAAACAGTTAGCTATTGCCGATCCAAAATTTTCTGAAATTTATTTAAATTGTGCCGATGCCTTTTTAATTTTATCGAAATTCAGAACACTTGAAGGCTTAAAAAATGATACTACTGGAGATTATATTAACATTGATGAGCTTTTAAAAGTTGATAAAGAAAAATTGAAAAACGCTTTAATTCCAATGAAAGAATTGGAAGAATTAATAAAAGATAAATTTCAACTAACGCAATTTTCATAATATGATAGATTGGATAAAAAATATCAGTAAAGAATATCCTGATTTTTGGAAATCATATTTAGCAAAGTTTGAAAGTAAATCGAACAGATATGTAGTTTTAAGCTCAGAAACTACTGGTTTAAATCCGAAAAAAGATGTCATCTTATCCTTTGGAGCCGTGGCAGTTGTGAATGATATTATACGAATTGGAGATAATTTCGAAGTGGTAATTCTGCAATATAAATACCTTCACGACAACGGATTGTCAAATGAATTTCTAATTGAAAGCAAATTATCTAAGCTTGCTGAACCCCAAGCGATGCAAGCTTTTGTAGAATATATAGGGAATGCAGTATTAGTAGGACATCGAATTTATTTTGACGTCGAAATGATAAATAATGTACTAGAAAAAATGGAATGCGGAAAATTAAAAAATGAAGCATTAGACATAGAAATAATGCATCAAAAATTAATGGACATAACAAACAAATCATTTTCATTAGAAGATTTAATAAAGCATTATAAACTACCTTTAAATGAAAAAAATTCAGCATCAGATGATGCTTATTCAATCGCATTATTATTCCTAAAATTAAAATCCAGATTAGGTTTTAAATAAAAAACCCACTCTTATGAATGGGTTTTAAAGCACATTAAAATCAAACTAAACAAATTATTATTTTTTTATAAACATATTCGTGTAATATTTTTTTCCAGTTGTTTCATTAATAGTAATTGATATTCCGAAATGAGTAAAATCTCCTTCTATGTTGGCTTTGTGGCCAGGACTGTTTAGCCAGGCACTCATAGCACTTTCAGGTGTTTGATAATTGTAAGCAATATTTTCAGATACTCTTTTTGCTCCTAATACATCAACTAAATTGTTAGCTCTTTGCTGAAAATAATCATGGGTTATCAAATTATTATCAATCATATAAATATTGTGTTCTTGTGATTTATAGGAGATGTGGTTAATTACTTCAAGGGTATTTAATCCAATGCTTTGACGATAATTATTAACAAGTGTAATAACTTTTAACTCAGAATCATTGTAATTATAAGTAGTTACAAGTTTGTTATCAGTCGAAGATCCTTCTGAAGAATCAGAAGAACAAGATATCATTGTGAACACAATTGCTATTGGCAACAATGCTCTAAACATTTTTGCTTTCATAGTTAGTAGGTTAAGTTTTTAAATAAAGTAGATGTGGGGCAAACACTTTATCTCGATTAATATTGACAGTTTTTTTTAATAAAGTAGATGTGGGGCAAACACTTTATATTATTTATTTTGAAAGAACGTAATGCTTTATTTTGTTAAACAATATTACATGTTTTATCGACTAAATAACAAATAAAATCGATGAAATACATATATTTAAAAATAAACAATGTAATAATCTTACTTTTTAACATATATTTATATTCTCATTAACTTTATAAAAAACAAAAAAACTTATAATTTAATATTTAGGATTATAAAATATATTTGTGTTATAATAAACAACTATTTTGACAACAACTATTTTCAATTCAGAACTTTCTGCAACAATTAATCATAAAGGAGCTGAGTTGGTTTCTTTAAAAAAAATTGATTCAAGTAAAGAATACATTTGGGAAGGAAACCCAATTTTTTGGGGGAAGCACTCTCCTATCCTATTTCCAATAGTTGGTACATTAAAAAACGATTCTTATACTTATAAAAATAATCCTTATACATTATCTCGTCATGGATTTGCTAGAGATATGATATTTAATTTGATTGACTCTACTGAAAATATGGTAATTCTATCATTATCATCTAATGAAGTAACCAAAGAAAGATTTCCATTTGAATTTGAATTGCGGATAATTTACACTTTACACTTTTCAATATTATACGTAAATTATCAGGTCATTAATAAAGGTTTTGAGATAATGCCTTTCTCAATTGGTGGCCATCCTGCATTTGCTTTACCTAAAAAATTTGAAGATTATAGTTTGCAATTTGAAACAGATGAAAATTTAACTTGCTATCAATTGGATAATGATTTGCTCTCAGAAAAGACAAAACAAATAGAATTAGTAAAAAACAGATTACCCCTAACCTATTCTCTTTTTGAAAATGATGCTTTGATTTTTAAAAAATTAAAGTCAAAACAAATCCAAATTCTCGAAACTGGGCTTCCAATATTGAATTTTGCTTTTAACGATTTTCCGAATTTTGGAATTTGGACAAAAATCAATTCGCCATTTATATGCTTAGAACCTTGGGTTGGCTATTCCGATGTTTTGAATACTACTGGAAATATTATGGAGAAAGAGGGAATTCAATTGCTTGAAAGTAATTCTTCAAAAGAATTTAAATACAGTATTGAAATTCTATAATTACATAAAATAAGGCTTTTTAAACGAAACTAATTTAATTGAAAATGAATTTATAGTACACTGTTATTTATTCTTTGTTAAATAGAAATTTTAAATAATAGTTAGTTGCTGAGTTTAGGCAAAGTTCTAACGTACAATTCTTCTACTTTTTTTCTGGCCCAATCGGTCTTTCTCAGAAAAGTCAAGCTAGATTTAATACTTGGATTATCAGTAAAACATTTAATTTTTATTAATTCTCCTAATGTATCAAATCCATAAAAATCTACAAGAATTTCGAGTATTCTTTGTAGTGTAATGCCGTGAAGCGGATCTTTTGAGGTATTGTTTTGCATATTGTAAAATTAGAGAAATATAAGTTATAAAAAAACCATCTCAGTAATCATTGAGATGGTTTTTAAATATGTAATTGAACAACTATTGAACCGCTAAAAAAGCATTCACATTGCCGAAACCATATTCTGAACTTCTATTTGGAAATAAATTGGCCGATTGTCTCATTTTTGTCAACACCTGATCTCTTGTCCAAGTAGGATTTTTAGCCCAAACTAAAGCCGCAATACCAGCTGTTGTTGCTGTAGCTACCGAAGAACCACCAACATAATCTGATTGATTTTCATAATAACTACTTATTGGAACTGTATTTCCAGAAGTAGCTCTTTGCATTGCTACCGTAAATTCAACTTTACTACCTGTGTGGCAATCGCTACATGCTTGCAAAGTAGTTCCTTCTTTTACTCCAGTAACAGCAACTGTTTCTGGCATCCAGGCAGGGAAAATGACGCCAACAAAAGTAGTAAAACTGGTTGAAGTTCCTGCAGCACAAAAGATTAGTTTTCCTTTGCCATAAGCAAATTTAATGGCATCTTCAATTTTACCAACAGAGAAAATGTGACCCATAGACATCGAAATTATTTTGACTTTGGCATTATTACCTAAAGCTGTAAAAGCTTTCTTGACAGCTTCTTGCTCTTGAAAACCATCTATTACAACATTTTCTGCTGCACGATAGGTAACTAAGTTTGAATTATAGGCAACTCCGACAGGCAAACCTCTATCATTTCTAGGAGATGCAGCAACAGAAGCCATACTCGTTCCATGTCCACATAAATCATTTACGCCATCTGTAGTGGTAGTCCAAGGCCAAATAGAATTTATATAAACTCCATTTTTTTGTATCGTTCTTCCTGTAGAAAGTCCGTTATTAAAATTAGCTCCTAATAATGATTGGTTCGGCGAAATTCCTGTATCAATTATACCTATAGTTATTCCTCTTCCTGTGCTAATACTCCAAGCATTCGGAATGTTGTGTTGAGCAAAGTTCCAAGGCACTTTTGCATTTGGTGCTGTAGTAGTAAAATCAGCAGCAGCTAATGTTTGTGATTCATAACCGCAACCTGAACTTGAAGATGAATTTGTTGAATTTGAAGGGGAACCAGAACGACTTTCAGCATTACGAACATTCAAATAACTATAATCAGCAGGCTCAACATAGCGAATGTATTTAGATTGTCTTAGAGCAATTATAGTTTCTTGCTTTTCAATAATAACGTCCATCAAATTCAAATCAATATCGGCAGTAATTAGTATTTTGTCTAAAGTAGTACCTTCATACTTCATAATTATCGCCAATAAATTGTTTTGAATTTTAGCATTATTAGCTGTTTTTACACGTTCAAAATTGGTCTTCGAATTTCCAAAGCCAATGGTAACTATATTATTACCGTTTACAACGGCGCTCCAAAGTAAATGAGATGACGCTTCACTCCAATTGAATGTGCCTTTCGTGTTAAGACTTTCGTCAATCTTAGCATTAATTTGCACAGGTGTTAATGGTGTTTTTTGAGAAGCATCTATGATAATTGCGTTTTCAGTTTGATTTTCATCTCTTGAACAAGAAGAAAGAATCACTAACAACAAGAGAGAAACTCTCAGTATTTTTTTTATCATAATTTGGTTTTGTTGGTTTGACTATGGCAATTTAATAATTTTTTAATTAACTATATCATTTTCAATAAACTTCATTTTGTATTACATTTGCCGTCCAATGTTAAAGACAATCAACATACTAAACAAGCGCGCCAAATTTGATTATGAGATAATCGAAACCTATACTGCCGGCATTGTTTTAACTGGAACCGAAATCAAATCCATACGTTTAGGAAAAGCTAACATAACCGAAGGGTTTTGTGAATTTCACAACGGCGAATTATTTGCCATCAATACACAAATTGATGAATATCTTTATGGAAATCAATTTAACCACAAAGCTAAAAGTGAGCGTAAACTTTTATTAAATAAAAAAGAATTAAGAAAGTTAGAGAAAGCATTCGACACCAAAGGATTGACCATTATTCCATTAAAACTTTTTACCAATGAAAAAGGAATAGCGAAATTAGATATTGGTTTGTGTCGCGGAAAGAAAACCTATGATAAGCGTGAGTCGCTTAAAGAGCAAGACACCAAACGTGATTTAGATCGAATAAAAAAATCATTTTAGTTCTTATTCTCTAACAACGGTACAAATTTAAAATCTCCAAATTCGTGCTTCTCAAATTGCGTTTCGTTTTTTCGAATTAGCATTGTCATTATTTGCTCATTTTCACCGAGAGGAATAAGAAGCTTTCCCCCTATTTTTAACTGAGCCATCAATGGTTTTGGAATGATAGGCGCACCAGCAGTAACAATAATACTGTCAAAAGGCGCGTGATTAGGTAATCCTTTATAGCCATCACCAAATGACAAATGTTTTGGACGAATACCTAATTTTGGTAATAAAGCTGATGTAATTTTAAATAACTCATTTTGTCTTTCCACTGAAAATACTTTTGCCCCAAGCAAACAAAGCACTGCAGTTTGATAACCAGAACCCGTTCCTATTTCAAGAATTTTATCATCTTTTTTAACTTGCAATAATTGTGTTTGATAAGCAACAGTGTAAGGTTGTGAAATAGTTTGTCCGGCTGCAATTGGAAAGGCTTTGTCTTGATAAGCAAAATCTTCAAAACTGGAATCTAAAAACAAATGTCTTGGAATTATTTTAATTGCTTCCAACACTTTTTTATCTGTAATTCCTTTATCTTCCAAAAGTTTCGCAAGCTGATTACGAAGCCCTTCATGTTTACTGGTATTTTTCAATTTGGGTTAAAGATTTATTTGGTAAAAATAGAAAACAAATTAGCAAATATCAATTCCCATTAATCAATTATTTCTATTTTTGTTTAAAATACTTTTTTATGCTTAAAGTTGGCGTTTTAGGTGCTGGCCACCTCGGAAAAATACACTTACGTTTATTACAACAATCTGATAAATACGAACTCGTTGGCTTTTATGACGAAAACCATGAGAATGGAGCCAAAATCGAAGCCGAATTTGGATACAAACAATTTGATACTATTGCAAAATTAATTCATGCTGTCGATATTATAGATATTGTAACCCCTACGCTTTCGCATTACAAATGTGCCAAGGTTTCAATCAAATCAGGAAAACACGTATTTATAGAAAAACCAATTTCTACAACGGTTGAAGAAGCAAAAGAAATTATAGCTTTAGCAAAAGAATACAATGTTAAAGGGCAAGTTGGCCATGTAGAACGATTCAATCCAGCGTTTACTGCTGTAAAAGATATGATTGAGAATCCAATGTTTATAGAAACACACCGTTTGGCAGAATTCAATCCGCGTGGTACTGATGTTCCTGTTGTTTTAGATTTAATGATTCACGATATAGATGCTATTTTGAGTGTGGTAAAATCAAAAGTAAAAGCCGTTCATGCAAGTGGAGTTTCCGTATTAAGCCAGTCACCAGATATTGCCAATGCTCGTATTGAGTTTGAAAATGGTTGCGTTGCGAATATTACATCAAGCCGAATTTCGATGAAAAACATGCGTAAATCACGCTTTTTCCAAAAAGATGCTTACATCTCAGTTGATTATTTGGACAAAATATGTGAAGTAGTAAAAATGAAAGAAGCTCCAGAAGTTCCCGGTGATTTCGATATGATTTTGCAAAATGCCGAAGGCGAAAGAAAACAAATTTATTTTGATAATCCAGAAGTTTCAGCTAATAACGCCATCTTGGATGAATTAGAAACTTTTGCCGATGCTATCAATAACGATACAACTCCTATAGTAACCCTAGAAGATGGAACTGAAGCATTGCGAGTAGCGTATATGATTATTAATAGTATGAATGAAAAATAAGCATAATAAAAGAGTACAGATAGAAAATAAACCATTAAGATATTAAATCTTAATTTCTCTCAATTTCTTAAAGGTTTAAACTTAAATTTTAATATGAAAACAATAGCTGTAATAGGCGCAGGAACTATGGGTAATGGAATTGCCCACACATTCGCTCAAAGCGGTTTTACCGTAAAATTAATTGATGTTTCAGAGAAATCATTGGAAAAAGGAATGGCAACAATTGCTGCAAACCTTGATAGAATGGTATCTAAAGGAACTATAAATGAAGAAGACAAACACAAAACCATTGCAAATATAATTACCTATACTGACATTAAAGACGGCGTTGTCGGAATTGATTTGGTAGTAGAAGCAGCAACTGAAAATGTTGGACTAAAACTTCAAATCTTCAAGCAATTAAGCGACGTTTGCGATCATAATGTGATTTTGGCAACCAATACTTCTTCCATTTCTATTACACAAATTGCAGCACAAGTAGTAAATCCTGAACGTGTAATCGGAATGCATTTTATGAATCCGGTGCCGATTATGAAATTGGTGGAAATTATTCGTGGCTATTCTACTTCAGATGAAGTGACCAAAATTATTATGGATTTATCTGTGAAATTAGGAAAAACCCCAACAGAAGTAAACGATTATCCTGGTTTTGTTGCCAACCGTATTTTGATGCCAATGATAAACGAAGCTATCGAAACATTATACAATGGCGTTGCAGGAGTATATGAAATTGATACGGTAATGAAGTTAGGAATGGCGCATCCAATGGGACCATTGCAATTGGCAGATTTCATTGGATTGGATGTTTGTCTTTCAATTTTAAACGTAATGTATGACGGATTTAAAAATCCAAAATATGCCCCTTGCCCACTCCTAGTAAATATGGTTATGGCTGGAAAACTCGGAGTAAAATCGGGAGAAGGTTTTTACGATTATTCAGAATCAAAAAAGGCAGAGAAAGTTTCGAAACAATTTTCATAATTAACAATGGATAATGGATAATTGATAATTTAAAAAAAAATTATCAATTGTTAATTGTCAATTATCAATTGAATAAATGAGCAAAATAATCCCTTTCAAAGCGGTTCGCCCTACACCAGATAAAGTAGCACTTGTGACTTGTAGAAATTA
>CANKLK010000018.1 GCA_947482805.1 Flavobacteriaceae bacterium
AATAATCAATAAGGGTTTTCCTGATTGTGCTACGGGTTCCAATATTGGTAATAATTCTTTAAGAGAAGATACTTTTTTATCGTATAAAAGTATGTAAGGTCTTTCTAATTCCACTTCCATTTTTTCCGGATTGGTAACGAAATATGGAGAGAGATACCCTCTGTCAAACTGCATTCCTTCTACAACATCAACATAAGTATCAGTCCCTTTAGCTTCTTCTACAGTGATAACACCTTCTTTACCTACTTTTCCAAAAGCAGTAGCAATTAAATCACCAATCACTTCGTCATTATTAGCCGAGATAGAAGCAATTTGTTTTATTTTTTCAGAATCGCTTCCAACAACTTGAGCTTGTTTTGCCAAATCAGCAACGATAGCATCAACAGCTTTATCGATTCCTCGTTTCAAATCCATCGGATTGGCACCAGCAGCCACGTTTTTCAACCCTTCTTTTACAATTGCTTGAGCTAAAACGGTTGCAGTTGTAGTTCCATCACCAGCTAAATCATTGGTTTTTGATGCTACTTCTTTTACCATTTGTGCCCCCATATTTTCTAATGGATCTTTCAATTCTATTTCTTTTGCAACGGTAACCCCATCTTTGGTAACGGTTGGCCCACCAAATGATTTTCCGATGATTACGTTACGACCTTTTGGTCCCAAGGTTACTTTTACTGCATTTGCCAATGCATCAACACCACGTTTTAAACCGTCACGTGCTTCAATATCAAATTTTATATCTTTTGCCATAATTTATTTGTTTTAAGCTTTAAGCTATAGGCTATAAGCTAGTTAACTTTTCTTTGAGTTTGTATATTTTACTTTTAATTGTATTGATTTGAATTTCTAATGTTTCAAATTTTTCATTTGAAACATAACTTAAATCTTTTGATAAGATAAGTAGATACTCTGTTTCATTTGCTGAGCCTAGAGCAATATTGAGAAATTGATTGAATTCTTTATCACTGTTTCTTCCTGTTCCTTCACTAATATTGGTTGGAATAGAAAGGGCAGCCCTTCTGATTTGATTTGTTAATACATATAATTCTTCTTTTGGAAAATCAGAAGTAATTTTGTAAACTTCTAAAGTAAAAGAATGACTTAATTGCCAAATATCATATTTTTTAAAATCTCTCATGCCTATTACTTACAGCTTATTGCTTACAGCTGTTATATAATTGCAAGAATATCATCCTCTCGCATGATTAAATAATCTTTACCATTGAACTTTAAATCTGTTCCGGCATATTTACCATAAAGCACTGTGTCACCTATTTTTACAGTTAATGGTTCGTCTTTTTTTCCGTTTCCTACTGCAACAACGGTTCCTTTTTGTGGTTTTTCTTTTGCGGTGTCAGGAATAATAATCCCCGAAGCAGTTTGAGTTTCAGCGGCAGCAGGTTCAATAATTACTCTGTCTGAAAGAGGTTTAATGTTTAATGCCATAATTATATTTATTTATTTTTATTAGAATTTTTTTTAGGTTTTCAGAAATTATGCCATCTACTTAAAGCTGTCATTTTTTCTAAAAAAAATGCCAGCATGTCAGTGCTGGCATAATTTTTTTGTAATACAAATTATTTTTTTGGAGTCTTTACTGGTTTAGCCGGAGTCGTAGTAGTTGTTTTTGGCGCAACGTTTTCTTTTTCGTCAACGATTTTTGAATTAGAATCGCTCATGCTTCCGGAGAAACTCAAACTTGACAATAAAATTAATATTATTAATATGGCTGCCAAAGTCCAAGTACTCTTGTCTAAAAAGTCGGTTGTTTTTTGAACTCCACCCATTTGTGTTGATCCACCCAAAGAAGAAGATAAACCGCCTCCTTTAGGGTTTTGTACCATAATTACTATGATTAATAAAAAACAAACTATTGTTATTAATACTAAAAAGATTGTAAATGTGCTCATTACTTAATTATTATTTTGTTGTAAAATTTTAATATCCGAAATTCGGTTTGCAAAGAAACTACTTTTTTCTGGATATTTCAAAATTAATATTTCATAGGCTTGAATTGCTTTTGAATATTTTTTTTGTTCCAAATACACCCGGGCTAAAGTTTCAGTCATCAAGGGTGAAGTGTCTTCCAAAATTACCTCAATCACTGGAACTGTTGCGTCTTTTGCTATTGGAGTTATCTTCGGATTGTTTTCTATAAATTTGTCAATTAAATCTAACTTTTTCTTTTTGTCGTCATCAATTGATGACTTAATTTCTTCTCTGATAATAGGTTCTAATCGCGATAATTGCAACCATTCCTGGAACGAATGTTTCTCATTTTTAGAAAATTCTAATGGTTTCCCGATGGCTAATTTTTCTTCGGGTTTTTGTTCTTCATTTGAAGTTGCTTTTTTTATGGAAGTTAAGATTGATTGTTCTAATGCATCTACCACAGGCTGATTGGCTTCCAAAACAATATGTTCGCTTCCAATGACACTCATGTTCATTAACTCTTCAAGTTTCTTTTCATATAATCCTTTTTGGACAGAAACAAAAGAATCGGAAGTTATAAAGTCGAATAATATACTCCTATCTGTTGTAAATGCAGCAGAAACTTTTAGAGCATAATTATAATTAAAACTGTCTTGATTATAAAGATGTTTTAACTTCAATACACGGGCACTTTGAAAATAAGGGAACGCACTTAGAACATTGTCCAATGTTGCAGCATACCTATCATTGATAGCATCAGGTTTATTTAATAAATAGGTATAATCTGTTAAGTTCATCAAATTACCATTTGGCCAAAGACTCATTAAAGATATCTTGTGTTATACGTTCATAAATTTCATCGATATAATCATTTAATACAGATCCTGTCGGAAGTGAATTTCCACTATAATCTCTGTAAAATGAAAAACGTTTCTCAAAATTATCGGCTTCTTTATTTTTGTTGCTAAAACGAACATTGACCGAAATAGTCAATCTGCTTTCAGCGGCAGTTTGAGCAGCTGTTGCTTGCATCGGTGTAATTCGGTATTCTACAATTTCACCTTCATAAAGCAAATCTCCATTTGAATTCGTCAAACTCAAATTGGTTTGATTTTGAATAATTTCTTGAAGTTTGATGGTAAATTTTCTATCAATTCCGGGCTCAATTAATTCTGCATTATTTTGAAAAAAATTCACCTGAAATGTTTTGGCATCTATAGGTTTAGCACCGGTAAAGTTATATACGGAACAGCTATTGAGACAAATTGCGAGTATAATAAAAGAAATTAATTTTAAAAACTTCATCGTAATAATTAAAGACCGCTAAAGTAATTCTTTATTTTGAATTATGGAAGTACATCAACTTGGTAGTAGTAATGGGAGTTTGTAAAGCTAGATTCAAAAACACCATTAGAAAAATTTTCTTGTGTAAGTATTTCTATTTTATTATTTGAGTAAAATAGCATTCCAAATGAATGAGTCTCGGGATCTCCCGTGGCATAACGTTGATTTTCTTTGATGTTAATGGAAGAAATTCCGTTATTAAAAAAATGGGGATCAAGTATTGATTTTATCCTTAATACTGGTAGTGTAGCAGTTTTTAATGGGTTTATAACTGTTCCATAATTAAAATTTACTTCAACATCACTACTATTAGTTCCAAAACCTGACATACTTATTAAATTTCCATTTTCATATTGAAAAGAAAATTCAGTTTGGACATCATCACCTTCATCAGGGAAATCAAAGAAATTTAAATAATGTGTTGCTATGCCATCAGTATTTAAATCACAAGAAAAACTTTCGTTTCCTATAGTGTAGTAATAGCGGTTTTCAGAAATACTATAATTGTATTGTTTTCCATTGATGCTTGTAATCTTGTTATTAGAATCGTAGGTAATAAGGTAGTTTTCTGTCGGCGAACCCAAACTATATTTTGTATCCTGGACAATATTGTTATTTATATCGTAAACAAATGATTCTATTAATTCGTTGTTAGAGTTGGTTATACTGGTTAATAATCCTTCTGAATTAAAATTCCATCGTTTTTCAAATGTTGTCCCCGGATAAAAATCAACCCTTTTTAATAAATTTGGGTTGACAGTTGAACTACTGTCTTCACTAATACAAGAAAATAATGTAATAGTAATGATAAAAAGTAAAATAATTTTTTTACTAGCGCCAGTTATTAATTGGTGTTCATGATTTGAGCTTGAAAGGTATACTGATGCAATAATCTTTGATTTCATGGTAATCGATTTGGGTGGCGTAAACATAAAAAAGGATTTACTAAATAAAAAATTTACAGGTCGTACTGCTTAATTTTTCGATAAAGTGTTCTTTCAGAGATGCCTAATTCATCTGCCGCTGCTTTTCTTTTGCCTTTATGACGGTCCAAAGATTTCTTTATAAGTTCAATTTCTTTTTGTTCTAATTTCAATACTTCTTCTTCGTCAATTGTTTCAGCCATTAGGTAATTTGTATCATCATCATCGTCAAATTCCTCTTGTTCTGCATCATTTTGGGAAGCCATTTCATTCAGTCTTGGTTCGTCAGCAAAATTGGAAATAGTTTCTTCTTTTTGTCCAAAAACTTTCTGAATTAAATTCTTGTTTGTTTCCTGCACTTTAGAACTTCCGTTTTGAATTAATTCTAATGTCAATTTTTTCAAATCATGCAAATCACTTTTCATGTCGAAAAGCACTTTGTATAAAATATCTCTTTCGGTAGAAAAATCATTTTCCGATTTTTTCCCACTAATAACCGAAGGTAGAGAACTGCCTTCAATAGGAAGATAAGATTGTAAAGTAGCTAATGATATATCTCGGTTAGTTTCCAAAACCGAAAGTTGTTCAGCGAAATTTCTAAGTTGACGAATGTTTCCGCTCCAACGGTATTTTTGTAAAAATTGAATAGCTTCCTCACTCAGTTTCACGTGAGGCATTTTGTATTTATGGGCAAAATCGGAAGCGAATTTCCGAAACAATAAATGAATATCCTCTTTTCTGTCACGCAATGGTGGCAAAGGAATATCAACGGTACTCAAACGGTAGTATAAATCTTCACGGAATTTACCTTTCTCGATAGCATCAAATAAATTCACATTGGTCGCCGCTACGATACGAACATTCGTTTTTTGTGCTTGTGACGAACCTACTTTCATAAATTCGCCGTTTTCCAAAACACGAAGCAAACGCACTTGTGTAGACAAAGGCAATTCGCCTACTTCATCTAGGAAAATCGTTCCGCCATCGGCCACTTCAAAATAGCCCTGACGCTCAGTATTGGCACCTGTAAACGAGCCTTTTTCATGCCCAAAAAGTTCGCTGTCAATCGTTCCTTCTGGAATAGCACCACAGTTTACTGCAATGTATTTTCCGTGTTTTCTATGCGAAAGCGAATGAATAATTCTGGGAATACTTTCTTTACCAACACCACTTTCGCCCACCACCAATACCGAGATATCAGTAGGAGCAACTTGTATTGCTTTTTCTATAGCACGATTCAGTTTTGGGTCATTTCCAATAATCTCAAATCGTTGTTTTATGTTTTGAATTGTTTCCATATTATTCAATTGATAATTGATAATTAATAATGGACAATTAATTTCTGCTTTTTAAAATTATCAATTATCCATTATCAATTATTCATTGTTTTAATTCATTTCACTATAGCCAATAGCTTCTCCAATCAAGGTTCCGCTAGTACAATTCGTTATTTTAACATTTACAAAATCGCCAATTTTATAGTTTTCTCTTGGGAAAACAACCATAAAGCTTTGTGAATTTCTCCCTGATAAATCTTTGTCCGATTTTTTAGAAACTTTTTCAACTAAAACTTCAACGGTTTTGTCTACAAATTCTTTGGTTCTGATGCCGCTGTGAATACGTTGCAAATCAACAATTTCCTGAAGTCTGCGCAATTTGATTTCTTCTTTTACATCATCTTCCATTTTTCTTCCTGCTAACGTTCCTGGTCGATCTGAATAGGAATACATATAACCAAACCCATATTTTACAGCTTCCATAAGACTTAATGTGTCTTGATGATCTGCTTCTGTTTCAGTTGGAAAACCGGCAATAATATCCTGTGTAACGCTAACATCTGGTATAATTTGATGAATTTTGTCAATCAATTGTAAATATTCTGCTCTGGTGTGCAAACGATTCATTTCTCTTAAAATTCTATCACTTCCGCTTTGAACAGGTAAATGGATGTGTTTACAGACATTAGGATATTTGGCAATAACATGCAATACTTCTTCATGCATATCTTGCGGGTTAGATGTTGAGAAACGAATACGCATTTTCGGAAATTGAATGGCAACCATTTCTAATAATTGGTCAAAACCAACGGCAGTCGCTTTTTGCATTTCGGTGGCTTTATCAAAATCTTTTTTCAAACCGCCACCATACCAAAGATAACTATCTACATTTTGACCAAGAAGCGTAACTTCTTTATAACCATTGTGCCATAAATCTTTGATTTCAGCCAATATACTTTGTGGTTCTCGGCTACGTTCGCGACCACGAGTAAAAGGTACGACACAAAACGTACACATATTATCGCATCCTCTCGTTATCGAAACTAGAGCAGTTACACCATTGCTCATCAAACGAACTGGTGAAACATCTCCGTAAGTTTCCTCTTTAGATAAAATCACATTGATTGCATCTCTGCCGTCTTCGACTTCCTTTAGTAAGTTGGGTAAATCCTTATATGCATCTGGACCAACAACCATGTCAACAATCTTTTCTTCGTCAAGAAATTTCTCTTTTAAACGTTCTGCCATACAACCCAAAACACCCACTTTCATATTCGGATTTACCTCACGTTTCACAGCATTGTATTTTTCTAGACGCTTTCTAACCGTTTGTTCCGCTTTGTCTCTGATCGAACAAGTGTTTACCAAAACCAAATCGGCTTCTTCTAATATAGTAGTGGTATTATAACCTTCGTTGGTCAAAATGGAAGCTACAACTTCACTATCCGAAAAGTTCATCGCACAACCATAGCTTTCTATAAATAGTTTCTTTGTGTTTTCTTTTTTGTGTTCCAAAACAAGACTAGTGCCTTGTTTTTTTTCGTCAATTTCCTTTTCCATTTATGCTGAATTTATTTCAGTATCTTATTAATGTTTTCGCTGATCCGGACAACAAAGATAATACTAAATTGTAAAATATGACAAGATGGCAGAGTTGTTTAACAAAAGTTATAGGATGTGAAAAAGAATGATTTGATTATAATTTTAAAAAATTATTTTGACATTAATCGTTAAAAAATAACAGTAAAACGGAAATTTAAAAAAAACGTTTACTTTTGCCGACATAAACAATCGGGATATGGCAAAGAATTTAGTTATCGTTGAGTCACCAGCAAAAGCCAAGACCATCGAAAAATTTCTAGGGAGTGATTTTCAAGTAGAGTCAAGCTTCGGGCATATTGCCGACTTGCCTTCCAAAGAAATAGGTGTAGATGTAGCAAATGGTTTCAAACCGAAATATGAGGTTTCCAGTGATAAAAAAGCTTTAGTTTCCAAATTAAAAACCCTATCCAAAAACGCCGAAATGGTTTGGTTAGCCTCCGATGAAGACCGAGAGGGAGAAGCTATTTCCTGGCACTTAGCTGAAGAATTAAAATTAGACAAAGCCAAAACAAAACGTATTGTTTTCCACGAAATTACTAAAAACGCCATTCTAAAGGCCATCGATAATCCAAGAGAAATAGATTATAATTTAGTTAATGCCCAACAAGCACGTAGAGTTTTAGATAGATTGGTAGGTTATGAACTATCTCCTGTATTATGGAAAAAAGTAAAAGGCGGATTATCTGCCGGTCGTGTACAATCCGTTTCAGTTAGGCTAATAGTTGAAAGAGAAAGAGAAATACAAGACTTCAAACCAGTAGCATCTTATTCAGTAACTGCAGAATTCACCAACGAAGCCGGAAAAGTGGTGAAAGCCAAATTGCCAAAAAACTTCGCAACTAAAAAAGAAGCCGAAGATTTTTTAAATAAAAATATTGGTTCTACATATAAAGTAGCCGATTTAGAAACAAAACCAACAAAGAAATCACCTGCTGCTCCTTTTACAACATCAACTTTGCAACAGGAAGCTGCGCGTAAATTGTATTTACCTGTTGGAATTACCATGCAAATTGCACAACGTTTATACGAAGCCGGTTTGATTACATATATGAGAACGGATAGTGTGAACTTGTCACAAGAAGCAATGGTTGCGGCTGAAGCTGAAATTGCTAAATCTTACGGGAGAGAGTTCTCAAAACCAAGAACATTCAATACAAAAAGCAGAGGGGCACAAGAAGCACACGAAGCGATTCGTCCAACCGATATGTCGAAACACAGTGTTAATGTTGAAAGAGACCAAGCCCGTTTATACGATTTGATTTGGAAAAGAACATTAGCATCACAAATGAGCGATGCTGAGTTGGAAAGAACCAACGTCAAAATTGAAGCAAACAATCATTCAGAAGTTTTTCAGGCATCAGGAGAAGTTATCAAGTTTGAAGGTTTCTTAAAAGTATATCTTGAAGGTAATGATGATGACGATGATGAACAAGAAGGAATGTTGCCTACATTGAAAGTGAATGAAAAATTGTTAAACAATAATATCATTGCAACTGAACGATATACAAGAGCTGCATCAAGATATACGGAAGCATCTTTGGTAAAGAAATTAGAAGAGCTTGGCATTGGTCGCCCATCAACATACGCTCCAACTATTTCTACTATCATTGCCAGAACGTATGTAGAAAAAGGAAACTTAGAAGGTGTAGAAAGAAAATATACACAGCTTATGCTTAAGGCAAATAAAGTTGCTGAAAAGATTTTAAAAGAAAATACAGGTTCTGATAAGGGGAAATTAGTGCCGACAGACATTGGAACGATTGTGAATGACTTTTTAGTAAAGAATTTTGCGGCCATTTTAGATTATAACTTTACCGCTAAAGTAGAGCAAGACTTTGATGAAATAGCAGAAGGAAATATTAACTGGACTAAAATGATGCAAGAGTTCTATGATAAGTTTCATCCAAATGTTCTTGAAGTAGGAGAAAATGCAGAGCGTGAAAGCGGCGAAAGAATATTAGGTGAAGATCCAAAAACCGGAAAACAAGTTTTGGTGCGTTTAGGAAAATTTGGTCCGGTTGCTCAAATTGGAGAAGCAGATGATGAAGAAAAACAGTTTGCAAGTTTGCGCCAGGAACAAAATATTGGCAGCATAACTTTAGAAGAGGCATTGAATTTATTTTTGTTTCCAAAAAACCTAGGTATATATAAAGGAGAAGAAGTAGAAGTGAGCAATGGTCGTTTCGGACCTTATGTTCGTTTCGGAAAACAATTTATTTCGTTACCAAAAGGCGTAGATCCATTAGATGTTACTATGGAACGTGCACAGGAATTAATTAATGAGAAAGCACAAGCAGATGCACCAATCGCAACTTATAAGAATGAACCTGTTCAAAAAGGAGTAGGTCGTTTTGGTCCATTTTTAAAATGGAACGGTATTTTTATCAATGTGAGTAAAAAATACAACTTCGATAATTTATCGCAAGCTGATGTAGAAGAATTGATAGAAGAGAAACTACAAAAGAATATCGATAAAGTAATCCATAATTGGAAGGAAGAAGGTATTTTGGTTGAAAAAGCACGTTGGGGAAAATCAATAATTACCAAAGGAAAAATCAAGATTGAATTAAATAAAGATGTTGATGCTACTAAATTGACTTTGGAACAAGTAAAAGACTTAATAGAGAAGAAAACACCCGTAAAGAAAACGGCAACCAAAAAAGCAACAGCTAAAAAGAAATAAGCTATGGAATTTGATTTTCTATCACCAGTTGATAATGAAATTATTCAATACATAAATGGATTGTCAACTCAACATTTGGGGAGTAAAGTCGTTTTTCACACAGATAAAGAGTTTCCGGACATCGATAAAGTAAAAATTGCCATTATTGGTGTTTTAGAAAATCGTGGAGCTGTAAATTACGTTGATGACGAAGTAAACCTGTACGAAGTCCGAAAAGAATTATATAGTTTGTTTCCGGGAAACTGGCATAGCTCTATTGCTGATTTAGGAGATATTTTTCCGGGAAATTCTTTAGAAGACACCTTTTTTGCGTTACAAAAAGTGGTAGCTAAATTAATCCGAAAAGGAGTTATTCCAGTTATTATAGGTGGCTCGCAGGATTTGACATATCCATTATATAGAGCATACGATAAGCAAGAACAAATGGTTAATTTGGTTTCTATAGATAGTAGGTTTGATTTCGGTAAACAGGAAGATGGAATTAAGGCGAATTCTTATTTATCTAAAATAATTTTGGACGAGCCTAATAATCTATTTAATTACACTAATATAGGATATCAAACATATTACAACTCTCAAGAGGAAATAGATTTAATTGAAAAATTATTTTTTGATGCCTATAGATTAGGTGAAATTTCTAATAATATTGAGTTATCGGAACCAACTTTACGCGATGCAGACATAGTCAGCTTAGATTTAAATTCTGTAAAGTCTTCATATTCAGGAAATTTCGTTACTTTTACGCCTAATGGGTTTGATGGGAAAGAAATTTGCAGTTTATCAAGATATGCTGGTATCAGCGACAAAGTGAGTTCTTTGGGAATTTTTAATTTCAACAATAAAAAAGAAGAATCAGTTTTAATTGCTCAAATAATTTGGTATTTTATAGAAGGGGTTAATTATCGTTCAAATGAATATCCGTTTGGTACAAAAGAAAATTATTTAAAATATATAGTGCCTTTAGAAAGTGAAGAATTAGTTTTCTATAAGAGTAATAAAACTGGAAGATGGTGGATAGAAATTAATTTTTTTGCTGGGCAACACAATAAACTGAAAAAAAATACGTTATTATCTTGTTCTCATGATGAATATTTGGCTGCCTGCAATAATGAAATTCCGGAAAGATGGTGGAAAGCCCAACGAAAAAATTGTATTTAAAAAATTAATAAATATAAATAGTAGCATAATTAACTTACAAATAAAATATAAAATAGCACTTTAACGTTAAAAATATGTATTTTATCGATAAAATATTTTTTTTATAATAATATTAATTCTATTTTTGAAATGTGAGTTAATGCAATGAAAGATTAAACTAAGTAAATTTAATATTAATTAATTGTTTTTTTGAAAAATAATAAATAGGTTTACGGCCTTAAAAAATTAGTCAAAATTAACCCCAAAATAAACATATGAAGAAGTTCATAACATTAGCGTCATTTTTAGCTTTATTAACCAGTTGTGGTGGATCGAGTGATAAAGGTGAATTAGTAGGAGTTAAAGGAAAAAAATGGCATCCAGAAAAGCCATTTGGAATGACTTTAATACCAGGTGGAGCATACATTATGGGAAAATCTGATGATGATCCGGCTAATATGCAAGATTCACCTACTAAAACAGTCACAGTTAGATCATTCTATATGGATGAAACTGAAATAACAAATAGTGAGTACCGTCAGTATGTAGAATGGGTAAAAGATTCTACTATAAGAGTACGTTTAGCTATTCTTGCTGATGAAGTTGGACAAACTTCTACAGGTAAAGATGGTAAAGGTGGAGGAAAAGGTGGAAGCATTGGAGATTTTGCTTTCAATGATTCAGATCCTACAAAAATGACTCCATATGATAAGTATATGTATGAGAATTATTATAGTGTAGGAACCGATGATGATCCTTATGCAGGAAGAAGATTAAATAATAAAATAAAACTAATTAAAGAAACTAATAAATATCCAGACGAATATTATACAGAAGTTATGGATACTATGTATTTGCCATTAGCGGAATCTTTTAATGGATTAAGAACTATTGATGTTCGTAAATTAAAATTTAGATACACTTGGATGGATATTCAAGCAGCTGCTAAAGCAAAAACAGGTAAAAGAAGTGATTTTATTAGAACTGAACAACAACCTGTTTATCCTGACACCACTGTTTGGATAAAAGATTTTGCTTATTCCTATAATGAACCTATGCACAATGATTATTTTTGGCACCAAGCTTATGGAGATTACCCTGTAGTTGGTGTTAGCTGGAAACAAGCAAAAGCATTTTGTGCTTGGAGAACCTTAAAAAAGAATTCTTATATCAAATCAAAAAAGAAGAAACGCGACTTGATAAATACATTCCGTCTTCCAATTGAATCAGAGTGGGAATATGCCGCTAGAGGTGGACTAGAATCAGCAACTTTCCCATGGGGTGGACCTTATGCTAAAAATGACAGAGGTTGTTTCTTAGCTAACTTCAAACCCAACAGAGGAGATTATGCCGCAGATCAAGCTTTATATACTGTAGAGGCAAAATCATATGAGCCAAATGGTTATAATTTATATAACATGGCAGGGAATGTTTCCGAATGGACAGATTCATCATACGACGCTGCAGCATACGAATATGTATCTTCAATAAATCCGAATGTTCCAGATTTAAAAAACATGAGAAAAGCTGTTCGTGGCGGATCATGGAAAGATGTTGCATACTTTTTGCAAGTCGGAACCAGAGATTTTGAATATGCAGATTCAGCTCGAAGTTATATTGGTTTCAGAACTGTTCAAGATTATATGGGAACTAAAGTTACCAAAAACGCAACACCTAAAAAGTAATTTCTTACTAACTTAAATATAAATTAAATCTAACTAAATTAAAATTTTATTATTATGGCATTATTAAACAAAAAAGCAATGAATTTCGCATACGGGATGGGAGCAGCAGTTGTAATTATTGGAGCATTATTTAAATTAATGCACTGGCCAGGTGCAAGTTTGATGCTTATTGTAGGATTAGGAACTGAGGCTTTTATTTTCGGTTTGTCTGCTTTCGAAGTTGATAAAGAATTAGACTGGTCATTAGTTTATCCAGAATTAGCGGGTGGCGAAGCAAAAGAAAGAGGTAAAAAAGAAGATCCTAAAGAAGCACAAGGATTATTGTCTCAAAAATTAGATGCCATGTTAAAAGAAGCTAAAATTGACGGAGCATTAATGGAAAGTTTAGGGAATAGTATCAAAAATTTTGAAGGCGCAGCTAAAGCAATATCGCCAACAGTTGATTCAGTAGCTTCAACTAAAAAATATGCTGAAGAGATGACAAAAGCGGCTTCTCAGTTAGAAACATTAAATGGACTATACCAAGTTCAATTACAAAGTGCTGAAAGAAATGCGAAAATCAACGATGAAGTTGCTGAAAACAATTTAAAATTAAAAGATCAAATGCAAAGCTTGACATCAAACCTTTCAACATTGAACAATGTTTATGGAGGAATGCTTTCTGCAATGAGTAACAAATAATAATTAGTTTTATAACTATATATTTTTAAAAAAAAATAATTTAAACTAATTAGAAAAAATGGCAGGAGGAAAATTAACCCCTAGACAGAAGATGATTAACCTAATGTACTTGGTTTTCATCGCAATGTTAGCATTAAACATGTCCAAAGAAGTATTGACTGCTTTTGGTATTTTAAACAACAAAATTGTTGAGTCTAACTCGATAGCTGATGTTAGAAATGATTCGTCTTTCCAACAATTAGCACAAAAAGCCCAAGACCAACCATTACAATTTGGTGCAAAAAAAGAAAAAGTGGAAAAAATCAGAGCTCTTTGCAAAGAATACACCACGTATATTGAGAAATTAAAAACTGATTTCACCAAAGAATATCCATTAAACGAAGATGGTAATTTACCTTTCGAGGCAATGGATAAAGGAGATAAGGTTGACGAAAAATGGTTTGAAGGTGATAAGCCTTCTAAGGATGGTCAAGAATTTTTAGATAGAATGAGAAATTTTGTTGAAAAAGTAAGAGAAATAGGCGGAAGTGCTATATCTGAACCTGAATTGAAAAAAATTCAAAATAGATTTGCTACTATGCCTGTTAAATCTAAAAGTGCTGGAGCAACTTTAAATTGGTTGGACTACAATTTTAAAGGTTTCCCACTAATCGCTACAATTACAAAGTTATCTCAGTTACAATCTGATATTAAGACAACTGAAAGTGATATTATTGCAGGAATGTTTCAATCAGACTTAGTTGCAGCTGCTTCATTAACAGCATATCAACCAATTGTTGTTCCTGAAAAAACAGCTTTCTTTCAAGGTGAAGCAGTTAAAGGTAAAATTATCTTAGGAAAATTTGACCCTAACTTGGTTGCTAAATCAGTTGTTGTAAATGGAGTTAGCGTTCCTGCAAAAGCAGGTCAAGCAGATTTCTCTTTCGGTGCTGGTGCTGTTGGAGAACATGAAATTACAGGTTCATTTAACTTTGACGAAAACGGAAAAGTAATTAGCCTACCTATTAAAGGAAATTATGTTGTCGTTCCACAACCTAAATCAGCTAATATTTCTGCTGATAAAATGAATGTAGTATACAGAGGTTTACCTAACCCAATGACTATATCATTTGCAGGTATTTCTGATGATAAAGTTTCGGCTTCTGCTCCAGGTTTAACTAGAGCTACCGGAACTGGAAAATATAACTTAAATCCAGGTTCAGGTACAGAAGTTAAAGTTAGCGTTACTGCTAAATTGCCTGATGGTAAACCAGTTTCAGATAGTAAAATATTTAGAATTAAAAATATCCCTGCTCCAGCTGGTGCAATTGGTGGAGTTATTGGAGTTCAAAAAGGAGCTAAATCTCGTTTAGAAGTTTCTCAAATATCTGCGCAACTTCAGGATTTCTTGTATGACTTGAATTTCCAAGTTACACGTTTTAGCTTCAAAGTTCCAGGACAAGCAGCAATAATTGTTTCTGGTGACAGAGTTAATGCACAATGTAAAGCTGCATTAGCAAGAGCTACTAAAGGTGACCAAATATCAATATTTGATATTAAAACTAAAATCATGGGAACTACAGCAAATATTGTCCCTAAAGACGCTGCTCCCGTTATTTATGAAATACAATAATAATTTAAGTTGAAATGATCCTACTTAAATAGCTTATATTATAAATTATGAAAATTAAAAATCTATTATCAGTAATTTTTGCATTAGCAATAAGTGCTTCAACTTATGGCCAGGCAAACTTGTTGAATTCCAAAACTCCCGATGAGATAGGAAAGAAGACAGCAGCACAGTTAATTTCCGACAACGACAAACCATTACCCTATGGTTATGTTCATGACAGGGATGTGTTAATGGGTAAAACCATTTGGGAGTTTATTGATCTTGATGAAAGAATTAATTTTCCATTGTATTATCCTATAGATACCGCTTTCGTTGGTAAAGAAAGAAGATCATTATTCGATGTGCTTGTTAAAAATATCAAAAATGGTAAAATAACAGAAGTATATGGCGATGACTATTTTAATACCAAGAAGACCTTCAAAGATATGGCTTCTTCTTTTACATACATCGATACAACTGATACCGGTAAAGATGAGATAAATAATTATTATGATGATTATAAAAGCGGTGCCAAAGTTTTAGACCCACAGTATATCAATAAAAAAGAATTAGATGCCAGTTATATTTCCGGCTATAGAATAAAAGGGTTTTGGTATTTTGATAAACGTCAAGGTGAATTGAAATATAGATTATTAGCTTTGTGTCCCGTTACTCCTGAAGCTAGAGATGCTGGTAATGAGAAAGCCGACGTAATTGATTTGTTTTGGGTATACTTTCCTACAGTAAGAGATATACTGCATGAATCTAAGGCTTTCAACGATAAGAATTCTGCAATGCCGATCTCATTCGATCATTTGTTAAATTCACGACGATTTAGTGGTAATATTTATAAAGAAGAAAATGTATATGGGGATAGAGAGATTGAGAAGTACATGAAGGACAATTCTCAAAATCAGCTTTTGGAATCGGAAAGAGTAAAAGAAAAGATTCGTAGTTTCGAATCTGACATGTGGAATTATTAAGAATTATTTCATAATACAATATAAAACTCTCATCTTTATGGTGAGAGTTTTTTTTAGCTATAAAATGATGAAAGATTATATAATTGTTGGTTCGGGATTAGCAGGTATTGCTTTTGCAGAAACGCTTTTGCAACATAATAAATCATTTGTTGTTTTTGAAAACCAATCTCAAAATTCAAGCAGTATAGCAGGCGGATTGTACAATCCGGTAATCTTAAAAAGATTTAGTCAGGTATGGAATGCTAATCAGCAACTTGAACTGGCAAATAGCTTTTATACAGCCATTGAAAAGAAACTCGGGGTTCAATTCGATTTTAAAATTCCTATTTTTCGAAAATTCTTCTCTATAGAAGAACAAAACAATTGGTTTGCCGCTTCAGATAATCCCAATCTCTCTGCTTTTCTTTCTACAACGATTGTTCACAAAAACTATCATGGTATTGATGCTCCATTTGGATACGGTCAAGTGTTGCAAACCGGTTATGTGGATACAATTACTTTGCTTACTCATTATCACAATTATCTAAAAGGTTCAAATTTATTTGCTTCTGATACTTTCGATTATACAGAATTGAAAGCATTTGACGACCATATTGAATACAAAAATATAAAGTCCAAACACATTGTCTTCGCAGAAGGATTTGGAATGCATTCTAATCCGTTTTTTAATTATTTACCCTTAGACGGAACTAAAGGCGAATTATTCATCATTAGAGCCGCTGATTTGGATTTGGATGTAATCATAAATACCAGTGTTTTTATTTTACCATTGGGCGACAATCTCTATAAAGTAGGAGCAACATATAACTGGAAAGATAAAACAAACACACCAACTCAGGAAGGGAAGCAAGAATTAATTGATAGAATAAAAGAAATTCTAAATTGTAATTTTGAAATTGTAGAACACTTTGCCGGCGTACGACCAACAGTTAAAGACAGAAGACCATTACTTGGGACGCACCCAAAACACAAAAACTTTCACATTCTAAACGGACTCGGAACCCGAGGAGTGATGCTTGCACCAGCTATGGCAAATGATTTATTTGACTTTATCGAAAATGGAAAGCCATTAGATAAAACCATTGACATCAAAAGATACGCTATTTCTTAGCCGCCTCTTTGTTAAAACTCACAAACATATTGATATAAATATTTCTCGATAATCTTGCAGTTATCGGCATTAATGCTACAAGTGAAACGATAATGGCAATAAAGGACTGCGTCAACTCTAAACCAATAATTACCTTTGAAATGATAAAGGCAACTACCCCAATGCCAACAGTTAATCCATAACTGACATACATAGCACCATAAAAAAAGGATGGTTCTATTTGATAATGCAAACCACAATGGCTACAATTCTCGTGAATTTTGTAAATATTTTTAAGATTGTATGCGTTTTTATGTTCATACATACTTTCTTCCTGACATCTCGGACAAGTTCCTGTTAAAATGCTATTTAGTTTGGATCCTTTTTTTAACATTTGCAAAAATTTAAATTTCGTTCAGTTCAGCCATACGACCTTGTGTTTGCAAAGGTAAATCTAACGGAAGGTTTTTAATACTAATTTGCAGTTCTTTTTATGTTAAATATTCATAATTTATCGGTTTCGTTTGGTGGTACTTATCTTTTTGAAGAGGTAACTTTTCGTTTAGGTTCCGGAGATAGAGTAGGACTTGTCGGAAAAAACGGTGCCGGAAAATCAACGATGCTAAAAATTCTGGCTGGCGATTTCAAACCCGATTCAGGTCAGATTGCCACCGAAAAGGAAGTTAAAATGGGTTTTCTTCGTCAGGATATCGATTTCGACCATGGAAGAACCGTATTGGAAGAAGCCTACGAAGCGTTTACCGAAATAAAAGTCGTTGAAAAAAAACTGGAGAAAATCAACCACCAGTTGGTCTCTAGAACCGATTATGAAAGTGAGGCCTACAGCCAAATCATAGAAGATTTATCGGATTACACGCATCGTTTCGAATTACTGGGTGGTTATAACTATGTTGGAGATACTGAGAAAATATTACTGGGTTTGGGTTTTAAAAGAGAAGATTTTAATAACCAAACGGATACTTTTTCCGGTGGTTGGCGAATGCGTATAGAATTAGCCAAACTATTATTGCAGTCGAATGATATTTTATTACTAGATGAGCCAACGAATCACTTAGATATCGAGAGTATAATTTGGCTAGAAGGCTTTCTACGAAACTTTCCGGGTGTCGTGGTCATTGTTTCCCACGATAAAATGTTTTTGGATAATGTAACCAATCGAACTATTGAAATCTCCTTGGGTAAGGCATACGATTATAATAAACCGTATTCGCAATATTTAGTTTTACGGGAAGAAATTAGAGAAAAGCAATTGGCAACTCAAAAAAATCAGGCTAAGAAAATAGAAGAAACCGAAAAGCTAATCGAAAAGTTCCGTGCCAAAGCTTCCAAAGCATCAATGGCACAATCGCTAATCAAAAAGTTAGATAAAGTAGAACGCATCGAGGTAGATGAAGACGATACTTCAGTGATGAATATTTCGTTTCCGGTATCGCAAACTCCTGGAAGAGTTGTTATAGAAGCTGAACATGTAACAAAAGCCTATGGAGACAAAACGATTTTAAAAGACATTTCGCTATTAGTGGAACGCGGGAGCAAAATTGCTTTCGTTGGTCAGAATGGTCAAGGAAAATCTACTTTTATGAAAGCCATTGTCAACGAATTTAAATATCAAGGTTCTATAAAATTAGGACACAATGTGCAGTTGGGTTATTTTGCTCAAAATCAGGCAGAATATTTAGATGGAGAAATTACTTTATTGGAAACCATGACCAATGCGGCAACCGATACGAATCGTTCTAAAGTAAGAGATATGTTGGGTTCTTTTTTGTTTCGAGGTGATGATGTAGAGAAAAAAGTAAAGGTGCTTTCGGGTGGCGAGCGTAACCGTTTGGCTTTGTGTAAATTATTATTACAACCCATCAACGTTTTGGTGATGGATGAGCCGACGAATCATCTAGATATAAAATCTAAAAATGTTTTGAAAGCTGCCCTAAAAAAATATGAAGGGACATTATTATTAGTTTCGCACGATAGGGATTTTCTGCAAGGAATGTCAAATATTGTTTACGAATTCAAAGACCAAAAAATTAAAGAATATTTAGGCGATATTAACTTTTTCCTTGAACAACGCAACATGGAGAATATGCGCGAAGTAGAGAAAAAAGATGTAGCCAAAAAAGAAGCGCCAAAAGAAACAGCAAAAGTTTCTTATGAAGATCAAAAGAAAAGCAAATCATTACAAAATCGTTTGAGTAAAGTAGAAAGTCAAATCAAACAGTTGGAAATCGATATTCAGGCTGATGATAAAGCTTTGGCTTCAAATTATGACAAGCATATTGAAGATGCGAACTTCTTCATAGCCTATAACAAAAAGAAAAAAGAATTGGACCGGCTGCTCGAAGAGTGGGAGGTTGTTCAGGGAGAAATCGATAATCTCTAAGTTAAGTTATAATTCTGAACATTAAAAACTACTTAAACGGATGTCGTTGTTGCCAAACTAAACTAGGTTCTAAGTTTGGAAAAATTTTAGGGAGTATTCTATTTATCCATTTATTAGTGTGATAAATAAAGCCCGACATTATTACAGGTTTTGCACCAATAGAGCTCTTTATTTCTAGAGCGGTTCTTCCAAAGATTATTTTTTTAAATTGATTCTCAATACCAAATTGGGTCATGTTATACAACATATTCAAATAGAGCATTTTTTCTTTTTGAATTTGTTCATCATAACCAAGAAAATAGGTTTCTAGCGTTTTACCGTTAACTAATAAAGTGTGAAACCCTACTAATTCATTTTTTAAATAATAGCCAACTAAAATAAATTTAGGACCGCATTGCCTTTTGAAAGAAGAGAAATGATTTTTAGCTAAAAAAAACGTATTGAATGGGGCATTTTTGGCTACATGAAAATACAATTCATAAATACGGTTTTCCTTTAAAATTATTTCGTCTAAAGACAATTCTCGAGTTTCAATACCTTCAAACTTTTTATGGGCACGTTTGTATTGGTCGCGGTATTTCTTTGTGAGTGCCTCTATATATTCAGTATTAGTTTTCCATTGATTTTGCAATTCGAAAATCATATTTGGCTGTGTATTGAACTCATACAATAAAGAGAAGGTAGATTTTTTTAGTTCAGTTGCCGATTCCTGATAAAAGTCTTTGAAAGAAACAATATGTATCTTTATGTCTTGTTTTTTGAAATAACTAGTAATCTCATCGGCACATTTACTTAGAATTTCTGCAATTGTTATAGCGTCTATTTCCTTATTAAATGTATAGCCATTTTGTCCTGTTATCATATTATTGCCTAGAAACAATGCATGAGAAGCAAAATTTTTAAAAATAAAATTCCGAATATACGTTTTGATGCATTGGTCTCTTTCTCCAAATGATTCTAACTTATTCAAATCAAGATATTGTGCTAAAGCAACTCCGATAAGGGAGTTCTTTTCAAATATACCAACATAAAAACACTGCATGTTTGTAGGTGCCGATTCTTCTATAACTTTTAAATAGGGTGTTTGTAAAAAAGCATTTTCATGCGCTACTTCATCCCATTTTTTTGGAAGTTGTGCAATAGAAGAATAAATTTGATATGTTGTTGTTTCCAATAAACTAAAAAAAACGCCTTACAAATGTAGAGCGATTAGTGTATAATAAAATGTTAATTATTGCATCATACAGATAATGTCTCCCGCAATTTTAGATAAAATTACCCAAAAACTACAAGTTTTCAATTTCATTTTTTATTAAATATTAGATATATGTAAGATAAATACAGATAAAAATAATCTTTAAATGCATTTTGTCGATTTTATTTGTTTTTAAACGACATTGCTTATAGTTTTATCTCGTCCTAAACCTCAAACCCTAAATGATATGAAAACTATATTTACCTACGTAACACTTCTTTTAGTTTCGGCTTCTAGTTTTGCTGAAATATCTTCAACGGAAAAAAATGCTTTAATCAAATTAAACAGAGCTACCAAAGGATCCCAATGGATTAACAAATGGGATTTAAAAAAACCGGTATCTACATGGTATGGTGTTGAAATTGAGAATGATAAAGTAGTGTCTATTAAATTAGTTAACAATAACCTTAATGGAGAACTGCCCAAAGAAATAGGTGATTTAACTTCACTACAAGTTTTAAATCTTTTTAGAAATAATATAACTGGTGTTTTGCCAGAAACAATTGGTAATTTGAAAAGTTTAACGAATCTGAATATTGCGTTTAATCAAGTGTCTGGTTCTTTACCAGAATCTTTAGGCAATGATACCCAATTGAAATCAATTGAGTTACATATGAACAGATTAACAGGTCAATTGCCTGAAGGTATTGGGAACTTATTAAACTTGGAAACGCTGTCTTTATTCAATAATGAAATAGAAGGTAAAATTCCAATGTCATACTATCATTTAAAAACGTTGAAAGTATTATTGTTAAACAGTAATAAACTTAGCGGAAAATTGGATAGAGAAGTTTCAAATCTATCATCATTAGAAACCTTGAGTTTATTTGAAAATAAAATGGATGGTCAAATACCTTTTGATTTAGAAAAATTAGGAAATTTAAAAGAAATGAATATTTCGTATAATATGTTCAACGGATTAGTTTCTAAAAATTTATCCAAATTGGATGCCTTAAATATGACGATGGTAAACGAGCAAGGTGTTGCTACAACTTTAAAAGTTAATGCCGATAAGAACTCAGCTTTAGCTGCTGATGAATAAAATTTTTTGTTTTGTGTTTATAATTTAAATTTTGTTAGGTTAAAAAGGTCTTGAGAAATCAAGACCTTTTTTATTTGAGATTTATATTTAAAAACGTTTATTCGGCAGCTACTAGTTTTGAGGCGCTTCTATAAATATAGTCATTGTAAATATGTCTTCTGGCGAAGCGACTTGGCGATTCAGCATTTACCATTTTGATATAGATAGGTCTTAAAACGCCAAAGTATTCAAACGAACTCCCATCTAGGAAAGTAATATAGAGTACTCCTTTTTCATAGTAGAAATCAGCAATGTTTATAGTTGTTGTGATTCGAGTATATTCTGCTTTGTCTTTTTCCAAAGTTTCCGGCGCTATACTTACTAGAAAATGATAAGCCGCAATAATCTCCGTACTTTTCTCTTCTGCTGCCAAACGTTCCGTATCATCTTGAATAGTATCCGGATGCATATCTTTCATACAGTTTCTGTAAATTGTTTTTAGCTCTTTCAAAGTAGCTGTTTTGGTTACGCCAAGTAACGCTCTGTATTCGATAATTTTTTTTGTATTCATTATGCTAGAATATAACCGATTAGGTTTTTTAAATTTTACTTATTTCAATTCGACCTAACGGTCTCTGGTCGTGCAAAAGTAGTTCTTTACATTAGATATTTTAGCAGTCACTTGAAAATTAATTATTAGAATGGATAAGTAAGTGATAGGTTAAGTTGGAGGTCTGGCGGTCAACCTACTAATAACTTTTTATTTTTTTTCTTGACTTATAAGTTTTTCGTTGTATATTTGCACTCGAATATCGCGGGATAGAGCAGTAGGCAGCTCGTCGGGCTCATAACCCGAAGGTCACAGGTTCGAGTCCTGTTCCCGCTACTAAATAAACTAAAAACCGAAAACGCTTATTGAGTTTTCGGTTTTTTTATTCTAATTGAAATGGAGCACAAAGCAGGCTTTGTAAATATTATTGGCAACCCAAACGTCGGAAAATCGACATTAATGAATGCATTCGTTGGTGAGCGTTTGTCTATTATTACCTCTAAAGCGCAAACCACTCGTCACAGAATTTTAGGTATTGTAAATGGGGATGACTTTCAGGTTATTTTATCAGATACTCCAGGAATCATCAAACCGGCTTATGAAATGCAAAAATCGATGATGGACTTTGTAAAGTCGGCATTTGAAGATGCAGATGTGTTGATATATATGGTAGAAATAGGAGAGAAGGAA
>CANKLK010000019.1 GCA_947482805.1 Flavobacteriaceae bacterium
ATGGAAGATTTTACCCAAACTCTTAATGCAAGGACCGATCAAAAAATTATTAATTCAAAAACTAATCAAGTAGATTTTTTACCTTCAGCTAATTTAATTTTTTCAATTAGTCCAAAAAAGAATTTGCGTTTGAGTTATTCCAAAACATTAAACCGTCCCGAGTTTAGAGAATTAGCACCGTTTGGTTTTTTTGATTTTACAAATAGGTATTTTACACAGGGGAATGAAAATCTGGTTAGAGCTACTATACAAAATTTTGATATACGTTATGAATTCTATCCAGGTAAAGGACAATTATTTTCTGTTTCTTATTTCCTTAAAAAATTCAAAGATCCAATTGAGATTATCCAACAAACATTAAACAGAACATTAACATATGGGAATGCTAATTCTGCCAGAAGTAGTGGTATAGAAATTGAGTTTAGAACCCTTTTGAGCTCTATTTTTAATGCTGAAAGCATGGTTTTACTCGATGATTTAACCTTGTTCTCAAACTTGGCTATTATAAAATCTAACGCGGATGTGTCAAATATAAACAATGCTAATCCTGAAAAAAACAGGCCTATGCAAGGACAATCTCCTTATGTATTTAATGCTGGTTTACAATATGCGAACAAAGATAACGGTTGGATAGTTTCAACAAACATCAACAGGGTAGGCGACAGAATTGTATTTGGTTCTAGTGAAAATAAACCTTCTCTTTGGGAAAAGGCAAGAACTTTTCTTGATGTCCAAATAGCAAAATCATTTTATAAAAATAAAATAGAATTAAAATTAAATATTCAGAATATACTAGCACAAGATCAAATTTTTTATCAAAACATTAATACAGAAGATGTACCACAAACATCCACATTTACTAATTTAAGTAATCTAATTTTTACAGGCGATGCCTTGAATGAAAACGGTTATAACCCAAAAACTGATGATGAAATTTTGAGAACCAAATTTGGAAGGGTTTTTTCTTTATCAATGACTTATAACTTTTAGAAAGTTTTAAATACTTCATGTCAAAAAAAGAGCACAAACCTAACAAGCGAAAAATTGATTTTTTAATTATTTCAGATGTGCATCTTGGAACTTATGGATGTCATAGTAAAGAGCTATTGAAATATTTAAATAGCATCAAACCAAAGGTTGTAGTTCTTAATGGTGATATTATTGACATGTGGCAATTTAGTAAGCGCTATTGGCCCAAATCACACATGCAAGTGATTCATAAAATCATGAATTGGGTTAATAAAGGTGTTAAGGTATATTATATTACAGGCAACCATGACGAATTATTGCGAAAATTTGCCGGTTTTAAAATGGGTTCCCTCGTTATAGATAATAAACTAGTCGTTGAATTAGATGGAAAGAAAACATGGATTTTTCATGGTGATGTTTTTGATGTAACCATGCAACATTCTAAATGGTTAGCCAAGTTAGGTTCTCACGGATATGACTTATTGATACTTATTAATACCTTTTGCAATTGGGTTTCCGTAAAACTTGGAAGAGGAAAAATTTCATTGTCCAAAAACATAAAAAATAGTGTAAAAAAAGCAGTTAAATTCATCAATGATTTTGAGAAAACGGCTGCTGATATAGCTATTTCTAATCAATATGATTATGTCATTTGTGGTCATATCCATCATCCGGAAATTAAAAATATAACTACAGAAAATGGTAATGTCGTTTATATGAACTCTGGTGATTGGATAGAAAATTTAACCGCATTAGAATATCATAATAAAGAGTGGAAACTTTTTCGGTACAATGAAGAAGATTTTAAATTAGAAAACCATGACGAAGAGGATGAATTATCAACGCTAAATAGTTCAGAAATTTTCAATAAGATGTTAGTTGGCTTCATGGAAAATAATGGTAAAACAGAAATAAAATTCAAAAGATGAAAATTTTATACGCTGTTCAAGGTACTGGTAATGGTCATATAACAAGAGCCATCGAGATAATAGAACATCTTCAGAAAAAAGGAGATTTGGATATATTGGTTAGCGGCATACAATCTGATATTGAATTACCATTTAAGGTAAAATATAAATTTCGGGGTCTTTCATTCATTTTTGGTAAAAATGGCGGTATAGATTATTGGAAAACCTTTTTAAAACTAAAATCTAGAAAATTAATAAAAGATATTAAATCATTAAAGATTAAAGAATACGATTTAATTATTAGTGATTTTGAACCTATTTCTGTTTGGGCAGCAATTAAAGCAAAGAAAACATGTGTTGGTTTGAGTAATCAAGTAGCTACACTTCATCCTTTAGCACCAAAACCAAGAAAAGATGATGTGATGGGTAAAATGGTTTTGCAAAATTATGCTCCAACACATATTAATTATGGATTTCATTTTAGGAGTTTGGACAAAACTGTTTTTACACCTATAATTAGAAAAGAGGTTAGAGAAATAAGTATATCTGATCTAGGACACTACACCGTTTATTTGCCTTCCTATGATGATGTAAAAATTGTAAAAAGATTAAATAAAATACCGGAAGTAGCGTGGCAAGTTTTTTCTAAACACAGCAAAAAATCATATACAATTGGAAATGTTTCTATTTCACCAATTGATTCTAAATTATTTTTAAATAGTATTGCTTCATCTTCTGGTGTGTTAACTAATGCAGGTTTTGGTACAACAAGCGAAGCATTATTTCTGAAGAAAAAACTTTTAGTAGTCCCAATGAAAAAGCAGTATGAGCAACAATGTAATGCTGCTATGCTTCAAGATATGGGAATAAAAGTGATAAAAAAATTCGACAAAAAGAGTATTGATTTAATTAATAATTGGGTTAAAAGTGACACGATTATAGAAGTAGATTATCAAGACAATACAGAAGAAATTATTGATTTAATAATAGAAAATCATAAAAAAAATAAGAATAAATTTTCTACTTAAATCATTATGAGTCAATTAGATAATAATTTTATTTTAAAAAAAGAAGATTTTGGAGAAGATTTTCTTTGGGGCATTTCTACTTCAGCCACACAAACAGAAGGGAATTATAAAGATGATGGGAAAGGAGATTCTATTTGGGATGAATTTGCTAGAAAAAAAAATGTCATAGTAAATAATGATTCACCATCTACGGCTACTAACTTCTATGAAAATTATAAAGAAGATATTCAAATTCTCAAAAAATTAGGTATTCCAAATTTTAGATTCTCATTGTCTTGGCCAAGAATAATTCCAAATGGAATCGGCAACATAAATCAAAAAGGAATAGATTTTTATCATAATGTTATTGACTATTGTATTGAAAATGAAATAGAACCTTTTGTTACAATATATCATTGGGATTTGCCTCTTGAATTAGAAAAAAAAGGAGGTTGGACAAACCGAGAAATAATATCATGGTTTGAAGAATATGTAAAAGTTTGCATAAATGCATTTGGTCAGAAAGTCAAAAGTTGGATAGTTCTCAATGAACCTTCAGTTTTTACTGGTGCTGGATATTTTTTAGGGGTACATGCTCCAGGTAAAAAAGGCATGAACAACTTTCTTCCGGCTATGCATCATGCATTACTTTGTCAAGCTATTGGTTTTAATACTATAAAAGAAAAATTTCCCGAAGCTTGTGTAGGCACAACATATTCATGTACCTATGTTACTCCTAAAACGTATTCTGAAAAAGATTTAAAAGCTACAGAACGAGTAGACGCACTAATAAACAGAGCTTTCATTGAACCTACGCTTGGATTAGGTTATCCCATAAAATCAATCCCTTTTTTAAAGCATATTGCTAAACATTTTTTACCTGGTGATGAGGAATTATTAAAAGTTAATTTTGATTTCATTGGTTTGCAAAACTATACTCGTGAAGTAGTTGCACATAATACCTATGTTCCCTACATCAATGCAAAATTAATTCCTGCCAAAAAAAGAAATGTTGATTATACCTTGATGAATTGGGAAATATATCCAAAATCTATTTACTATCTAATTTTAAAGTTTAGTAAATATGCTGGAGTGAAGAAAATAATAATTACCGAAAATGGTGCGTCTTTTTTTGATGAATTTAAACATGATATGTTTGATGATAAAGAACGTATTGAATATATAAAATCGTATTTACATCAAGTTTTATTAGCTAAACAAAATGGGGGAAAAGTAGAAGGTTATTTTATATGGTCATTAACCGATAATTTTGAATGGGCAGAAGGCTACAAACAACGTTTTGGATTAGTTTATATTGATTATGAAACACAAAAAAGAACCATTAAAAATTCTGGTTATTGGTACCAAGATTTTTTAAAAAAGGTTTAGAAATCATTTTCATTTTTATGTTGCTGTTAACAAATTTTACTTTTACCAACTTCAGATGTCATTATTTATATGTGCTTAATATTTAGTTAACATATAATTTAACAATAGTTTACAAACACTTCGAATTTAGAAACTATTTATTAACCTAAAAATTATTTTTATTTAATTTCCTATTTACATCTAGTTGTTTTACTGGTTTTAAGTTTGCCATGTTTAACAATTAAAACTATTCAAACAAATGAAAAAAAATTATTTTATTGCTATTTTGGCTTTGGTAGTCAATTTTGCAATTGCTCAAATTGAGCCAACGACGTATCGTGGTGCTTTCGCAGCATCACCAACTGCTGCTTGGACTGACTCTTGGACAGAGTTTAATCCTAAAGATGCAGACTACACTTCAACAAAACCTGTTGTAGTAATATCATCTGATATTACAGCAAACACTACTTGGAGTGCAAACAATGTTTATGAGTTAAGAGGTACTATTTTCGTAAGAAATAATGCTACATTAACTATTCCCGCAGGTACTTTTATTAAAAGTAATGTTGCATCAACTGCTTTAATTGTTACTAGAGGAGCTAAATTGAACGCGATTGGTACGGCTACTAATCCAATTGTATTTACTTCAAAAAATGCTGCAGGCTCAAGAAACAGAGGTGACTGGGGTGGAATTTTACTTCTTGGAAAAGGAAGATATAATGTTAATGGTGGTGTGAACTATATTGAAGGAGTTTCTCAAACTGAAGAAACAAAATATGGTGGCGGTTTAACTCCTGTAAATGATGACAACTCAGGTACATTAAAATATGTTAGAATTGAGTTTGCTGGTTATGTTTTTTCTGAAAACAACGAGCTTAATGGTTTGACCATGGGTGGTGTTGGTAGCGGAACTACTATTGATTATGTTCAAGTTTCATATTCTAATGATGATTCATTCGAATGGTTTGGTGGTTCAGTTAACTGTAAGCACTTAGTAGCTTTTGCTGGATTAGACGATGATTTTGATACTGATAATGGTTATAATGGTAATGTACAGTATGGTTTATCAATCAAAGACCCAAGTGGATTTGATATATCTACATCAGAGTCTTTTGAATCAGACAACGGTAACCCAGGTACTGCTACAGGTAATGCTACAACTGACGCATGGAAAACAAGTGCTATTTTTACAAACTTTACTTGTTTAGGACCAGTGTTTAGAGCAACATTAACTAATCCTGATACTTCTTTAAATTCGCTACATGATAAAGCAGCAAGAATTAGAAGATCATCAGAATTAAAAGTTTTCAACTCTTTATTTTTAGATTTTAGAAGAGGACTCCTATTTGAAAATGCTTCTGTCGCTAATTTTACTACAGCTAACACTGCATTATGGCAAAATAATATTATTGCTGGTAGTTCACCAATACTTAGTGCTTCAAATCAAACACAAACTGTAACTGATGCTATTGCAGCTAAATATACAGCAGGTAATAACTCATCTTTAGCTGGCACAACAACAACAAATATAGCTACAGGTACTGCTTTAATCTTAGCAAACCCTTATCCTGCAGACTCAGGTACTACTACTCCTCCTGGTTATACAGGTTTAGATTACAGACCAGGAACTGGTTCTCCAGCTTTATCAGGTGCTTCTTTCGCTAATGCTGTTTTCACAGGAATCTTAACCCAAGTTGAAACTCCTAGTCCAATCGTAACAACTCCAATCACTTATTGTAAAGGTGCAGTTGCTGCAACATTAACTGCTGTTAATGCTCCTGGAACTTCTTTGAGATGGTATACTGCTTTAATTGGTGGAACAGGAGCAACTGTTCCTCCTGCTGTAACAACATCAGCAGTTGGCACTAAAACGTATTATGTTACACAACGTGATAATACAACTGGTGTTGAGAGCACTCCTCGTACTGCAATTGTGGTTAATACGATAGCTGCTCCAGCTGTGGCTTTAGGTACAATTACTAGTAATACTGCAGGCGCTACAGCAGGAACGTATCTTGCTGCAACTACAGCAATAGGTCAATTTGTAGGTACAACAACTGAAGTAACATATAGAGTACCTGCTTCAACAGAAGCTGGAGTTACTAGTTATGCTTGGACTGTGCCATTAGGAACTACAATTATTTCTAATCCTGCAAATACAAATGTACTAACAGTTAATTTCCAAAACGTTCCTTCTGGTGCTGAAGCTTATGGAACTATTGGTGTTCAAGCAGCGAACGAAGCTGGTTGTTTAGGTGCTGTAAAAACAGTTGCTTTAACAAAAGCTTTACCTACCGCTCCTACCGCAATTGTAATGACTGCCTCAGGTAGTGCTACAGCGGTTACTTCTTTTGCAAAATATATGGGTACTAATGAAGTATTAACTTTAACTCCTGCGGCTGTTCCAGTTGCAACTTCTTATGTATGGGAATTGCCAACTGGTGTTAATCCAGTTTTAGGAACTGCTGGTACACCAGTAGTAAAAAATTATGGTACTACTTATCCATTTACAAACCAAATTACTAGACCAACAGCAAATGGTACAAAATTCTATGAAGTAACTGAAACGCCATATTCTAGTGGTGTAACTATTCAAACTTGTAAAAGAATTACAGTAGCAAATTCAGGAACCCCAGTTTATACTAATTTTGAAGTAATTACAAATACATTTATTACTGGTGTTGTAATTGGTGGTGTTGCACAAAACGTAGCAATTAACCCTGCTTTCCCAATTGTTTCAACAAGTAGTGCTTCAAGAGCAATTCAAGTTGATTTTGCAGGAGTTACTACAACTACTTTAGGTACTGATTTCTTTACAACAACAGCTGGTGTTAAAACTTATAATTTAAGAATTGGAGTTAAATCAAGCAATGGTGTTGGTGTTTCTACTACACCTAACACTGCTCTAGTAAATCCAACAACTACTTCAACAGCAAAACTGTTAACATTAACAGCAATCGCGCCAGCAGCTCCGGGAGCTGTAACATTAACTAATCCAGGATTTACAGGTACAGCAGCTACAACTGCTATAACAATTATTAGTAAATATATTGGTACATCTACAACACTTAGATTAACTGCAACAGCTTCTGCTTTAGCTTCTTCTTATGAGTGGGAATTGCCTACATGGGTTAATGTTGTTTCAGGAAATCCTTTAACAGATAAAGTGATAGATGTTAATTTTGCCGGAAACGAAACAACTGCAGCGCCTGCTGGAGTTACTTCATACTATTTTGGTGCAAAGGCTAAAAATGGTGTAGGTCCTTCTGTAACTAATAATGCTACATTGACTCCAGCAACATCTTCAACTGCTAAGTTATTAAAAGTTACTACAAGTTTACCTACTGCGGTTGCTACAGTTACAGGTCAAATAACTAATCTATGTCCAAGTCAAACAGTAAATTATACATTCACTGCTTCTGCATTAGCTAATAGTTATACTATTACTGCTCCTGCAGGTTCTACAGTAACTTCATCTAGTAATCCTTCAAATGTTGGTAATGTATTGACATCTTCTAGCGATTTAAATTTTACAGTTACTTTCCCTGCAGTATTTTCAATTGTAACAGCTACTTCTATAGCTGATAAAACAATAACAATTAGTTCAGTAAATACTGTTGGGCCTAGTTCAACAAATAAAGTATTAACTTTAAACACTACTGCATTAGCTGCTGTAGGAACTATTACTAATACATATGTTGATCCTAATACACTAGTTACAAGTACAGCTGCATTATTTGGAAAATGTTTACATCAAAAAATTTCTGTGCCTAGAGTTACTGGTGCAACTTCTTATGTTTGGACACTTGTAGGCGGAGCTGTTATTGTTGGTAATGCAACAAGTAATGAAGTATTTATTGATTTTTCACAAGTTGCTACAACTGCAAACATTGTAAAAGTAAAAGCAGCAAATGCTTGTAATACTACTGCAGATAAATCAATAACTTTACTTTTTGATAATATTACTACATGTCCAGATTCAGGTACTAATAAACAAACAGATCCAATAGCTGTAGCTTCAAATGTTTCTCAAATTTATCCTAATCCAGCAGTTGATACTTTCAGCTTTGATTTATCAACTACTCTTGGAAGTGAAGTTTCATTAACTATCTATGCTATCAATGGAGCAGTTGTTAAAACTAGCAAAGTTCAATTGGTTGAAGGATTTAATACAGTTAGCGAAGATGTATCTAGTTTAGTTGAAGGTATTTATTTCGTGAAATTGTACAATGCAACTAATAACGAAACAATCGTTAGAAAATTAGTTAAGAGATAAGATTAGTTTCATACTATAATTTTTATCCAGGAAGCTGTCATTTATGACAGCTTCCTTTTTTTATAGAACTTTAGTAGTAATGTAAAATACATTGTTAACCTGTTGGGTTATAATTAATGAATATACTTTAGTAATGATTTTTTTGATGGCAGTTTATCTTCAATTAGGACAATAATGCCAGTCTGAGCTACGCCTGTACTGACAAAGGAAGTATCGAAGACATCAAAAAGGATACATTTATACAAGTTCAATGTGACAAACTAGTATAAATTAGCCATAAAAAACAATTTCAAACAAAGGGTAGATTTTAAGTATTTTTTTTTTCAAATACTATCAATTTATAAAATACTGTTATTTTATTGGTAATGTTTAAGCAAAACTAAATAATGCTTTTAGGTATTATTAAAATCCAAAATCAAAAACAAAACTTAATTTGACCGCTACGTTATCTTCAAAACGAGGCAATTGGTTTGGACCATATCTGTAAAAACCTGTCAATCCAAATCCTTTGTAAATTTGATTTAATTCGATGCCTGATTCAAAGAACCCACGGTCTAAAGTTTTGTATTGAATGCCTATATGACGTTCGGGATGTTTTAAGTTACCCCATGCCATTCGCGTTGCCAAAACTAATGACGGCTTCACTTTTTTGAACAACTGAATTCTTTTGAGCCCGTGTTTGAATTGAAGCATCACAAACTCACTCGAGAAAAACTCATTAAAATACATAGTTTCAAAGCTGTTTTTCCCAGCAATGGTAATTCTTTGCAAAAGATTATCCTTGTTTAAATTATTAGGAGAAGTATTGTATAAATGGGTCAAAGGAAGCACGCCAAAAACATAGCCAGCCTGAAATAAAACAGTCGATTTCTGTCCGTTTAAATATTTTTTTTCATACTCAATTCGGGTATCAATTTTTCCGAAATCAAAATCATTAGCAAAGAAATTAGGCAATGACTTGGTAAACTGAAAAGAAAACTTAGGGTATCTTTTTTCAAATTCAATTTTACCACTTGGCGTTTGCATATAATCACTAAAAGGATTCCATTGTATGGAAACCATAGTGGTTGACATCGAAAAATCGCGGTATAAATTATTGTTGTAATTAAAAGTATAATTGAACAAAGGCTGGATTTCACTATAGGTAAATTGCCAAATAGTTTCTGTTTTTGGGATGATTTTAGTTTCTATATAACCACGCCAGGATTTATGATTGTAAAACGTGCTTATGTTAATTGGTCTAGGGTCATAAATCTTGAAAACTCTTTTATCTGTTGCAAAACTGGTACTCGCAATCTCCCGAATATCATCAGTAAAAGAACCGCCAATCCAGGTGTTGGAAAAATTCCCAATTCTGACAGCACTTCCTAAATTGTATTTAAAGTTTTCATCTTTCAATCCATAAGCGGTATACCCTTCAAATCGGAGTTTTTTTGAAAAAGAATCATTTGTAATGCCACCAATTCCGACCCTGAATCCCTCAAAATTATTATAACTTAATAGATAACGTAAATCAAAATCAAACGGCCCAAAGGGTACATAACCATTGATAATCTTCCGCCCAAATTTGATTTTTCTCTCTATATTTCCTTTGGCTATAATACTGTCTAAAACAACATAGGTTCTTTCACTTCTCAAGTCTAAACTATCTGTTCTGTTTTGATTCCAAAAAGCATCATCTCTTTTGTTAGCATTGTCTTTAACTTCAATAGCAACGGAAGATTTTTTAATTTTCAAATTGTTATTCACAACTAAATCAAAAGCTTGCATTTCGGAAGAAAGATAAGTGAAATCGGAAGCTGCTTTCTTTGAATTGATGTCATCATTTTCAGCAGCAAATTCAATTCGGCCTCCTAAAATAGCTGTAGGTTCTTTGCTTTTTCCTTTGATGATTTTAAAGTTTTTCCGAACGGGGAACCAAACTTTTTCTTCTGGCAAATAAGTAAATTCGTGAATTCCGGTAATGTCTAAGACACCACGAATCCGCATCACAGCTTTAACTATTGCGTAGTTTTCTTCATCAACATAAAGCAATCCTTCCAAACCTTTGCTGCTAATTTTATTTTTGAAATAAAGTACTATTACAGCTCGCTTGTCGATGGAAGTTGTGTCAAGAATTTTATAGCGGTATTCTTTGAGCGCGGTATTTGAAATTGGGCTTTTATATTTGGTTTCAAAGAGTTCGTATTTGTCATCATAAATGGAAAAAGATTGCAGATTGAATCCCAGAAGTTCGTAGATAGGTTCTTTAAAACCCGCCATTTTTGAGCCCAATATAGTTTCTTTCAGCATTGGTTTTTCAAACTGAAACTGCGATACTTTCTCGGTTAAAAATAAATGCTGCTTGTCGATTATTTTCTTGAATTTATAATCAGAAGAATCAATTTTGGCTATTTTATCTCTGGTAACAGCATTCACAAAAACGGTGTCAATTTTTCCAATGATTGAATCTGGATTGGCGGTTACGATTAGTTTGTTATAGGATTTGAATTGAAAAGTTTGTAGTTTTTTTTGTGGATTGTTATGCTGTTTTTCCTGGATTACTTTTGCAATAACGGCGTTGGCCGGATTTACATTTGAAATGGCAACTTCTTTTAATGAATCAATTTTTGGCAAAAGATAGAGAGTAGAATAGGGCTTTATCTCAAATAGTGAAATGGTTTTTGATTCATAACCAATATAGGACACTGTTAATGTTTCAGATTGTGTTGCCAAAACGAAATTAAATTTTCCATCAACATCGGCAATGGTAGAAAAACCAGTTTCGGTTTTAATGGTTGCAAACGGAAGTGCTTTTTTTGTTTCGAAATCTTTAATAATTCCATTGACTTGAAATTGTGCTTGAAGCGACAGCGTGAAAAATAATAACAATACAGATAGTCGCTTCATTTGAAAGGAATTGGCACAAAACATTTGACAAAAATAGGAATAAAAAAATCCGTCTAGATACATCAGGACGGATTTAATGTTGAATTAACAACCTTACACTTTCATAATTTCGGCTTCTTTTATAACTAAGTGTTCCTCCACTTTTCGGATAAAACTATCTGTTAATTTTTGAATATCTTCTTCAGCCGATTTACAAATATCTTCTGAAGTTCCCTCTTTTTCTAATTTTTTGATATCGGTGTTGGCATCTTTACGGGCATTCCGGATACTAATTTTAGCATCTTCTGCTTCAGCTTTTGCCTGCTTCACCAAGTCGCGTCTTCTTTCTTCTGTTAAAGGCGGAACACTTATGATTATGTTTTCACCATTATTCATTGGGTTGAAACCAAGATTTGCCACCATAATTGCTTTTTCAATGGTTTGCAACATACTTTTTTCATAAGGCTGAATGGTGATCGTTCTGGCATCGGGAACATTCACGTTGGAAACTTGCGATAGTGGAGTTTGAGAACCATAATAGTCTACAAAAACGCTTCCCAACATTTGTGGTGATGCTTTTCCGGCGCGTATGTTTAAAAATTCTTTTTCTAAATGTGCAATAGAACCAACCATCGATTCTTTTGTACTGTCTAAAATAAATTCAATTTCTTCCATTGTTTAAAAGTTATCAGTCTCAGTCCCAGTTTTCAGTGTCACTTTTGCTGTGACTGTTTACTGCGACAGTAAACTATTATTGTTTTAAAATGTCTCAGACTCAGTTATCAGCGCCAATTTTAATGCGACTTTCAACTGTGACTGCGAACTATATTTTCACAACAGTTCCAACATTTTCACCGTTGCAAATTTTCAACAAATTTCCTTTTTTATTCATGTCAAAAACCACAATTGGCAATGCGTTTTCCTGGCTTAAAGTAAATGCCGTAGAATCCATTACGTTTAGTCCTTTTTTGATAACATCATCAAAAGTAATGTTTTCGAATTTTACTGCATTAGCATTTTTTTCAGGATCAGCATCATAAATTCCGTCAACGCGTGTTCCTTTCAAAATTACATCAGCATGCACTTCAACGCCACGAAGAACTGCAGCTGTATCAGTAGTAAAATAAGGGTTTCCTGTTCCGGCACCAAAAATAACAATTCTTCCTTTTTCAAGATGGCGTACGGCTCTTCTTTTTATATATGGCTCTGCAATAGCTTCAATTTTTAAAGCCGTTTGCAAACGAGTCAACATTCCTTTATCTTCCAGTGCGCCTTGTAAAGCCATTCCGTTGATCACTGTTGCCAGCATTCCCATATAATCGCCTTGAACTCTATCCATACCATTACTGGCGCCTGCAACTCCTCTAAAAATGTTTCCACCACCAATAACGATGGCAATTTCAACACCTTTGTCGTGAATGTCTTTAATCTCATCAGCATATTCAGCAAGACGTTTTGGATCAATTCCGTACTGTCTGTCGCCCATTAAAGCTTCACCACTTAGTTTTAGAAGAATTCTTTTGTATTTCATCGTGTTGTTTTTAGTGATGCAAATATAAACATATTCTCTTTTTTTAAGGTATTTGACAAAAAGAATGTTGCCAAACAATTGTCATGTTTTTTTAACTAAAGTGTTTTGTAACTTCGCGGTATCAAAAAGCAGTTATGAAATCCATTATCGAAAATAGCCTTTCGCAAAGTCATAGTTATGTTGACTATAGAAATCACATCAAGGACTTATTAAAAGAAGGGAAATCATCTGGCAATGAGCAATCAGAAGCATTGACACATTACAGTGAACTGAACGAAGCCAGAATGAATCGTTTAGAAAAAACAGTAAAAATTTCAACCGAAATCATTCAGAAATTAAATCAACTAAATGGCGATTATTTCTGGTTAGTTATTTCTGAAGGTTGGTGTGGAGATGCAGCGCAGATTCTCCCGGTTATATATAAAATGGCGGAACTCTCTGAAAGAATAGATTTAAAAATTGTTTTTCGAGATGAAAATGAAGATTTGATGAATCTTTTTTTATCCAATGGAACTAAGTCAATTCCAAAATTGCTAATTCTTGACAAATCTACTTTAGAAGTTTTAGGCCATTTCGGTCCCAGACCCATTGGAGCAAAACAATTAATTCTTGATTACAAAGCCAAATATGGAATAGTTGATGAAACCGCTAAAACTAATTTGCAATTATGGTATTTGCATGATAAAGGATTGTCTATCCAAAAAGAAATACTGGATTTGATGCTTAAGATTGATTTAGCTGCTGCTCAAACTCTTCCGGCATAATTCCGTTTTCAACAGAGAAATCTCCAATTTTTGTTCTGCGTAAAACCGATAAATGTGCGCCGGAATTTAAGGCTTTTCCAAAGTCAAAAGCTAGTGAACGAATGTAAGTTCCTTTACTACATTTGACTCTAAAATCAATTTCAGGGAGATCGATACGTGTAATTTCAAACTCATGAATTGTTGTTTTTCGGAAGGCAATTTCAACTTCTTCTCCTGCACGAGCGTGTTCGTATAATCTTTTGCCATCTTTTTTAATGGCAGAAAAGACAGGTGGTTTTTGGTCGATTTCGCCAAGGAATTGCTGAATTGCCGTTCGGATTAATCCGGCGGTAATATGTTCTGTTGGAAAAGTAGCGTCAACTTCGGTTTCTAAATCATAGGAAGGCGTTGTAGCTCCAACAGTAATCGTTCCGGTGTATTCTTTTGCTTGTGCCTGAATGTCAGTTATTCGTTTGGTAAATTTACCGGTGCAAACTATAAGTAAACCAGTTGCCAATGGGTCTAAAGTACCAGCATGCCCGATTTTGAATTTTTTAGGAAGATTGTATTTTCGTTTTAAAATATACTTCAATTTATTCACAGCCTGAAAAGAAGACCACTTTAAAGGTTTATCAATCAAAAGGATTTGACCTTCTAAATAGTCTTCGGCAGTCATTAAATGGTTGTTAATTTCAATATCCAGAAATGAATAATCAGAGTGGCTAAACCAGCAATAATTCGGTAATAGCCAAACATTTTAAATCCGTGTTTAGATAAGTATCCGATAAAGGATTTTATAGCTAACATCGCTACTATAAATCCAACTACGTTTCCAATAATCAATAAATTAATTTGCTCGTTCGATAGTACAAAACCGTCATTATAGTAATCGTAACATTTCTTGATAGTAGCGCCAAGCATGGTTGGTACAGCCAAAAAAAAAGAAAACTCAGCAGCAGTCGTTCTTGATAATTTTTGAGACATTCCACCAATAATACTCGCGCCACTTCGGGACACACCAGGAATCATAGCCAAGCATTGGAACAAACCGATTTTAAGAGCAGTAGTATAACTAATTTTTTCAGTTTCCTGTGTCTCTTCTTTATCGGTAAACCAATCGTCAACTTTTAATAATATGATTCCACCAAGCACTAATGAAACCGCAACAGTTACAGGGTTTTCTAATAATGCATCAATCTTTTTGCCGAAAAGCAATCCAAAAACTACTGCCGGAATAAACGCAACCAATAGTTTAAAATAGAAATCAAGTGTCTGAAAAAAGCGTTTGAAATACAAAACAACCACCGAAAGTATCGCGCCAAGTTGGATAACAACGGTAAACAATTTGGTAAAATCGTCATGAGCAATACCAAAAAATGACGAAGCAATAATCATATGACCTGTAGAAGAAATAGGAAGAAATTCGGTTATTCCTTCAATGATAGCTAGCACTACGGCTTGAATGTAATCCATATTTTTCAGTGATTAGTAATTAGTGAATAGTAATTAGTATTATGTCTAGTAATCGCGAGATTTTTGCTAATCACTTATCACCAATCACTTTTTCTTAAAGATTGAATAAATTGTAATTCCAAAACCAATTAAAACAACAGTTGGTGCTAATCTAATTCTTCTCCAACTAAATACAGCTTCGCTGAAAACTTTTGGGTCATCACTTCCGCCGCCACTCATCAAAATAAATCCTAAGGAAATAACCGCAATACCGATTAATAGGATTTTATAATTTACTTTTTCAAAAAGAAAATCAGGTTTTTGCTCGTTGTTTTTCATGTTTTATATTTATATGCTTAATATCAAATCCTAATTTCTAAATCCCAATTCCTTAATAAAGATCATCCGTTCTCAAATTCAAAAATCGTTGCGTTGCAAAGAAAGTGCTAATCCATGTAATAACAACGCCTAATACAAGAACGCCAACAAGCACTATGGCAATGGCTAATTTGTCTTCTAAAATACCAAGACTTGGGAAAGTAGTTTGGATATAAATTAATACGCCTGTCAAAGCAACTATGGCTAATGCCGAACCTATTAATCCTAAGTAAACGCTCCGCTGAATAAACGGTTTTCTGATAAATGATTTTGTTGCGCCAACCATTTGCATGGTTTTAATGATAAATCGGTTTGCATAAATAGATAAACGCAACGAACTATTAATTAGCAGTACCGAAACTAATGCAAAAACACAGCTGACAATCAAAATCCACATGCTGATATTTTTGATATTGTCGTTAACCAAAGTCACGAGTTGTTTATCATAAACGATATCGGCAATCATATCATTTTTTCGAAGACGATTTTCAATTTTAGCAATACCTTCATTCGTAACATAATCAGCTTTAAGGTGAATGTCAAAAGAATTCTGCAACGGATTTACACCTAAGAACTGCATGAAATCCTCGCCAATTACTTTCATATGCTTCTCTGCCGCTTTTTCTTTAGAAACATATTCAAAAGATTTAGCAAATTTTGCGATTTTTAATTCACTGTTAAAAGCCTTAATAACGGAATCGGTAGCTTCAGTTTTAAAGAAAATTGTCATAGCAATTTCTTCTTTGAAATTGTCTGATAATCGTTTGGAGTTGATAACAAAAAGGCCCAAAATCCCTAATAAAAACAACACTAAAAAGATACTCAACACGACCGAAAAATAGGAAGTAATAACTCTGCGTTTCTGAAACTTTTCGAATGATGCCGACATAAATATGATTTTAATGTGGTAAAAATAATAAAGAAAATTGTTTTTCTTCTTTATAACGTACAAAGTTTTAACTTTATTATAATAAACGTAAATTTGCCAACGATTTTAAGGTTTATAGTTTATGGTTCACAGTTAATAGTTAACAAAGCAACCACAAACCATAAACCACAAACCATAAACGATAAATGAAGTATTTCCACGAAAAAATCGAAGCCAAATGGCAACAGTATTGGGCTAAAAACCAAACTTTTGCTGCAACTAATAATTCCGACAAACCAAAATATTACGTGCTTGACATGTTCCCGTATCCTTCCGGAGCGGGACTACATGTGGGACACCCGTTGGGTTATATTGCTTCCGATATTGTGGCACGTTTCAAACGTCACAAAGGATTTAACGTATTGCATCCACAAGGGTATGATTCTTTCGGACTTCCTGCTGAACAATATGCTATACAAACAGGACAACATCCAGAAAAAACAACTCGTGAAAATATTGCGCGTTACCGTGAGCAGTTAGACAAAATTGGTTTTTCGTTCGATTGGAGTAGAGAAGTTCGTACTTCAAATGCCGATTATTACAAATGGACGCAGTGGATTTTTATTCAATTATTCAATTCCTACTATTGCAAAGTCGATCAAAAAGCATATGACATTAACGAGTTAATCAGAATTTTTGAAACAGAAGGAAACCAAATGGTAAACTTAGTTTGCGATGATGGGGTTGAAAAATTTTCTGCTTCAGGATGGAACAGCTTTTCAAAAGAAAAGCAGCAACAAATTCTTCTAAAATACAGATTAACTTATTTGGCAGAGACCGAAGTAAACTGGTGTCCTGCTTTAGGAACTGTTTTGGCAAATGACGAAATTGTAAACGGAGTTTCTGAACGTGGTGGCCATCCTGTTATTCGTAAAAAAATGACCCAATGGTCGATGCGAATTTCAGCTTATGCCGAAAGACTATTGCAAGGATTAGAAACTATTGATTGGAGTGAGTCTATAAAAGAATCGCAACGCAACTGGATTGGAAAATCGGTTGGTGCATCGGTTTCATTCAATCTTTTGCCAACAACCGACAACCGACAACCGACAACCATTGATGTTTTCACGACCAGACCAGATACCATCTTTGGAGTAACTTTCATGACATTGGCGCCCGAGCACGAATTGGTTTCTGTAATCACCACGCCAGAACAAAAGGCAGCGGTTGATGCTTATGTTGAAGCTACGGCAAAACGTTCCGAACGCGAGAGAATGTCCGATGTAAAAACTATATCTGGTGTTTTTACAGGTGCTTATGCCGAACATCCATTTACTAAAGAACCCTTACCGGTTTGGATTGGCGATTATGTTTTGGCTGGTTATGGAACGGGCGCTGTAATGGCTGTTCCTTGTGGCGATGAAAGAGATTATGCCTTTGCCAATCACTTCAAAGGACAGCAAGGGATGCCGGCAATTAAGAATATTTTCAATCAGGATATTTCAAAAGAAGCTTTTACTGCCAAAGACGGATTTAAATTAGTAAATTCAGATATATTAAATGGTTTGGATTATAAACAAGGAACAGAAAAAATAATCTACTCTTTAGAAAAAAGCGGTCATGGGAATGGCAAAACCAATTATCGTTTGCGCGATGCAGTTTTTTCCCGTCAGCGATATTGGGGAGAACCATTCCCGGTTTATTATGTAAACGGTTTACCGCAGATGATTGATGCCAAGCATTTACCAATCATTTTACCGGAAGTGGAGAAATACCTTCCAACCGAAGACGGACAGCCACCATTGGGTAATGCTACTGATTGGGCTTGGGATTCTAAAGAGTTGCGAGTTGTGAGTTGCGAGTTGATTGATAATAAAACTATTTTCCCTTTAGAATTAAATACCATGCCAGGTTGGGCGGGAAGTTCGTGGTACTGGATGCGTTATATGGATGCGAACAACGATGCCGAATTCGCAAGCAAAGATGCTTTGAAATATTGGGAAAGCGTTGACTTATACATAGGCGGAAGCGAGCATGCAACGGGACATTTATTATACTCTCGTTTTTGGAACAAATTCTTAAAAGACAGAGGCTACGCGCCAACCGAAGAACCGTTCAAAAAACTGATTAATCAAGGAATGATTTTGGGGATGAGTGCTTTTGTTTATAGAAGTGAAGATTCCAAAAAACTATATTCAAAAGGATTGATTGCTGGAGAGAAAGTCCATCCAATCCATGTTGACTTAGCTGTTATCAATGACATCACCAATGAACTAGACATTGAAGCTTTCAAAAAGCATCCATTATATTCTGATTATAAAGACGCCGAATTCCTATTAGAAAACGGAAAATACATTGTAGGCCGCGAAGTTGAAAAAATGTCCAAATCGAAATATAATGTGGTTAATCCGGATGATATTTGTAACGATTACGGTGCAGATACACTTCGTTTATACGAAATGTTCCTTGGCCCTTTAGAACAAGCCAAACCATGGAATACGGCAGGAATTACTGGAGTATCAGGTTTTCTGAAAAAACTGTGGCGTTTGTATTTTGATGATACTACTGGTTTGAATATTACCGAGGAAGAACCTACATCCGAAATGTACAAATCATTACACAAAACCATCAAAAAAGTTACCGAAGACATCGAGAATTTCTCGTTCAATACTTCCGTTTCCCAGTTTATGATTTGTGTGAATGAATTGGCAACACTAAAATGTCACCACCGAAAAATATTAGAACCATTGGCAATCATAATTTCGCCTTATGCACCACATATTGCAGAAGAACTATGGTTACAATTGGGACACGAAGGTTCAATTTCAACAGTTGCTTTTCCAATTTGTGAAGAGAAATACCTAGTAGAATCGGAAAAAGAGTATCCGGTTTCCTTCAACGGAAAAATGCGTTTCACAATTAAACTTTCTTTAGATTTAACCGTGCCGCAAATTCAGGAAATTGTTTTGGCTGACGAAAGAACTATCAAACAATTAGACGGAAGAACTCCTAATAAAATAATCATCGTTCCTGGAAAAGTGATAAACTTGGTTGGATAGTCTAGGTATTTAAACAATATAAAAGGATAATGGGAAAGTATTTTGATTCTTCCATTATCTTTTTTTTGATATTTAATCATCATTTGCCAACAAAAAGTTAAACCAAATTTTAGTATCAATTTCTATTTTTATTTTTGGAAATATATAAAATCAAGAATATGAAAAATGTGTACCTATTTGTAGTTATGATACTAACTGTAGTAACTTATTCTCAAGAAAAAGTAATCGATACTATTAAGAAAAAAGAAAAAAAATTCTCAATGTATTATGGTGGAAACGTATCATTTAATGATGATTTTAATTTGAACAAAAAATTAAGAAATTCAAACCTTCCAGAGTTGAAAACCTCTATTCCCGAATTTGTATTTGGTTTAAATTATTACTGGAAAAAATATTCTGGCGATGCAGAATTTGGTTTTTTATATTCAAAATCCGACAAGGGCGCAAATCAAACAAAACAAATGGGCTTCAACTCTCGTATACGCGTTCATTATAATCTTGTAGACCGCAAAAAATTTGCCTTTACTACAGGATTATCAGTAGCTTATACAGGAAATGAGAATGATATATATAACAAAAATAATACTATAGACTTAAATGATTTAGAACCAAATAACAATAGTGGGCATGTTAATTTTACAAACGGCATGCTCTATTTTGGCCCATCAACCTCATTCTACTTTTTTAGAAAATCCGATTGGAATGTTAGATTAAATATAGGCTACGAGTTTGCCTTAACCCGTGGAAGATACGATTCAGAATTTGGAAGTGTAATAAACAATATAGGCGAATCAGGAAATAACCGTTTCGTATTTGGTTTTACTTTTATGTAATGACAAGCTGTCATAACTTTTGTTATGGCGCATATTTTGACTAGTTCTAGAAATTAATAATTTCAAATCATGATAGGATATTATATTTTAATAGGTGCCATTGCTTTAGTAAGTTGGTTGGTAAGTTCAAAACTGAAAAGTAAATTTGATGAATACTCACACGTTCATTTGCGAAACGGTCTAAGCGGAGCAGAAATTGCCCAACAAATGCTCAACGATCATGGTATTTATGATGTCAGAGTCATTTCCACGCCAGGACAATTAACCGATCACTACAATCCTACAGACAAAACCGTAAACTTAAGCGAGTCTGTCTACAATCAAAGAAATGCTTCGGCAGCAGCAGTGTCGGCTCACGAATGTGGTCATGCAGTGCAACACGCAACAGCATACAATATGTTGCAATTGCGTTCTCAATTAGTGCCTATTGTCAATGTCTCTTCTACTTTATCACAATGGTTAATCTTTGGCGGATTGATTTTGGGTGCTGCGGCAGGTTTTGGTTTCGGATTTTATATAGCGGTAATTGGATTGGTATTGATGGCAATTGCAACAACTTTCAGCTTTATTACGTTGCCGGTAGAATACGATGCTAGTAACAGAGCTTTGGCTTGGTTAAAAAATAAAAACATGTTGAGTCAACAAGAATATGCCGGAGCAGAAGACGCCTTGAAATGGGCAGCTCGAACTTATGTTGTTGCTGCAATTGGAGCTTTAGCATCCTTGTTATATTGGGCTTTACAAGTATTTGGAGGTTCTAGAGAAGAATAATCAGAACATCTTTCTCGTCTTTTAAAACGAGAAAGATGTTTTTTTCATAACTGAATCTGTCTTTCAATTTGTTGTTCTAAAGAGATAAAGGTTTCGGTTCTAGAGACGCCATCAATCGGCTGAATTTTTTTGTTCAACAATTGCATCAAATGTTCGTTATCTCGGCAAATCATTTTGATTAAAATACTCCAGTTTCCTGTTGTGTAGTGGCATTCTAATACTTCAGGAATTTTTTTAAGTTCTTTTACTGCCTCAGCGTTGCTCGAAGCTTTGTCGAGATATATTCCAATAAACGCCATGGTTTTATAGCCTAAAACTTTGTTGTCTACCATAAGTTTTGAACTAGCAATTACACCAGCATCCTCCAATTTACGAAGTCTTTGGTGGATTGCTGCGCCAGAAATTCCGATTTTATTGGCAATCTGCAATATGGGTTTTCGGGCATCATCCATTAAATCCCGGAGGATTTCTTTATCTATGCCGTCAATTTCTATTTGAAGCTGATTTATTTTCATAACCGATTAATTTGAAAGTGAAAATAAGGTTTTTGTTTTAAATAGAAATAAAAAAAACGAAATATGATTTTAATTTACAATATCAATTATTCTTCTCTATATTGTTTTACTACAGCAAAAATAAAACTAGCTAACCCTGTAATAAGAAATGAGATATGAATTAATGGATATTCACTGAAATAAGTTCCAACATTCATTAATAAAACAGCAATTAAGGACAAATGAATAGGGTTCAATTTTTTTAACTGTTCCAAAATTATATAATAGATAAAATATTAATTACCCAATAACTTATCAGGATTGTAACCCACATATGGCATTTCGGTTTCATTAAAAACGATTCCATGTGCTGCCAGTTCTATCAAAATAGGTTCGTATACTTCTTTTTTTATTGGCAATTGAACACCAGGGGTTTTGATGTTGCCATTCAAAATTTGCAAAGTTGCTACTGCAACA
>CANKLK010000020.1 GCA_947482805.1 Flavobacteriaceae bacterium
CGCCTCAACCACACAAAGAACATCCCCTTTTCCTATTGAGCTTCCTACTTCTACAAAAACAGGTTTGTCTGGTGAAGGTTTACGATAGAATGTTCCAATCATTGGTGATTTTATAGTAAGATATTTTGAATTGTCATCGGCGGCAGGAGCTGCTGGTGTGTTAGGAGTAGCGGCTACCGGAGCTGGAACAGCAGGCGCAGCAATTGCTTGTTGCATTGGAGCCTGTTGTACATACGTAATATCTGGAGCGTTTCCTTCTAATGTAGTTCTAATAGTAATTTTTATATCACCAGTTTCTAACTTTACTTCAGCAACTCCAGAATTGGATACAAATTTGATAAGGTTTTGAATTTCTTTTAAATCCATAATTAGTTTAGTTTAAAATTAGTTTATTATTTTTTTTCGCTACGCTCCAAACAGTTTGGCTGCGCCTCGAGTGTTAGTATGCCCATTTTAAATAGATAGAACCCCATGTGAATCCTCCACCAAATGCTGCAAAAATTAAATTATCTCCTTTTTTAAATTTATCTTCAAAATCACTTAATAACAAAGGTAATGTAGCCGATGTTGTGTTCCCGTATTTTTCAATATTCACTAACACTTTTTCTTCATCAACTCCCATTCTACTTGCTGTAGCGTCGATAATTCTTTTATTTGCTTGATGTGCAATTAACCAATTCACATCGTCCTTGGTTAAATTATTACGCTGCATAATTTTTTCACTTACATCAGCCATTCCTGAAACAGCATATTTGAAAACCGTTTTCCCATCTTGAAAAACAAAATGTTGGCCGTTTTCAACTGTTTCTTTTGATGGCGGAAGAATAGAACCTCCTGCATCAATTTTAAGGTATTCTCTACCAATACCATCACTTTTCAAAAACTCATCTTGCAAACCAAGACCTTCAAAATTGGGCTCAAATAATACAGCGCCAGCACCATCTCCAAAGATGATACAGGTTGCTCTGTCAGTGTAATCGATAATAGAGGACATTTTATCAGCACCAATCAAAAGCACTTTTTTATATCTGCCCGACTCAATGTAAGCTGCGGCATTTGACATTCCGTATAAAAAACTAGAACAAGCTGCTTGTAAATCGTAAGCAAATGCATTGATAGCACCTATCTGGGTTGCAACATAAACTCCGGTTGAAGCCACAGGCATATCCGGCGTAGCCGTTGCCATGATAACTAAATCTATTTCTTCGGGATTGATTTTAGATTTGGAAATTAAATCTTGTGCAGCTTTTATTGCCATGAAGGAAGTTCCTTTACCTTTTTCTTTTAAAAGTCTTCTTTCTTTAATTCCTGTTCGGGTAATAATCCATTCGTCATTGGTTTCCACCATTGATTCCAGTACTTGATTTGAGAGTACAAATTCTGGTACATAAGCTCCAACTGCGGTAATTGCGGCTGTAATTTTATTCATAAATTGGGTTTTTTCTTTTCAATTTTTAAAGTTGAAAAGTTGTTGAAATTACAAAAAAAAAGATACCTAAGTTATTTTAGGATAGGATATTTAATAAAATTCGTAAAAACAAAAAACTCCCACAAAGTGAGAGCTAGTTTTGTAAAAAACTTTAATTAGGCAACAGCTACTGATTTGTCAATAACTACTTGTCCTCTATAATACATTTTCCCTTCATGCCAATAAGCTCTGTGGTATAAATGTGCTTCTCCAGTTATAGGACAAGTTGCTATTTGGGCTACAGTTGCTTTATAATGTGTTCTTCTTTTATCTCTTCTTGTTTTGGAGATTTTTCTCTTAGGATGTGCCATTTTACTATATTATTTATCCGTTAATAGTTGTTTTAATTTGTCCCATCGTGGGTCAATTTCTTCTTCTTTTTTTGTTACTTCTTCTACGTCTTTAACCTGCAACTCATTTAATTTTCTCAATGCCTCTGTTTGCAAAGTGCCCTCTTTAACTCCTGGATGAACTCTCTTTTGAGGAATAGAAAGAACAATCATTTCATAAATATATTGTGCCAAATCTATTTGATGTTCTCCGTGAGGTAGAATTAACAATTCTTCATTATCATTGTTGAATTCATCGCCAAACTGAACAACCAAATTAATTTTTCCTTTAATAGGTAAGTCAAATTGTTCTCCTGTTAAATCACACGGAACATTAACTGTTCCTTTGTGTGCGAAACTGACTTCCAGCATTGTTGCTTTTTTTTCTAAAACAACTTTAACTTTTACGTCACAGTCTTCAAATTCATCAAAACTAAATTCGTCAAAGAACTTTTTATCAATAGTATACTCAAATTGATGCTTCCCTAATTTTAACCCTATGAAAGGAATTAAATATTCATTCGTACTTTTCATCTAGACAACAATTTGAACCCTAAATAGGGAGTGCAAAGATATAAAATTATTACAATTTCAAAAGCGTTATAAACATTTTTTTGTTTATAAGTGCTTTTCCTTTGTTTTCATTGGATTTTTGCTCATTTCCTGGTATTGACATCTGGAATTATAAATGTCAATTGCTGTATAAACTGCTTCTTTAAACGAATTGTAATCCGCAATTCCTTTTCCGGCAATTTCATATGCTGTTCCGTGATCAGGAGAAGTTCTAATTTTATTCAAACCGGCGGTATAATTTACGCCTCCTCCAAATGACAACGTTTTAAATGGGATCAGCCCTTGGTCATGATAAGTCGCAACAACAGCATCATATTTTTGATATTGGCTACTGCCAAAAAATCCGTCTGCGGCAAATGGTCCAAAAACTAGTGTTCCTTTTTCAAACATTTTTTTTATGACCGGTTTTACCAATTCGTCATCTTCTTTTCCAATCACACCATTGTCTCCGGCATGTGGATTCAATGCTAGAACTGCAATTTTTGGCTTATTGATCCCAAAATCTTGCATCAATGTTTGTTTAATAGTTTCAATTTTTTGAATAATCAATTTTTCAGTTAAATGTTTTGCCACATCATTAACAGGAATATGATCGGTTAACAAACCAACCCTAAGATTATCCTGAACCATCAGCATCAAAGCATTCCCTTCTAACTCTTTGTCTAAATAATCTGTATGCCCCGGAAATTTAAATTCTTCTGATTGAATGTTGTACTTGTTAATTGGTGCTGTAACCAAAACATCTATTTGATTTTCTTTCAAGGCTTTTGTAGCAGCAACAAATGATTTTATAGCATATTTGCCGATGATTGGATCATTTGCTCCAAAATTTAAATCAACCCCTTCTCGCCAGATATTGAGAACATTTACTTTCCCTGGAACTATTTGATCTATTTGGTCAATTCCATGAAGTGGTATTTCTAATTCTAATGTTTTCTTAATAAAAGACATCACTTTTACATTAGCAAAAATTACAGGAGTGCAAAGCTCTAACATTCTTGAGTCGCCAAAAGTCTTAAGAACCACTTCGCTTCCAATACCGTTTAAATCTCCTATTGAAATTCCCACGATTATATTTTCTGCTTTTTTCATAAGAAGTACAAGTTATTTATTGCTAATTTTGAAGTGCAAATTTAGTAAAATAAAACCATAATGTTTACAGGAATAATCGAAACCCTCGGAATAATAAAAGATTTAAATAAAGACAACAATAATCTAAATATTACTGTTTCTTCTAGCATAACTCATGAATTAAAAATAGATCAAAGTGTTGCTCACAATGGTGTTTGCCTGACCGTAATTGCAATCAACAATGGCGAGTATAAAGTAACCGCTATAAAAGAAACCATCGAAAAGACAAATTTAGCAGATTGGAAAGTTGGCGATATGCTCAATTTAGAGCGTGCCATGAAATTAGGCGATAGGCTTGACGGGCATATTGTTCAAGGGCATGTTGACCAAACCGGAATTTGTAAATCAATTGAAGAAGCCAATGGAAGTTGGTATTTTACTTTTGAATATGACAGTAATTTGAATAATATAACTATCGAAAAAGGTTCAATAACTGTAAATGGCGTAAGTTTAACTGTTGTGAATTCTAAAGAAAAGGAATTCAGTGTGGCAATCATCCCTTATACTTTTGAACATACCAATTTTAAAAATATTCAAATTGGTACAACTATAAATCTCGAGTTCGATGTTGTGGGAAAATACGTTGCCCGATTGTATTCTTTGAGGCAATAAAAGATAAAACTATTGGAAATAAAAAAGCTTCAAATTAATTTGAAGCTTTTTTTATGTTTTTTAATTTGTATAATTTATAAATCCCGAAACACATTGAAAATAGTGCAAAAACAAATATTGCACCATCCAAAGGCAATCCTGGTGGCGGAGGAGTAGATGATGGTGGTGGTGGTCCTGGCGCGGCAAAAACAGCAGCTCCTTGCATTAAAAACACTACCAGAATAATAAAAACTCTATTCGGGACAATTTTCATAGTGCGTAAAAGTATAAAAAAATTCTATTCGCCAAAATAAATTATTTGTTTAATCGAAAAAGTTAATCAAAATTAAACAGTATAAGCCTAGATTTTATAAATGAAATAGAGCTTGCCTTTAAAAAGTGTAAAATAATTATCCCTAAACAAATGATATTTACACCAAAGGGTTATCTATAAAAATAAAAAGACTTCATAACGAAGTCTTTTATTAGTGGTCCCACTTGGGCTCGAACCAAGGACCACCTGATTATGAGTCAGGTGCTCTAACCAACTGAGCTATAGGACCCGCTTAAAGCGGTTGCAATATTACTACTATTTTTGTTTTGATGCAACTATTTTTACCTGATTTCTTGACAAAGTTCAATCAGAACGCCATTGGTTCCTTTAGGGTGTAAAAAAGCCACGAGTTTATTATCGGCTCCTTTTTTGGGAGTTTCGTTTAAAACAACAAAACCTTCTTTTTTTAATCTTTCCATTTCTTCTAAAATATTCTCCACATCAAATGCAATATGATGAATTCCTTCCCCTTTTTTTTCTAGGAATTTGGCAATTGGACTTTCTGGATTTGTAGCTTCCAGAAGTTCTATTTTATTTGGGCCATTCATGAAAAAAGATGTTTTTACGCCTTCACTTTCGACTTCTTCCTGTTTATAAGGTGGATTACCGAAAAGTTTTTCGAAAAGTAAATTGGAAGTTTCCAGATTGTTGACTGCAATTCCGATGTGTTCAATTTTGCGCATGTTTTGTTCTTTAACCGCAAAGTTCGCAAAGTTTTAGTAAAGTTCACAAAGTAGCTATGGTTTTTCTTTTAGCCCTGAAAATGTAATGCTGTGCTTCTAAAAACTTTGCAACACTACAACTTTCTACTTTGTAATTTAAAAATTGTATTTTTGCGCCATGGAAACGAATAGACAGAAGAAAATAGGCAGTGTGTTGCAAAAGGATTTGGTAGACATTTTGCAAGGCGAAATACGTAAAAACGGAATTTCAAACTTAGTGATTTCGGTTTCCAAAGTAATTGTAACTACTGATTTATCTATTGCCAAAGTATATTTGAGTGTTTTCCCACAAGACAAAGCAAAGGATTTACTTGAAGCCATAAAAACCAATGCTCCTTTGATTAAACACGATTTGTCACAACGTGTAAAATTGCAGTTGCGAAAGGTGCCTAACCTTTCTTTTTATATTGATGACTCGTTGGATTATATTGAAAAGATTGACAATGCTTTGTCAGGAAAAGAAAATCCAATCGAAAACCGTGACCTTTTAGAAAAACGCAAAAAATTCTAAGTGAATTTCCCACTTTACATAGCCAAAAGATATCTTTTTAGCAAAAGTAAAAACAATGCTATCAATATTATTACAGGTATTGCATCGATTGGAATTATTGTGGGTACGCTCGCATTATTTGTTGTTCTTTCCGTTTTTAGCGGCTTGCGCGATTTCAGTTTGTCTTTTTCCAATACTATTGATCCTGATTTAAAAGTTAATCCGATTCAAGGAAAATCTTTTTTTATTTCTCCAAAACAAGAAAAAGAAATTGCCACTATTGAAGGTATTGCTTCTTATAGTAAAGTAGTAGAAGAACGTGTGCTTTTCGTTTTTGACGGAAAAGAACAGGTTACTTATTTGAAAGGTGTAGATGTTAATTACACGACAATTAACTCCGTTTCTAAAAATCTTTTTAACGGGAAATGGCTTCGATACAAGACTGCCGAAGTGGTTGTAGGTTATGGAATCACACAAAAATTATCCCTTGGCCTTTTTGACTTTAATAATGATTTTGAAGTGTATGTACCTCGAAAAGGCAAAGCTGTAATCGAAAGCGAAGCGGAAGCATTCAACAAATCAGTCCTTATTCCGATTGGAATTTATGCTATAAGTGAAGATTTAGATGGCAAATATGTTTTTGCTGATTTGACTTTGGCTCAAGACTTATTAGAGTACAAACACAACGAGATTTCGGGTGTTGAAATTAAAACGAAACCCAATGCCAACGAAGCCGAAATTATGGAGAAACTTAATTTTATTTTCCAAAATAAAGTAGAAGTAAAGAACAGAGCCCAACTTAATGCGACTTTATATAAGATGTTAAATACCGAGAATATTGCAGTTTATCTTATCTTCACGTTAGTCATTATTATTGCATTATTCAATTTAATTGGCGCCTTGATTATGATGATTTTGGAAAAGAAAAGCAACCTGAAAACACTTTTTAATCTGGGTTCAAATGTAAAAGATTTAAAGAAAATATTCCTGCTTCAAGGTAGTTTACTGACCATTATTGGCGGAATTATCGGATTGATTTTGGGGATAATTATTGTGCTGATTCAACAACATTTCAAATTAGTCATGATTACGGAATCTTTAGCTTATCCGGTGGTTTTCAGCATTCAAAATGTGCTGATTGTTTTCGGAACTATTGTCGCGCTTGGTTTTATATCTAGTTTAATTGCCAGTAGTCGAGTGACAAAAAAATTGTTGGATTAAGCAAATTGATAATCCGCATAAACTTCCTGAATTTCATCCAAAGCTTTGAACAAACATTCAGCGTTTTCTAATGTAACCAATTTTAATCGGTGTTCTTTGAAGTTGGAAACACCTTTAAAGTAATTCGTATAATGACGGCGCATTTCTACAATTCCAACGCGTTCTCCTTTCCAATCCATAGACCAGGTTAAGTGATTTCGTGCTGCTTCCACTCGGTCTAGCATTGTTGGTTGTGCCAAATGTTCCCCAGTTTTGAAGTAATGCTTGATTTCATTAAAAATCCATGGATAACCAATCGCAGCGCGACCAATCATCATGCCGTCTAGACCGAATTTATTCTTATATTCCAATGCTTTTTCAGGAGAATCAATATCACCATTACCGAAAATCGGCATGGTAATTCTGGGATTGTTTTTCACTCGGGCAATATGCGTCCAGTCTGCGCTTCCTTTGTACATTTGAGCACGTGTTCTGGCATGAACTGTTAGAGCTTGCACGCCAATATCCTGTAACCTTTCAGCAACCTCATCAATATTAATGGAGTTTTCGTCCCAACCTAATCTTGTTTTTACCGTTACCGGAAGATTGGTTCCTTTAATAACCGCTTTGGTCAAACGAACCATCAAATCAACATCTTTCAAAACACCAGCTCCAGCGCCTTTGCACACTACTTTTTTTACTGGGCAACCAAAATTAATATCTACCAAATCAGGACGAACGGCATCAACAATCCTCGATGACATTTCCATTGCTTCTTCATCACCTCCAAAAATTTGGATTCCAACCGGTCTTTCGTAATCAAAAATATCCAACTTCATTTTGCTTTTTATCGCATCACGAATCAGTCCTTCGGAAGAAATAAATTCTGAATACATCAAATCGGCTCCATGTAATTTGCACAACCTGCGAAACGGAGGATCGCTAACGTCTTCCATAGGGGCAAGTAGTAAAGGAAAATCTGGTAATATGATGTTACCTATTTTGGGCATACTATTAATTTTGGGCAAAAATACTAAAGATTGTTGAATGAAGATTGTTGATTTTAGATTTAAGAATTTAATTCATGAATCAACATTCGTTACTGTTCAATCTTCAATCAAAAACTTTGCCTTATATTTGCTGATTAAATGCGGGCGCATTTTACCCAAAATTGACAGATTTACGAAGATGAAGAACATTAGAAATTTTTGCATTATTGCGCATATTGACCACGGAAAAAGCACACTTGCAGACCGATTACTTGGTGCTACACAAACCGTTACAGCTCGTGAAGAAAAAGCGCAGTTGCTTGATAATATGGATTTGGAGCGCGAACGTGGGATTACCATAAAAAGTCACGCCATCCAAATGGAATATAAATACAAAGGCGAAGATTATATTCTGAACCTTATTGATACACCGGGACACGTAGATTTCTCGTATGAAGTTTCCCGTTCTATTGCTGCATGTGAAGGAGCGCTTTTGATTGTTGACGCAGCACAAAGTATTCAAGCACAAACGATTTCTAATTTGTATTTGGCTTTAGAAAACGACTTGGAAATCATTCCTGTATTGAATAAAGTGGATTTGCCAAGCGCGAATCCGGAAGAAGTAAGTGACGATATTATTGATTTATTAGGTTGCAAAATGGAAGAAATTATTCACGCTTCTGGTAAAACCGGTTTTGGTGTGGAGAATATTCTGGCAGCTATAATAGAAAAAATCCCTGCACCAAAAGGAAATAAAGATGAACCTCTTCAAGCTTTGATTTTCGATTCGCATTACAATCCGTTTCGTGGAATTGAAGTTATTTTCCGTGTGAAAAACGGCGAAATCAGAAAAGGGCAAAAAATCAAATTCATGGCAACGGGCAATGAATATTTTGCAGATGAAGTTGGTACTTTGAAGTTAAATCAAGTGCCAAAAGATGTGATTTCTACCGGTGATGTTGGGTATTTAATTTCAGGAATTAAAGAAGCAAAAGAAGTAAAAGTGGGTGATACCTTAACGGATGCAAAAACACCAACAACGAATATGATTACGGGATTTGAAGATGTAAAACCAATGGTTTTCGCCGGAATTTACCCTGTAGATACTGAAGATTACGAGGATTTGCGTGCATCGATGGAAAAATTGCAATTAAACGATGCCAGTTTAGTTTTTATGCCTGAAAGTTCGGCCGCATTAGGATTTGGGTTCCGTTGCGGATTCCTAGGAATGTTGCATTTGGAAATCATACAGGAACGTTTGGAACGCGAATACGATATGACCGTAATTACTACTGTTCCCAACGTTTCTTATTTGGCATATACCAAAAAAGAACCTGAAGTTGGATTTGTTGTAAACAATCCATCCGATTTACCCGAACCATCAAGATTAGACAGAGTTGAAGAACCTTTTATAAAAGCCACCATTATTACCAAATCCGATTATGTTGGGAATGTAATGAGTTTGTGTATTGAAAAACGTGGTGTTATTACGAATCAAACGTATTTAACTACCGAAAGAGTTGAATTGAATTTCGATATGCCCTTGGCAGAAATTGTATTTGATTTTTATGATAGATTAAAAACTGTTTCTAAGGGATATGCTTCATTTGATTATTCTCCAATTGGTATGCGAGCGTCAAAATTGGTAAAATTAGATGTTTTATTAAACGCTCAATCAGTGGATGCCCTTTCGGCATTGATTCATGAAAGTAACGCCTATAACATTGGTAAAAAAATGTGTGAGAAGTTGCGGGAATTAATCCCAAGACAACAGTTTGATATTCCGATTCAGGCGGCGATTGGTGCCAAAATTATTGCGCGTGAAACCATAAAAGCGTTGCGAAAAGATGTAACTGCTAAATGTTATGGTGGAGATATTTCGAGAAAGCGTAAACTATTGGAAAAACAGAAAAAAGGGAAGAAACGAATGCGTTTGGTAGGAAATGTAGAAATTCCGCAAGAAGCGTTTATGGCAGTTTTGAAATTGAATGATTAATTTTTAGACTGATAGATAATAGACTGATAGATAATAGACAAACCCAATGACGAATGTTGTTGGGTTTTATTTTTGCAACTCTTCAAACAATTTTATTGCGTCTTCTTTTTTGAAAAGTTGTGTACCTTCGTTCATTGTGGCCGCTGTTCCGCAGGAAACGCCCCATTGTATTACTTCTTTTAGGGTTTTGTTTTGTGATAAAGCCCAAACCATGCCGCCAACCATACTATCTCCAGCGCCTACGGTACTTTTCTTAGTAACTTTTGGCGCTTTCACAAATTCGATTTGCTCTTTTGAAACCAAAATAGCACCTTGAGTTCCCAAAGAAACAACAACAATTTCAGCAGCACCATTTTCTAATAAAGTTTTGGCTGCTTTTTCTGCTTCAGATAACTCTAACCTTTCTACTCCAATTAATTTAGCTAATTCTCCAATATTTGGCTTAATCAGATAAACTCCTTTTTCCAACACTTTTCGTAATGGTTCACCGGAAGTATCCACAATTACTTTTATTCCCATAGCCTTTGCTATTTCGGCAATTGTTTGATAGAAATCTGTTGGCAAACCTTCATTTAAACTCCCGCTGAGGACTAAATATTTAGTATTTATTTCTTTTATGGTTTCGATTACTTTTTCTTTTTCATCTTCCAATAATTCATTTCCAGGAAAGCCAAATCGGTATTGTGCTTTGGTAGTATTTTCGAAAGCTATAAAATTTTCTCGTGTCCAGTTTTGGGTTGGAATAACTTTGTTCTCAATACCATCTTTTAGAATTATTTCTTCAAGCATTTTACCTGCTGAACCTCCGGATGTATGAATGCAGAGAGAATTTCCTCCTAATTTTGCTATTGCTTTAGAAACATTAATTCCTCCGCCGCCGGCATCGTATCTTGGCTTTTCACAACGGATTTTCTGTTCAGCTATTAATCCTTTAAAATGAGTGCTTTTGTCTAATGAAGGATTTAATGTCAGTGTTATAATTTGGTGTATTTTCATGGCAAAATTTATTTGTATAAAGTTGCAAATAATCGGCGAGAATCTTTGCAAACTATGGCTAAAAAACTTTGTAACTTTGCAAACTAAAATTTAGCCACCATGTTAGAAGATAAAACGCCGCAAAGAACTTCACTTTCTCAACTAGGAGAATTTGGTTTGATTGACCATTTGACGAAAAATTTTGATGTAAAGCAACCATCGACTTTAAAAGGAATTGGTGATGATGCAGCTATATTGGATTTTAAAAACAAAAAAGTTGTTGTTTCAACTGATTTATTGATTGAAGGTGTGCATTTTGATTTATCCTATATGCCATTACTACACCTTGGTTACAAAGCGGTGGTTGTAAATGTGTCTGATATTTGCGCGATGAATGCAAAACCAACACAGATTACGGTTTCTGTTGCAGTTTCCAATCGCTTTCCGCTCGAAGCTTTAGAAGAATTATTTGACGGAATTACTTTGGCTTCTAAATTTTACAATGTTGATGTTATCGGCGGCGATACTACTTCGTCACAGAAAGGATTAATTATTTCTATTACTGCAATTGGCGAAGCTAATGAAGAGGAGATTGTTTATAGAAATGGTGCAAATGATGGTGATTTATTGGTGGTTACTGGCGATTTGGGTTCCGCTTATATGGGATTACAAGTTTTGGAGCGCGAGAAACAAGTGTTTCAGGTAAATCCAAATAATCAACCCGACTTGGATGCGTATACTTATTTAATAGAACGCCAGTTAAAACCAGAAGCACGTCACGACATCAGAGAAATGTTGAGCAAATTGGAAGTAAAACCAACAGCGATGATTGATATTTCGGATGGTTTGTCTTCTGAAATAATACACATTTGCAAACAATCGGAAGTTGGCTGTAATTTATACGAAGAAAAGATTCCGGTTGATCCACAGTTTATCAATGTTTGTGAGGAATTCAATATCGACTCAACGACTGTGGCTATTAATGGTGGCGAAGATTACGAATTGTTGTTTACCATTGCTTTAGATGATTTTGACAAAATAAAAGCCAACCCAAATTTTACCGTAATTGGCCATTTAACACCTAAGAATGAAGGCATTCATTTGATTACAAGAGCTAATACCAAAATCCCATTAAAGGCCCGAGGTTGGGATGCTTTGAGTGAGGAGTAATTTTTTGAAAAACAAAAAAGCGATACTTTTTACAGTATCGCTTTACCCCTAAATCATGTAAATAAAGTAGTTTTTGAGTATGTTATTTTAATTATGGTTAACCCTAAAATTATTCAGCTAAGTTACACTATGCAGATAAAATGGTTGTTACGGTTTCCCGCATAATCGTTAAATGACACCTTTTGTTTTGGCTTCGTTAATTAAATCGATGTCGTTTCCGCCTTTTACTTCCAATATTTCTCTGATATTGAGTTTGCGTTTCTCAATGGCACTAAGGGAAAGCGGAATATATTGTGGCAAATCTTTTGTTTTTACTCCTTTTGACAAGTGAAACAATATTTGTTTGTCAAAAGCGTCCAATTCTATATCGTTATATTTAGCCTGACCCACTAATTTAATAACCGTTTGGCTATAATAGCTTTCATTATTAATAATTTTATCAAAAGCAAAAATCAATTCATCAAATGTCAAATCGTTTTTAATAATTAACCCATTTGGATTTATATTTTTGATAATGTTATTAATTTTAAGCAATTCATCATGCATTGTTAATAGAATAACTTTACAACTAGGCATTTCGGATTTCATTAAAACTGCTAGGTCTTCGCCAGAGTAAATTCCTTTTTCAGCATATTCAGGCATACTGATGTCAAAAAAAGCTACGTTAAAAGGTATTTTTGATTCAACAATATTTTCATATCCCGATTTACAGTTGTTAGCTTGTATAACTTCAAACTCATATCCTTGTTGGCTATACTTTTCTAATGCATTTTTATATGCCTGAATAATAAAAGGATGATCATCTACTATTAATATTTTCATTGATTTTGTCATACTGGCTCTTCAATTAGTTGTTTGGTTGCTATTGGTATTTTGATTTCAATTCTGGTTCCGTTGCCTTTTTTAGAAGATATATCAATAATTCCTTGGCAGTCGTTCGTTCTGGATATCATGTTTTGCATTCCAATTCCTTTACTTTTCTTGTTGACATCAAAACCAATTCCGTCGTCTTGTATCTTTAGGAAAACATTTTCTGAATCTCCACTAATTTCTACTTGTATATTCTTGGCTCCAGCATATTTATTAATGTTTTGCAATCCTTCTTGCAAAATACGGTACATGTTAATTTTGATAGCATTACCTACTTTATCCCAATTAATAGAGGTATCAATATTATACGTTACTTCCGCTTCGTGTAAAGATTTTTGTTCTTCTAATAAATTGTGAACTATGGAAACAAAGTTATTAATTAAAACTAATTTCTCTCGATTTAGGTCGTGTGAAATTTCACGAATATCCTGTTCAATAGTTTTTAATTCATTTAGTAATTCTGTTCTTTTTTGAGGTGCATCAGGATCGTTACTCGAATTCAAACTATCTAAATTTAAACGCAACCCAAACATTCTCCCCAAAACCCCGTCATGAAGGTCTTGCGCCAAGCGTTTCTTTTCTTTATATCTACTTTCATCTATGATGGATTGTTGCGAAATCATGAGATTAAAAATCTCTTCATTTGCTTTTTGTTGAGCTTGTTTGAATAATAATTCTCGTGTTCGAGCACGTTGTGCTCTTACTATAAATAATAATGATGCTAGAATAATGATGGTTACAAAAACGTAGAGTAGGTTGCGGTTGCGGTCTTCGAGTGCATCTTTTTCTTGGATTATTTCGTCGGTTTCGAGAGAGATACGATTAAATCTGTCTTTAGAATTTCTTTCCACAATTTGAAGACTATCGCTGATTCTAACATAATCTCTTGAATATAGTGATGAATTTTTAATATCTACAACTTGGGCTTGTCTTAATGCTAGAACTATATTTCCAGGAATTTTAGACTTTTTTGCAACATTTAATGCGTCTTGGGAATATTTTATTGATAACAAATTGTTCCCTGTTTTTTGATAATATTCAGAGATATGTATGTTACTACCTACTATTACAGTCGAAACATTCAATTTTTGTCTTATAGCCAATGCATCAAAAAACAATTTAGGAAGCTCTTTATAATTTGAAGATTGTAATCTAGAGTATGCTAGATTGTCAATTAAAAGAGAATATAGGTCTGGGTCGTCTTTAAGAATTTGTTTATCTTTTAATCCTTCTTCAAAATTAGTGATTGCTTCCTTATATTTTTTTTGCTTAATGTATAGATATCCTATGTTATTATAGCAAACTGCCTCCTCATGTTGTGCATTTTGCAAATTAAATTTTCTAACTGTTTCAAGTGCTTTTGTATGAAAAAAAACAGCTTTGTCATACTCTTTAAGTTCATTATAAACTAATCCTAACTGATTTAATGTGCCATATAAATTGTTTTTGTTATCCGAATCCTTGTAAATTGAATATGCTTTAGTAAGTGACAATTCAGCTCCTAAAAAGTCACTGGCCATACATTGAACAACACCTTTGTTTAAATAAACATTAGCCAAGACTTCTTTCTGATTATCTAATTTGAAATATATCTTTTCGGCTTTTGAAAAATAGATGAAAGAACTGTCGAGTGCATTAGTGTTTTTATAGTAAGCTCCCCTAGTTCTATATGCCTTCCCCAGATTTATACTATCTAATGCAGCAAGTGAATTCTTGAGTAATACTTTTGATGAATTGTTAAATCTATCATTAAGTTCAAAAGCATAGTACTGAAAAACTATATCAGAAAGTAAATTTCTGCTTTCTTTACTATTTTGGAGATTAGAAGTTAAACTGAAAGCTCTGTTAAGAAAATTTATTCTTTGCAAGTCAGAATACTTTTCCTGTTTTGACAAGTTAAAATAATATAACCCATTTTCTAAAATAGTTATTTCAGAAGAAGAAGTTGTCTTCTTTTTTGTACATCCAAAAATCAAAATAATGAATAATATTATAATATTTTTTACTTTCAATATTAATTAGTTTTAAAACAAAAGTAATAAACTAACTCCAAAAAAAAACCACTAATACTAATTAGTGGTTTAATATATCTATTTGAAAGATTTAAAATAGTTTAATTTATGGTTGCGTTTGAGTATTTTTTCCTCCTATTTCATAAACCGTAAATGGTTTTGTTTGAGTATTTTTTCCTCCAATTTCATAAGCTGTAAATGGTTTTGTTTGAGTATTTTTCCCTCCAATTTCATAAACCGTAAATGGTTTAGTCTGAGTGTTTTTTCCTCCTATTTCTTGTGGCGTTGTGAAAGACGTCACAACTAGCATTAAAGCTAATAATCCGAATGTTGTTGCTAATTTTTTCATAATTTGAGACTTTATATTAATAATATTTTAATTCGATTTCGTTGTGTGTGTCTTTTAATTGATTTGAGGCAATGGGACACTTTCACTATGTAAAACTAAATAGGATGTCTCTGGCAATCCTTATGAATAGTGGTGTTTATGGTGGAATGATGCCGTTTGATAGTGAATGATAGCCAAATCCGAGTGGATGGTTTTTATAAATTTTGTGTTTTTGGCCAAAAACATGTCAATCCTGACTTTGCTATAAAGTGATTTTACGATGTAGTTGCAAAATTGGGGTAAATGGTAACTTAACCATTAGTTTTTAATTATCTTAATAAAAAACGAAATACAATAAATGGATTTAGATATTTCAATTAAGACTTTCGGCAATTGAGATTCTTAGAAGTTAAAATGATTGCGTCTGAAGCTGATTTGAGTGTTCGCTCAGCTTTGAAATAATGGAAAGTTGGTTTTATTTTATTGGAATAGCAATATTTACACAAGTAGTATCACGTTTGGTTGATCTAATACTGAACTTCCCGTTTAGTAATTTTACCCGGGTTTGCATATTTTGAATGCCAATACCTTTTGAACTAACTGAAGTGTCAAAACCAATTCCGTTGTCAGTAATTGCCATACAAATATTTGGAGCATCAAGGACGAGACTGATTGATGCTTTTTTTGCTTGACCATATTTATTAATATTATGGCTTGCTTCCTGAATTATTCGGTATAAATGCATTTTTATTTCACTTGATATTGCATTCCAATCTATATCATTGTCTAATTCTAATTCGTAGTGCGTCTTACTTGTTGTATTTTGTTGGTTTACAAAATCTTCTATCATTTTTCTAAAACTGTCTTCTTCTTGAAATACGTCTTGATTTAAATCATGAGATATGTTTCGGATATCGGTTTCAATTTGGTTAATCTGATTTATATAGGTTAAACATTTTTGTATAGTCTCCGTATCTGTTTTTTTAGATAATATAGCTAAATTTAAACGTGTACTGGATAATTTATTCATAATTCCATCGTGAAGTTCTCTAGCTATGCGTTTCTTTTCCGTTTGTCTGGCTTCGTCTTCCTTGGCTTTTTGGGCTAGCATTAAATGATAGATTTCTCCATTGGCTTTTTGTTGCAATTGCTGGAATTGCAACTCTTTTTGTTTAGAACGTTGTCTAGTAATAATTAACAGTAATACAATAATTACTATAATTACTCCTGCAATAGTTACAATAATCCATTTTTGTTTAATCGCTGTTTCTTTCTCTTGAGATATTTCGTCAGTTTCATAGGCTATCCGGGCAAATTTATCTCTAAAGTTGCGTTCTGCTATTTGCATGCTGTCGCTAATACGAATATATTCTTGCGCATTTGTTGAGGCATTTTTTTTGTCAACTTTTATGAGTTGTTCTAAGCTAACTATAATATCTACAGGATTTTTATAGCTTTTAGAAAGTAAAAGTGCTTTCTCAGCAGCCCTTATAGCGTTTATGCTATCTTTAACTTTTGAAAAATAAGATGATAAGTAAATCTGATTATAATTTCTTCCATTTGTCACATTAAATTGTTCAAAATATCTTTCTGCTAAATAGAATTTCTCTTTTATTTTGTTATGATTATTCATTTTAAGTTGAATTAATGCAGTAAGAGAAAGTGAATTTGGATAAGCTTCACGATCTAATAAGAATTTTTTATTACTCAAGTTTTTACTAACATATTTTGATGCAGAATCGTATTGCTTCAGGTTTATATAACTGTTAGATATGTTATTATTCAATACATTTTTTAATGTTTTTTTATGTGATATTCTATATGCCTTTTTAAAATAAATAATTGCTTGACTTTCATTTTTTAAACTACTTAAGTTATTACCAATATTTAATAAAGCTAAAGGATACATTTCTGTAAAATTTGTTTTTTTTGATAAAAATAATATTTCCACTAATGTTTTATTACTTCCTAAAAAATCAGAAGCATAATATTGCGTTATAGCTATATCATGCATTACTTTAATTACATAATCGTATCTGTTTAGAGATTTAAACATTTTTTTGGCTTTAAAAAGAAATAAAATTGCTTTTTCATTATCAGACGAATCCATGTAGAATAACCCAAGATTTCTATAGGATTTGGCAATATTTATGGAGTCTTTACTTTTTAAAGATAGGTTCATTAATTTATCTGCTGTCGATTTTAGCATATCAATCTTATTAAAAGAATAGTATTTGTATGAGACACTATACAAGTTATACCTCGTCAACGTATCATTCCTATTCAAATCAATAAGCGAATACGCCTTATCATTATACTCTACTCTTTTATCATAAGTAATTGTATCATTATCCGCCAGATCAAGATATTTCTTAATTGAATCATTAATAGCTTGGACTTCTTTGTTTTCGATTGTTTTAGAAGTACAACCGTATAAAGACACCAGCAAAATTATTCCCCAATAAATAAGTATTTTATTCATAAAGCCAATTTAGTTAAAACAAATTGAGTCCCGATTAAAAAACCGGAACCCAATTCTACCACAATTTAAATTATCGCAATCAAACTTGTATTGTTAAGTATTAGAAATTTCTTTTAATAAAAAAAATACGTTCTTGATTTTGATATTGTAAAAGTAAATTGTTGTTTTTTGATTTTGGTACACTAAAAGTGTACATTTTTATAAATTTTCGGTATTCTTTACTTCACTTATTCATCTTTGACAGTAATTACCACTTCGTCTTCAAATTTGTACTCGCCTTTTTTAAAAATTTCTTTGTTGGTCAATACAATTTCATAGGTGTAAATGCCTTTAGGCAAAACAAACAAGCATTCTTTTCCATCTTTAGGGATAACGAGTTCTCTTTTAAATTCATCTCCTTCCTCGTTTTTGCCTTCAATTCTAAATGTAATCCTATCTGTAAGTTTATTTTTTACACAAACACTTTCAATTACTTTACTGTTCTTTTTAGCATTCGATTTGCTTATTTTTAGCACTGACAAACCACTTAATAATAGTTCTCCGCCTTTGATTACAGTATTAATATCGGCTTGAGAAAACAAAATTTGACAAATAAATAATAGCGAAAAAAGCATTTTAAGTTTCATAACTTTATTTTTTTCAATTAACCCATTGCCACAACAAGCAACATAGCTTTAAGCCGTTTCGTTGCGTCAGCAGCTTCTATACAACTGGTTGTTATTAATCCCGAAACGTTTGCTTTTGCAACACCAATACTTACTTCAACTTTGATTTCAATTGTTATTTCACAAGTGTTTTGCTTGGTGTTTTGAGAATTGCTAAAATCAAATTCTTGAATAATATGATCCGCTTCTTCATTCAATTCAATAAGAGACAGAAACTTATATTCTGTAATCTCTTTTTCATATGTAGTTATTAATGAGGCGCTTTTGAAATCAGCTTTTTGATTTACATCGCTTTTTTCTTGTGCATCTGCATTTAACACAAATGAGACAATGGCAATTAAGCCAAATAATACATTTTTCATATTTGATATAATTTTAATTATTGCAGTCCAGCTTTGTGTCGTCAAACTTTATATAGGTTGGCTGCTTTTTGAACAAAAAGGAACTCTTTTAGAGAGTGAATTTTAATTTGATTAATGGCTAATCGAATAAAGATTTATTTGAATCCTCGTTTTAACAATTCTTCTCGGATTCCTTTGAAGTGATCAGCCCCGTAGATAATAGCCACTTTTTTATGATTATCATTTAAAAGAGTATTTAAAATATTTTTATTTCTAAAATTTAGATAAACGTCATCCTTAACTTTTTTATCTACTGGTTTACTTTTACAATTTGGTTTTTCATAAAAGCTTTTTTCAAAATCACATGGTTCTAATTTTATTTCGCCATAATTACTTTCATAATAATCAATCATTTCTTTTAAAGTAACATCAACATTCTTACTGTTTGATTCATCTAAGCCAAATTTAGCTGGAGTAGGTTGGTCGAAAATTTCCTTTTTAAACTTAACTTTCCCATTATAAATTGAGTCAAAAAAATGCTTGTAACCAGCATTATTTTTTGCATACGGTATTCCTGTCAATTTAATTGATTTCCTTACAGTTATCGAATCCTTTTTATTTCCTTTAACTTCTTCTGTATAAAAATAATAACCAATATTTTTTAGAGAATCTATTTTTCCTTTAACATCATCATAAAAAAGTTTTGTCCCTAAATGATGCATTGGAAAAAAAATTACTTCTTTTTCTTCATTAGTAACTTTAGATAGTTTTATATTATCATCATATAATCCCAACAATTTAAAAGCTAGATTAACTTTAAAAGTGGTGCAGCCAAATAAAATAAATACGGTTAAATAAATTAAAATTTTGAATTTTTTCATAACTATTTTGAATTAAATCAATGGCATACATTTTACTGATACACCATTGATTAATTATTATTTAAATTCGATAATTAAAGACTTGATATAAGTACAATTATGACTCTAACAATTGCATCTAAAATACTCGCGCCACCTTCATCCCCAAAAATTTCTTTAATCCAACAACCTAACTGATACCATCTGCATTTTGCGGTAACAGTATTAGCATAAGGATTAAAATCACCTGTTTTTCCTCCGAACAATTCGCTGCCATCAGTTTTTATTCCTTTTTTTGAAAGATTATCGACGTATAGCGCCGCAGCAGCCATTTCTTTTCCATTATAATTCTTTAGTATTTCTGCTTGAGAAGCTTTACTTGAGAGCAATTTGTATGACATATTTAATAAATCATTGCCTTCCTTGGTTATATTGGTATACCAACTCCCAGTAATTACTTTTTTAAAATCTTCCGCATTGCGGGTTTTATCAAATGCGGGTTTTAATGTACTTGTAAGATCAGACATTCCTTGTGCCAATTGTAACCTTACACTTTCTTGAGTTATTTTTTGTGCATTCCCATTGAATGCAAATAAAACTGTGGCGATTAAGCCAAATAATAAATTTTTCATAAATTTGTATATAATTTTAATTATTGCAGTCCAGCTTTGTGTCGTCAAAACATTATAAAGGTTGGGCTGCTTTTTTTGGTTGGTTTAGTCGTACTACTGTTTAATAACAAACCTCTAAAATAAACAGTGTCTTTTCTATAACTATTTTCTCTACAAAAAACTAGAAAAGCAATCTTTGTATTGTGTCACTAATGTGGTGGCAAGCCACTGATAACTACCTAATAAATAAGTTAAATTACTATTGTTTGATATTGTAAAAGTAGATTGTCGATTTTACATTTTGATATACTAAAAGTGTACATTTTATGAAATCTTCAATAATAGCCGAGTAGGAAAAAAAGAAGTTTTTCCCTGAAGTTTTCGAGGTGAATTCTAAATTAGCCCTTGTTTTCTTGCTTCTTTAAGAATGTCTTCATCATTCCCCTTGTCAATACCTAAAAGCTGTTTAAGTATAGCTTTTCTTTTATCAATAGCGCTTTTTGAAAGATGAAGCAAATCTGGAAGGCTTTTGGTTTTAACTCCTTGTGCGAGTAAAAAAAGGATTTGGCGGTTATAACTATCCATAACTTTATTCTTTTCACTCCAAGATTTTTGGTGATTCATTACAGTCTTACTATAATAAGTTCCACCTTTTACTATAATATCAAACGCATCAATTAATTCTTGCGGCTGTAAATCACTCTTTATCAGAATTCCTTGAGGGTTATGATCTTTGATAATTTTAAAAAGAACTATGGACTCGTAATGTGAAGTAAGAATAAGTATTTTAGCATTGGGATGCAGTTTTCTAACAATTGGAACTAAATCATCTCCTGTATTAATATTTTTTTCAGAATAAGGTGGTAAAGTCATATCTAAAAAAACAATGTCAAAAGAATCTTTTGCTTGAAAAACCTCTTTATAAGC
>CANKLK010000021.1 GCA_947482805.1 Flavobacteriaceae bacterium
AATTGTTTTGTATAAATAAAAAACGCACTATATTTGCCCCCGCTAAGCGAGGTACCTTAGCTCAGTTGGTAGAGCAATGGACTGAAAATCCATGTGTCCCTGGTTCGAACCCTGGAGGTACCACAAAAAACATCCCTAATCACTTATAAATCAAGTAGTTAGGGATTTTTTGTTTCTTAGGGGGGCTTGAAAGGGGACTCAAAAAAGTTAATTAATATTAACTTATCTTAATCTTATTTAAAAAATTATATCATAAAAAAACCCACTTAGTAGTGGGTTTTTTAGGATTTGATTGATATATTAGTTTAGCCTTGAGTATACTTCATCTCTTAGATAAAGTACACGACCTCCAACTTTTCTTGAAACTAGTACTTTTTTCTTTTCCCAATTGTGTAGGGTTACTAAAGAGACATTAAGTAATTTAGAAACTTCTTCTCTTGTCATTAAATCAGATTTCGTTTTATTACCTTCAATATTATTAATCATTCCCATCATTTTTTGAAATTCCGACGAAAGAGCTTCTTTCACTAATCTTTCTAAATCTTCTCTTGTAAATTCTAATACACGGTATGTTGATTCTTTCATAAGTTCAAATTTTAAAAATTAAAATGAACCTTTACGACTGGTTGAAACGGGTTGTTTATTCTTTATGGGTTTGTCCTCCCAATATGGATTTTAAGTCAGTTTATTGACTTTAATTAATTATTTCATGCAACTTGCTCTAAATTATACTCAGATAGCCTAACTTCAGAAGCCATTACAAATTGTGGGTTTAATTCATAGCCCACATATTTTCTATTTGTTAGTACTGAAACCTCACCTGTAGATGCTGTACCGTTGAACATGTCCAAAATTGTGTCACCAGGTTTAGAAGTTGACAATACAAAGATTAAAGGCAAGCTTAAAGGGAATGTCGCTGAATGTTCCATTAAAAACCCTTTTTTAATACACTTGTTTCTTAATTCCAATGTATTTGAAGCTGAACTTTTTAATATATTGTCTCTAAAATCAAGTCCTGAAACTAATTTTGGGAATTTCATTTTAGTACCCATTGAAATGCAATTGCTATCATCAATGAATTCAGTTAACCAAGTATCATTGAAAAAATAATCCTTGTTTTTTACAAAATGGAATATTGGCTCATAATTTCTAATACTTCTTTTACCTTGTGTATATTGAACGTTAGATTTCAGCCACAAATACTGGTCTACATATCTCCAACCCCTTCTTCTCATCTCAATTAAAAACAACTCAGGCACACTTTGATATTGTCCATCAATAACACAATCGTTGATATTAACAAACAATGAACCATCACTTTTTAAAACTCGTTTAGTATCTTCAAACAAATCACATAGGTTTTTAATGAAATCCAATACGTCTTTCTCAAGTCCAAGTTGATTTTTACCAGTTCCGTAGTTTCTCATTTGAAAATAAGGAGGAGAAGTAATTACTGTTTGAATAGATTCATCTTCTAATTGATATAAATCCCCACAAGATGAATTAAATACCTTTACTTTTTCAGTAATATATTCATATTTTGTTGGAACAGCAACCTCATTATTTTTCTTAAGAATTTCTCTGTCCAATTTCTTATCCAATTCATTAAGAGTGATTTCCTCTTTATCAATTTTTGATAATTCTTTGTTTAATTTCTCGATGTTATTCCCGTGAAGTTGAATGACTTTCTTTTCAATAGATTTAATCTTATTGATTTTGTATTGACCTATTGATTTGTACGCTGTGTCCTTTTCATTCTTAACCACTTTCATTTGTGGTTTTAGGTCAGTTCTTTTACCTCTACCAACCGAATAGTATTCATCGTAGAAACGAATTTCAGAAGCAATCGCAACCATAGATTTTACTCTAAATTGATTGGTGGATACCGATAACACCGCCTTCAACTCTTCAGGAGTGTCAATAAAAACTACAGGAACTTCCTTAAGACCTAAATCCAAAGCAATTTGATGACGAAGATTACCCGATATAATCTCGTAGTCATAATTTACTAATAGTGGAGTCAATAATCCGAACTCACGGATATTGTTACGAATCTCTTCGTAGTTAACAGGAACTACATACATTGATTGTGTAGTTGTATTTTTCTTTAATGATTGTGGAGCCACCACTTTAACCCCTAGCGATTGTGAATTGTTCATAATAAATAGTTTTTAAGATGAACCTTTACGACTGGTAAAAACGGGTTTTTTATTGTTTATGGGTTTGTCCTCCCAATAGGGTTTTTAAGTCAGTTTATTGACTTATCCAATAAAAACAAATTCTTTAAGATTAAGAATTTAAGAACATTTAATTCAGACAACTGTCTCATTAAATCGTTTCAACAGTACAAACCTAGTGACAATTTTTTATTATTGCAAATATTTTGCAATAAAATTTAATAAAAAAATTAATATTTTTTTTAATTATTTGATTATCAGTAAATTATTATTTTATTAGAAAAACCTCTCCTTTATCATTTTTGAGTTCGACGGGAGCCACTTCGTTAATGTAGGCTTGTATTTTTCTTGTAGCACTACTTAGTAACTCAGGGTCATTAATTCCCTTTGGATATTTTTTTAATGAACCTAAATGAACACTAATATATGGCGGGGACTTTATTCTTCCTTTAAATAGATAAGGCCATTTTACCTTTGCCAAGATGTAACCTATATCTCCATCCTTTTGATTCACTACTGAAAGTGTATACTTAGGATTTAATCTATATTCAATCTCTTCAATCTTATTAGTAAGATAAAGATAATCCTCGACAGCCTTGCGATTTGCCTCAGATTCAAGAAAACTTTTTAATTCCTCTTTCATCATATTACCAATTGTCTCGGTGGCAGAATCAGAAAAAATCCCCAAATACTTACTATAATCCCTCATATTGTTTTATTACATATTTCATGCAATATAATAAATTTATTTGTCGGTTTGTAAAAACTGGAGTATTTATAGTAAAGAAACCTATTCACAAATATTATGAGGTTATTATTAGACAATTAAACCCAAAACACGAACCTTAACAATACTCCTACCTCCTTTTGTTGCCAAGGAACGTCACTAGTAAATTACCAATATACCCCCCTAAACCATCCAAATCACCCAAAAGGGATTATCCCACTCATCAAACGAACGACCAAATGAAAAAAAAACAGACCGACAGAATTAAAGTGTTAGTAGAAAAATTACAAAAATCAGAATATCAGAGACCTTTTACGATAATAATTTTAGATTATAAATCAGATGAATTTTTCGATAAAAACTTCTCTATTTCTAAATGGTTTCAAAAATTAAGTAACTCAAAGAGTACTACCAGCAGGTTAACGAACAGAGAATGGTTCAAGAATATTGATAGCGGTTTTTACAAATACTCCATCACTCAAGAAACAACACAAATAATATTAGCATTCAGTAGTGACAAACCGATATTGGAGTTAGACCTAAAAGTCAGGATACAAAAAATAAAACCCACACCTGTTAACATGGTTGTTGGAATTGAGGATTGGGAATTATTCAATCAATACTTTACAACATTATTTGACATTAGAACAGGCACGGAAACATTTGGTAAGTTGAAAACAATGGACTACTATGAATTAGAAAAAATCCAAGATGTTATTCAATAATTATTCGATTTTTTAATAAACAGGGATATTTATAGTTATACAAATATTATGAAGAAATTACCATCACTTTTTGGATTTGAAGTTATTAAGAATGAGGAGGACGGCACGGTAGAAATCGATGTCAATTGCACATTCCCAGAAATTAGTATTGAATGTAGAAAATTATACCAAGCAATAGAAATAGTACTAATCAAGGAAGAACAATTAAAGTACCCGTTGAAAATAGAAGAATGGACTTCTATTATTGAACCCACAAACGAAAACATAAAAAAGTATTACTCTTTAGATGGGTTCAAATTATTCATAGAGGAAAACAAGGATAAATTCATTGACACCGTCACTTTTTACAAACCTGAAATAGTGTATGTTAATGATGAAGACGACTTGCCTACTATTATTTTTCATTTTTACAATGTAAGTCACAAAGGCGAATTAAACATTAATAATCCTTTTGATTTTTCTGATAATTGTTTCATCAGTTACAAGGACACAAGTCTATTTACCGCCATTAGGATTGAGAAATTAATCAACAGTGGAATCAATGAAATATTGATTCAATATATCCCAATTTTCCCTGTTGAAATAATAAAATTTAATGAACATGGGGATATTAAAGACTTTAGACATCAAGAATTAAATAAACCAATTTATAACAAAACCATATGGTAACCCCAACAAGACAGATAATCAAAAAGATTCTTTCTGAGATTAAAGAAGAAGAGAAAAATAAATTTTCTTATAGTATAGAACTGAATTTTGACTCGATTAAATTCAACAAACAAAATCGAACCGCAGACATATTTTGGAGAATATTAACCACTTCATTTACTGGATATAGTGAATACACTAAAACAAATCATAAATGGTTTAAAGAACTTAATCCCGAAGGATTCTTCTTTTTTACTGAATCATATAACTTAGTTCAATTTCGAATTTTTATTGAGACAAAGAAAAAAATTGACATCGATGAATTTCGATTTAGAGTAGAAAAACTTGTGCCAATTTTACAACTAAATTATTCTGTAAATAATGAGTTTGAATTTAATAAAATGTTTGCAAATGACATTTTTTCAATCCAAAAATCGGAAATTCAATATATTGGGGAGATTGAAAATCCTGATGTTACCGCCGAAGATGATGAATTAGATTTGCCATTTTAATAACATTTATTTCAGTTCTAATATTTTTTCTTCATTATTAAACCTGTAATCAAATTCGTTTAGAACACTCTCGAAAATTATATTGAATTTGTCAACAATTGGTGATTTAATCATACAAGTTCTTTTTATTGGGGGTAAATTATTAGGCCAATTTAATGATTGTTTGTAGAGAATAAAGTTATTCAATAACCATTCACTTTTAATTAAATTTAAATTATTAATTTCTACCAAGGCTTTAATAAAATTATCTTCATTATACATAAGTTCTATTAAATAAATTAATGTTTATTAATACTAAAATGGCAAAATATCAATATGTAAACTATCATTTTGTTCTATAATAACAATATTTAAAAGGGGATGTGCATGGATTGAATCATGAAAATTATAATAACTTTTGTTTTCGTCTTTTGACTTAATTATCAAATGAATTTCTCCTTGAGAAATTTTTCTTGAATTCGAAATCATTAATTTAAAAAATTCATAAAAAGATTCTTTATCTGGCCAATCAGTGGTAACTTTATTAGACAAAAGAAATGGTTTGAAATAACTTGGTTGAGAATTGACACAAGCTTTTGTTAGTCCTTCCAATATTTTTTGAATCGAATCCAATGACTAATGTTTAAATTGTTAATGAATATTTATTTGCTAAAAATTCGTAGCAGCGATTAATGTTTACACCTCCCTCTTTAGCAAAATCATTCTTAGTTATAGCTCCAAATTTTCCATCATCAATCATCGATGAAATTTCAATGAATTCTTGTCCATTAAAACTTGAATCGTTACTTTGAAAACTATGAAATTTATTTAAATTAAATAAATCATGATATCGCATTTTAAGCAGAATATCCTCCGCTTCCCATTTTAAAGCATGCATTGAATTATTTCTACTGAGAGGCTTGTATTGAAGATTATTAGATTCTTTTATAGTATCTATAAAAAAATCTTCACAATTATACATAATAAAAAGCCTGTCATATAAATAATCAGGATGTATATTTTTATTCATCGCTTTTGTAGAAGCAAAAAATGCAATCTCAGACATGAACGTAATCTCATCAGTTCGTTGAAAATGATTTAAATGTAAGGTAAGAAAGTTTCCAAATGCACCAATATCATTAGTTTCATTTAAAATTAAATTTTTTATCATTAAATCACTAATGAGATTTCTAATTTCAACAAGTGCTTCATTTTGTCGCATTGATAGATTTAGAAGTTTTATATTTTCAACCCTTTCATCTATTTCATTTTTTCTTTTAAAAAAATTCATATTTATTTTTTTATAATAAAATTAATAAGTCAAAAAAAACTAGGAAAATTTAATTGTCATAAAAAATTTACCAACTAAATTTAATAATTCTCCTTTTTCAAAACCACACATCTTTAAACTTTGAATTTCTATTTCCTCACTATCTCCAGTTAATACTATAAAAAATTGTCCATCAACATAGCTTTTTACAAATCTTTTTTGTGGAATTTCTCCTATTGCTTCGACAACTTTCATCCAACAGTTTAATACAAAATCGCCTTCATTATCGCTTTTCCCTCCAACTTCTCTTTTAATTTCGCCATTTGAGATTGTGAAATTTAAAATCAATAAATTTTCAATACGACTTGATTGCTTTTGCTTTTCTACAATATCATTAAAATCATAAAGTGAAGTATCCGCAATTTCAATATTTTCTCCATATACATTTTTCGAATTGCAGAAATGACAATGTGCGTCTAATTCCTCAAGCCAATTATCTAAAAGAGATGAAAATTTGTATTCTGTCATTTTTAAATAATCATCAACCGAACGATTTAAATAAATTATACCTTTAGCTCGATTAATTTTTGTGCAATCACAACAACATGTATTATAACTTACGTTTGGCATTAGTTTTAATTTAATTAATAAGTATTTTCTTTCGATAATTTTCAAATATAAAAAATTATAAATTGACTTAATATATCTTCTCTTAAAATTTCCAATTTTAACCCAAAAAAATAATCTCTTTTAGATTTATTTACATTAAAATAATTTAGATTTTTATGTGATACGTTAACCGTTTCTTATTTTAGTTTCATAGGTAAATGGTCAATTCTTGAGCAAACTAAATCTACCTAATTAAAAATAAAAACAAAAATTATTGATTTAGCTCTTTAATCTTTACACTATATTTTATTGTATCAATCATTTCATATGTTGCGGAATCTTGTACAGTCCAAAAATTTACCTCCGAAGGATAATTAAAAATTTGTTCCATTTTATATTTTCGGTGTAATACTAAATAGCTATTATACTTTGTTTGCTTTTCAAAAATAGAACAAGCAGAAAATATAGTAGCCCCAAATACAATTAATGACGTTGAAACCAATTTCTTTTTCATAAAAATATTACGGTGTTAATTTCTTATAATTAAATCCAATTTTCTTATTTCTTTATAATCATCCATCTCGACGCACTTTAGAATAATATTTATATTGTATAGAGTTATCTTCTCAATTTTATTTAACTCCTCAAGACTTATGGGATAATTAACGGTTACTGAAACTTGTTCTACACAATCCACCCAAAAACAATAATGAGTTCTATTCAAGAAAAATTTATTTGGATTTAATTTAATAACGATGTCATTACCATAATCTTGTGTAATGGAACGAATCAATAATTTATTAATAAGTTTATATGTAATGTAAAGTTGAGGTTTTGTCATTTCTAAAGTTTTAATTTTTTAATTTTAGTGACGGTATTATAATGTAATCCAACAATCTTAGCAACCTCCACATTCTTATATCCTTTTTTGATATATTCTAATGCTTTTAAGTTTTTGGGTTTGGATAAAAATTTATAGACATCCTCTGAACTTCCTTTCTTTCTTCCAGTATAAACATCACCTTTTAGTTTAGCGACCATAATCCCCTCCATTTGTCTTTCTTTCGATATGTTTCTCTCCATTTCCGCCAGAGTACCGAGAATTGAAATTATCATCTTAGTAATATTATTCTCTGTTCCATCGGGTTGGATTGTACTTAATCCTTGAGAGATAAAATGAATACAAATTTTCTTCTCCGTGAGAAATTTGATATTAGAAAGAATGTCTAACAAACATCTCCCAAGCCTATCAATTTGCCAAACATACAATTCAGTTAAAACCCCTTTCTCAATTAGTCTAAGTAATTGCTTCCCTCCGTCCCTGTCGAACAGATTTATTGCTCCACTACATTTGTCTTCAATTACAAGTTGAAAGTCTTTTTCATTTACTCTTTGTCTGTCAGTCTTTTGTTCTAAGGTGCTCGTTCTCACATATAGTACTTTCATATTTCACAATTTTAGGTTGAGGCTAATTACACGCTAATTTTGTGAATATGCGCTAGTTAAAGTGCTAAATAATTGCTAAATTGAGTGAGTTGACGCCTCACAATAAAAGGTATACCCTAAAAAAATAAACTAAATAAAAAATCCCCACTTTATATGGGGATAAAAATTCATATTTTCTTATTCTTTTTTATTCCTTGACTTTAATAAATCATTTACTGCTAACTTAACAAACACTTCCATTATCTTCATAATTTCCACTATTTCTTCATCTGTAAGTTTTTTGTCCCTGTTTTTATTTAATATTTGTTTTGCTCTTTTAAATTCCATTCCTATTGTAATTATTTGTTATTAATTATTCTAACACTCTAAAAATTAATAAAATAACGAAGTAATTAATATCTTGATATTTTGGATACAATATTCAATTAACTTCATTAAATGTCAGTTTTATTTTATTATTTTATATGTTTGTATTTTATTAAACTTATGGAAGTATTCAATATTAAAAATGGGAATATCGAAATCATTGAGCCTTCTCCTTTCAAATTAGAAAGGGAGATTCAAAATGTGATTGAAAATAATACCCAATCATTTTTTGGGTTAGAATTTGTTCGTTCTGAATTTTCAATTGGTAATTATCGTATTGATTCTTTGTGTTTTGATAATGAAACCAATTCATTCGTAATTATTGAATACAAAAAGGGGGATAGTTATTCTGTGATAGACCAGGGATATACCTACCTACAACTTCTTCTAAATAACAAGTCTGACTTTATATTAACCCTATCTCAACATTATAATAGAGTTTTAAGAAACGAAGACATTGATTGGAGTCAATCTAAAATAATGTTCATCTCACAATCTTTTAATTCTTATCAGAAAGATAGTGTGAACTTCAAGAACTTACCTTTCGAATTATGGGAGATTAAGAAGTTCTCTAACGATACTGTGATTCTAAATAAACACAAATCTTCTTCGAAGGAGAGTATTGATAGTTTGAATTCTTCGAGCACTGAAAGAAAAAATATAATTCAAACCGTAAATAGAGAAGTTCAAGTTGTAGATGAGGAGTTTCACCTTAATAAATTAGACGAGGGGACTAAACTAAAATGGTTTGAACTGAAAGATAAATTACAAGAATTAGAGAATAGTGAACTGGAAATCAAAAAACCATACATAAGTTTAAATGGTGAAAATAAAAAAATTTGTTATTTCAATTTCCGTAAAAACTTCATTTCTATCGAAGTGTTGAGAGGTAATGTAAACCCAGATGGAAGTAAATCTAAAAAATACTTTACTCTTGATGACCCTAAAAACATTTCAGAAGAGGGTTCGTGGGAATGGAAAAGTGGAACAAAAGGTACTATTTACAAAATTAAATTTGACAAAAATGTGAATATTGACTATATTTTGTTTTTAATTAATCAAAAATATGATTCTTTGAAATAAATAAACAAAACTTCATATGAAATTGAAAATCATTATTTCCAAACTAATATTTCTCACAATTATGACTATTTGCCTTACTTCATGTAAGGAGAATATGGAAAAGGAGGTTCTACATGGATTTAAACTTGGCAGGGATTTAGATTTTAATTGGAAAAGAGAACAAGATTTAGTTACAAATGGAGTTTTCACTTCTTCAGATGAAAGTAAGTACCCGTATGTAGTTAATGAATTCAGATATATTGAGGATAATTATTTCAAGTACTACTACTCACCATATTTTTTTAAATTAAAGGGAGATACCACAATTGTAGAAATTCAAGTTTTGTTTTTTACTGATATTCAAAATTTAGATATCGATATGGAAAAATTGGGAGAGGGTAATCCTCCAATGAATATAGAAGATTCACCAGCAATGATTAACAATACACATGTTCCAGGAATTGGGCCAATATCAAAAGATGTATTAGAAAAAATAATCCTTAAATATGGGGATAATTACGAAAAAATAATTCCGAAAGGGCAAGAAGGTGATGAACAATTCTTTACAGTTGACACCAAATACATTTGGAGAGATAGAGAAGGTGTTGATATTGAATTATTAATTCAACCAAACAATGGACAAGAACGAGATTTTTCGTCACTAATTTTGAAATATAGATATTCAGAGAAGATTAGAAATAATCTAAAAGAAAAATCTGCATTCTAAATAATCCTGATATTTTGGAATACAACTTTTCATCAAAAAGCTACTAATTCATCTGAATCAAAAAGTTTTATGGGGTTTACATCATTTTCGCCAATAGTATATGAAATTCTAACATTTCCTTCTAATCGATTTATCAGATTATCAAATTCTTCATCGGCTAATAATTGATTTTCTTCAATATCAATATTTTGAGAAACTCTAATGAATTTCTCCCCGTTATCTTTCTTAATTCTCAAAATACGATAACTCTCAAATTTTTCAGGAAACGACTTCTGTTTTTTAATAATATTCGATAATGGGTAGGAACACAATAAAGTAAATTGAATTTCTTGCGATGACTTTATAGTCAGTAATATGTTAGAATCTTTAATATTGTCTATTGAAATTTTACAAGTACCATAGTTATTACAATAATCTTTTAATGACCCAAGGTCTTCAAACTTATCGTCTTTTTTAAAATCTAATGCCATATTTTTAAAAACAAATTATTTTAATATTAAAACTAATTAAGCTCTTTAATTCAATTTTCATATTCTGTATACTCAATATCTAAAATTAAAGTGTACTTTTTAAAATTATAAAATTCAGTTAATAATTCAAATATAACTATTTTTTGCCCATTGGATTCAAATGAAAATAAAATTGACTTAACTTGTTAAGATATATGATGAGGTTAGTTATAATTTTATTTTAATCCTTTTATATGATTTAACAATACCCCCTCCAACCCATCGTTACCAGCCCCCTGCCTCCCCTCTCTCTGTATCCCTCCTCTAAAAAGGGGGTATAGGTGAAATATTGGGTTATAATCCCTTCGAAAAACCGTTGAAAAAAATTTTTAGAAATTTTTGACAAAACCACTTTTTATTCAAATCTCCTGAGCATTAAGAAATATTGGACTTGACAAAATCGTTGCTAAACAACCCGTCAAATCATGCAACCCTGAATCAAAATTTGATTAGCAAATTCAATAAATTTCTGCTATTTTTACGACTCAACAAATAATATAAAATACCCAAATCATAAATCAATGTCAGACGAACAAAAGAAACAACTCGAGCAACAACTTTGGAACATTGCCAATACCCTTCGAGGAAAAATGAATGCCGATGAATTTCGTGATTACATCTTAGGTTTTATATTCTACAAATATTTGGCGGAGAAAATGGAAATCTTCGCAAATGAAATTCTAAAACAAGATAAAATCTCCTTTCGTGAGATTAAATTAACAGACCCTAACGGTAAAGAATACATCGACGCCATTCGTGAGGAATCATTAGAAAAGTTAGGTTACTTTTTAAGACCTGACGAATTGTTTAGCGAAGTGGCTAAACGAGGTAATAGCGATGTAGAAGGTATCAACAACTTTATTTTAGAAGACCTACAAAAAATCTTGACCAACATTCAGTTGAGTACCATGGGTACAGAGAGTGAAGAAGATTTTGACAACCTTTTCGAAGACATGGACTTGAACAGTACCAAGCTTGGAAAAACACCTGAGGCACGAAATGAAATCATCTCAAAGGTACTTGCTCATTTAAACAACATTGATTTTGAATTACAAAACTTGGAATCAGATGTTTTGGGTGATGCGTACGAATATTTGATTGGTCAGTTTGCGAGTGGTGCGGGTAAAAAGGCTGGAGAGTTTTATACTCCTGCAGCAGTAAGTTCTATCTTGGCAAAAATTGTAACCACAGGAAAATCGAAGTTAAAATCAGTATATGACCCAACATCGGGGTCGGGTTCGTTGTTGTTGCGAATTGCTAAACAAGTAAAAGAAGTTGGTAATTTTTACGGACAAGAAATGAACCGTACTACTTACAACTTATGTCGTATGAACATGATTCTTCACGGGGTTCATTACAAACAATTCGATATTAAACAAGAAGATACTTTAGAACATCCCCAACACTTGGGAATGACTTTTGAAGCCATTGTTGCCAATCCACCTTTTTCGGCACAGTGGAGTGCCAATCCTTTATTTACAACTGATGACCGTTTCTCTCAATACGGAAAATTAGCACCCAGTAGTAAAGCCGACTTTGCCTTCGTTCAACACATGATTCATCATTTGGCAGACAACGGAATTATGGCTTTGGTACTACCTCACGGAGCCTTATTTAGAGGTGGTGCGGAACAACATATTCGTAAATACCTGATTGAAAACAGAAACTATCTCGATGCGGTGATTGGATTACCTGCTAACATATTTTATGGCACAAGTATTCCAACCTGTATTATGGTCTTTAAAAAATGTAAGGAGCACCCTGAAGATGTTTTGTTTATTGATGCAAGCCAACATTTTGAAAAGGTAAAAACCCAAAATGTGTTACGAGATGACCATATTGACAAAATAGTTGAAACCTACCGTAACCGTATTGAAGAAGATAAATACAGTAAAAAAGCCACCTTACAACTTATCGCCGATAATGACTACAACCTGAACATTCCTCGCTATGTTGATACCTTTGAAGCCGAAGACAAAATTAATATAGATGCCATTGCATTAGAAATAAAATCATTGGATAACCGTATTAAAGACACCGATTTAATTCTTTCAGATTTTTGCAAACAGCTGAACATTGAAACTCCTTTTTAATCATGGAAAAATTAAAGAACATACCTTCTTTGCGTTTTCCTGAGTTTAAAGATTCTTTGGAAAAATCAATTATTGGACAAGTTGCTAATTTAACAACTGGTAACAAAGACACTCAAAATAAGATTGATGACGGTGAATTTCCCTTTTTTGTTCGCTCTCAAACAATTGAAAGAATAAACTCTTATTCCTTTGATGGAGAAGCAATTTTAACATCTGGTGATGGTGTCGGTGTTGGTAAAAATTTTCATTACATTAATGGCAAGTTTGATTATCACCAAAGAGTTTATTGTTTGAGCGGATTTAACAAAAATATAATTGGAAAATTTGTATTTTATTATTTTTCTGAAAATTTCAACAGGAGAATAATGCGAATGAGTGCGAAAAATTCGGTCGATTCAGTAAGAAGAGATATGATTTTTGAAATGGAGATAAATATCCCGTCGGTTAAAGAACAAACCAAAATCGCTTCATTCCTAACGGCAGTTGATGACAAACTACAAGCCTTGAAACAAAAGAAAACTCTTTTGGAACAATACAAAAAGGGTGTGATGCAAAAAATCTTCTCGCAAGAGTTACGGTTTAAAGATGATAATGGAAATGAATACCATGATTGGGAGGAGAAGAAGTTGGGGGATTGTTTAGATTATATTCAACCTACAAAATATTTGGTTTCAAGTACTGAATATGATAATTCATACTCAACTCCTGTTCTTACGGCTGGAAAAACTTTTATTTTAGGTTACACAAACGAAACAAATGGAATCTTTGAAAATAACCTACCCGTTATAATTTTTGACGATTTTACTACAGCAACTCAATTTGTAGATTTCCCATTCAAGGCTAAATCTTCTGCAATGAAAATTTTAATAGCTAATGAAGGAATAAATATTAAATTCATTTATGAAGCAATGGAAGTTATGAATTATGAAGTTGGAGGACATGAGAGACATTGGATTTCCAAGTTTGCTCCTTTGGGAATTGATGTGCCATGCCTCGAAGAACAAACCAAAATCGCCAATTTTCTATCGGCTATTGATGATAAAATAAACCACTGTCAGGAACAGATTGTTAATACAGAGGTATGGAAAAAAGGGTTATTACAACAGATGTTTTGTTAACTATTAAGAAATGAAGAAAAATCAATCATTCCATATTATAACCAAAGGTAGTCTAACCCAAAAAGGAGACTTTATAGGTTCCGACATTTATAATAATTCTATTTTTATTTCAAGTAAAACAAAATTATTAAATAATGTTACTGAAATTTCAGAAGATTATCCTCTTTTTTGTTTAGCAAAAGTTGAGGAGGTATTTAACAAAAAAGTTAATGGAAGAAAACTACATTTTCTCAAATGTTATTATGCAGAATTTGACTTGATTAAAATGTTATCTGCAATAACCGATGATTTTGTTGTTGAATTTGTTCATTTAAATGACGCCCAAGTAGATAATTTTATACTCATTAAGTCAATTCTTGATGAATATAATTTCTATAAAGATAAAAAACAATTATTAGCTACAAGTAATATTGGATTCAATCGAAATAAAGATGAAGAAAATTATGAATTACCATTTCTTTTGTTATCGTCGGGATGTCTTGAATTAAAAGAAAAATTAGACAAGTACATTAATTTTTTTGGCTACGAGAAAGAGATTAAAGAAATTGAATATGACACCTACTTTGAAATTAATTATGAAGGAAAAAAAATAGTATCAAAGGACACAAACAATAGTGTATTTAAAATTGATTTATGGCCTCTTTATTCAAGTATAAAAACAATTAATAAATTAATAGATAGAAAATCTGAAAATCCCATAATTAAAATAATTACCAGAAGCCAATTATTAAATTTTGATAAATTAGAAAGTAACTATTTCGGTCAATTTTATGATTTAATAAATTCAAAATATGATATACAGGAAGATAAACTCCAATATCATTTAGAACACCCACTTGAGTTTAATGAGCGATTAAAAAATTCATTTGATTCAATGTATGTATATGCTATAATACCTCTTATACCAGAAAATAAAAAATATGGTGATTCGTTTGAAAAAATACACAAGGAGTTATTAGAATTAGTTGAATATTTGGAAAAAATAAAAATTTTCAATGTTGTTATTTTTCCTCCTGAATCCACTTTCTATGAAGCTAAAGAACATATAGAATACTATTTATATCCGCCTGAAGAAGATTTAAATAACTCATTTGATGGGTGGGCAGAATTAGGAGACCAAGAAATGAATAGAATGGATGAGGAAACTGATGGGTTTTGGAGATTTTAAAGTAATATTATGGCTAAACAACCCGAATTAGTATTAGAAGAACAATTAGTAAGTCAACTTCAAAAGTTGGGTTACGGATTGGTATATCTTAAAGATGAGATTGAATTAATTTCAAATCTCAAATCCCAATTAGAGAAACACAATAACATTCAATTCTCAGACAAAGAGTTTGAGAGAGTTATGAATATTCTTAGTAAAGGGTCGGTTTTTGAGAAAGCCAAATCCTTGCGAGAAAAACAACACATCATTCGAGATAACGGGGATAACCTGTATTTTGAATTCATGAATACCGAACATTGGTGTCAAAATCAATTTCAGGTGACCCACCAAGTGACCATAGAAGGGTCGTATAAAAATAGATACGATGTTACCCTTTTAATCAATGGGTTGCCGATGGTTCAGATTGAGTTGAAAAGACGAGGTTTAGAGCTAAAAGAAGCCTTCAACCAAATCAACAGATACCAAAGACATTCATTCGGGTCTAATTCTGCACTTTACCAATATGTTCAAATATTCATCATCAGTAACGGTGTGAATACCAAATATTACGCCAACAATAAAAATCAATCGTTCAAACAAACCTTTTATTGGACGGACAAAAACAATAAACGATTAACCAATATCTTAAATGGTTTCACCTCTGAGTTTTTAGAACCTTGTCATATCTCTAAAATGATATGTAAGTATATTGTTTTGAACGAAACCTATAAGATTCCAATGGTTCTTCGTCCTTACCAATTTTATGCGGTGGAAACCTTGGTTGACCAAGTAAAAAACAGTGACAAAAACGGATATATTTGGCACACAACAGGTTCGGGAAAAACCTTAACTTCATTTAAAGCAAGTCAAATTATTATGAATATGCCTAAGGTTAAAAAGGTAGTATTTGTAGTAGATAGAAAAGATTTAGATTACCAAACCACAAAAGAATTTAATAGTTTTAGTAAAGGAAGTATTGACGGAACAGACAACACCAAAGCATTAGTAAAACAATTCACTGACGATACCAAGTTAATTGTTACTACCATTCAAAAGTTGAATACTGCTATCAGTAAGAATCAGTATTTAGACCAAATGAATAAACTAAAAGACGAGAAGATTGTATTTGTTTTTGATGAATGTCACCGCTCTCAATTTGGTGAGACACACAACAGAATTAAAGCGTTCTTTAATAACATTCAAATGTTTGGCTTTACAGGTACCCCAATTTTCGCTGACAACTCAGTTAAGAATGAGTTAGGTAGAAGAACCACATCAGAACTTTTTGGAGATTGTTTACACAAATATGTTATTACAGATGCAATTAAAGACGAGAATGTGTTGAAGTTCTCAGTTGAATATGTGGGTCGTTACAAACAAAAAGAAGGTGGTTCTAATGTGGATATTGAAGTAGAAGAAATTGACACCAAAGAGTTAATGGAATCTCCGTTGCGATTAGAAAAAATAACGGATTATATCATCGCAAACCATAGTAGAAAAACACACAACAAAGAGTTCACGGGAATGTTTTGTGTGAGTAGTGTGGACACTTTAATAAAATACTTTGACCTATTCCAAAAGAAAAAGGAAAACGGACAACACAACCTAAGAATTGCGACCATTTTTAGTTATGCTTCTAATGAAGATGATGCGGATGCAAATGGATTTATTCCTGAGGAAGTTTCTGTTGTTGAGGAACCAAAAGCACTATATGGTTTGAACAAACACAGTAGAGATAAATTAGAAGAGTTCATAGGATATTATAATGTGATGTATGACACCAAATTCTCTACAAAAGACAGTGAAACTTTCTACAATTATTATAACGACATTTCCAAAAAAGTAAAGGAAAGACAGATTGATATTTTATTGGTCGTGAATATGTTTTTGACAGGGTTTGACTCCCCAACATTGAATACCTTGTATGTAGATAAAAACTTAAAGTATCACGGGTTAATTCAAGCTTATTCAAGAACCAATCGTATTATAAACGAACAGAAGTCACAAGGAAATATTGTAGTGTTCCGTAACTTGAAGAATGCTACAGATGAAGCAATAACTTTATTCAGTAATAAAGATGCGGTGGATATTATCATCATGAAACCGTATGAAGATTACACAGAAAAGTTTAACGAAGCGTTGAAACGATTAAATGAAATCACCCCAACAATAGATAGTGTAAATGAGTTAAAAACAGAAGAAGACGAATTAGAGTTTGTTCAAGCCTTCCGCGACTTAATGCGTTTAAAAAACATCTTAAATTCATTCTCTGATTTTAGTTGGGATGACATCGGAATCGACGAACAACAATTTGAAGATTATAAGAGCAAATACCTTGACCTTCACGATAAAGTAAAGTCAGAACATCAAGTTGAAAAAGTATCGATTTTAGAAGATGTTGATTTTGAATTGGAGTTAATCCACCGTGACGAAATTAATGTTACCTATATTATACAGTTGTTGATTAAATTGAAATCAAAGGTCGACCAAGAAGGTAAAGGTGGAGATACTGAAAGAGAAATCGCCAACATCATCAATACCCATACTCAATTAAGAAGTAAGAGAGAATTGATTGAAAAATTCATCTCTCAAAATATCCCTGAGATTGAAGACACCGATTCGATTCCACAAGAGTTTGATAAATTTTGGGTTGAAGAACAACGAACGGCATTTAATGAGTTGGTAAAGTCAGAGAACCTCTCTATTGAACGAACTGAGCAATTAATTGAGAAATATTTATTTGCAGAAAGAGAACCTCTTAGAGAAGAAGTTTTAGACCTTATTGAAGGTGACAAACCAACTCTACTTCAAAGAAAAAAAGTTGGTGACGGTATCTTAAAGAAGGTAATGGATTTCGTTGAGACTTTTATTAACGGGATGGACAGATAATTTTTAATCAACTCTTTCTTTTTTCGATTAAGACTATATTTATTATAGTACAGATAATCGAGTCTAAATCATATCTGTCATACCCCATCAGGAAAAGCAATGATATGAAGTGGGGCTACTGGGTCCTCTGTCTATATTATTAATTTAAACCTTCCTTGATTTATGAAAAATTTATTTGGGGGGCCTGGGGGGCAAGACTCATATCTTTCATAGAACGGTAATTAAAAAATATTAATTCCCAAAAAAAAATCTTTCATTAAAGAATACACCAACTAATTAATAAAATAAATTAATTAGTAACACTTAATAATATATCTTACGAGGTAAAAACTTGATACATTACTGAAAGCAAGCAAATTATATTCTGTACAAAAGTTTCATATAAAAAAATATTTTTCATACTGCGCGAGATATAATACAGAATTATCTTTGTTAAGAAATAAGGTAGCTACTCTTTCAAAAACAATTTAAGCAACTTTAATAATATTTAATCAATGAAAAAATACAGCAGTTTATTTCAAAGAAAAGGGTTCGAGTTCAACGGACAATTGTACAACAACAAATCATACACTGAGGCTTATTACGAGTTAGTTAAAGATGTATTAGAACAAAATCACGGAACATTCAAAAACCATGTTTCAATTAATAAAGCCCTCGGCAAAACAATCTATTTAAACTACAATGATATGCCGAGTTCGGTAAAAAGTAGAAAGCTTTACAAAAAATTAGGTGACATCTATGTGTTAAGAAATAAGGATATTAAAGGTTTTAATTCAGCTATTCAACGAATCGGAAAAGCATTGAAGGTTGAGGTTGAAATTAATTAAAATTATAAACCCCTCAATTACTATTGAGGGGTTTTATATTAAATCATTAATACTAAACATTATTATTCCTTATACTGACTAACTGATTTTAACTTACCGTTGGTAAATAGAATAGTAAACTCATCAAAAACTGTATTTGTCCCTTTGTACTTCCAAGTTTCAGTAACCATACCATTATAACCACTATCGTCAATACTTGTCGATTCTGGACGCCCCATTAGAATCTTTACTGAATCTTTAGACATATATGTATGTAAATTAACTATTCCTTTTTTTGTAGTTAGCTCAAAAGATTCGTTATTTCTTTGTCCATTTTCATCAACAGCAAATTCACCCATAGATTCCTTCAAATTTTTCAATGCTTGGATTCGAATCTCATCTCTTAATTCTTCTTCTTCATTTTTTTGTGTTTTACTTAAAACATATACCGTTCCAAATGTACACACTACACCGAGAACAAACCCCAATGCTATTTTCATAAATGTATTCATAATCAAAAAATTAAATTATTCAAAAATAACCAATTTAATCCGAAATCAAAAATAATGGCAGAAAAAGGAAAACTTAAACTAACTTTAAATATTAAAAAACCCCTTACCTACAATATGTTCAGCTCTTTCTTCTCCTTTTATTCTAATATATTTGTAAAATTCTTTTTCAGTCTTGTGACCAGAAAATAACATAATATCAAACACAGGCATTTTTTTCAAATACATATTTGTACAAAAACTTCTTCTTGCGGTATGGGTCATAATTAAATCATGTTTAGGAATCATCTCTATAACTTTTTTGCCTCCTTTGGTAAATTCACATTTGATTTTTTTTGTAAACCCTAAACTTCTTCCGAGCTCTTTTATATTTTCGTTTATATCGGGTTCGTTAAGTTTATTAGGAGGTAGATTATTATGTCTTAATCTCATTATTTCAGATATTTCTTTTGTGATTGGACACAGTACATCTGTTTTAGTTTTTGATTGTCTAATTTTAAAATATTTAACCCCTTTTAAAGTGATAATATCATTTTCAGTTAATCCATTATAATCACTAACTCTTTGACCGATGTAGCAACCAATTAAAAAAATATCTCTTGCCAATTCCATTGTTCTATTTTGGGACAAATCCGCGTCAAACATTTTTTGTAATTCTTTTTCGGTAAGATATATTGCGGTAGTTTCCTCCGTTGGATAACAAAAATCTTTAATAATAAAATTAGAATTACTAATTAAACCTCTATTAACCGCTTCAATTAAATATGTTTTTAAATTTTTAAAATGTTTGCTTAAGGAATTTTGTTGATGGTCGTAATATTCTTCAAGAAATGTACTAAATAAATTAACGAACTTTTTATCAAATGAATTAAAAGTAATAGGTGTCTTGTTGACTTTTGAATACATTTCTAACTTTATTAAAGTTTGTCGGTAAGATTTATATGTTTCAATCGTTATTCTCTTCTTTTTATTTTCTAACACTTCATAAGCAAATTCATTGAAAGAAATGTTTTTTTCAGAAGTAATCTCAATAGTATTTTTATTCAGTAACTTATCTAAATATGACTTAAGAAGTTCATTAGTTACTTCTATTTGTTCAGATATAAATTTAGAATATTCCTTAGTCAATGAAGTATCTATGAAATTTAATAAATTGTTAACTTCCCGTGCATTCACCAACAAAGATTTGTTTGATTTTATTCGTTGCTTGTTAAAGTCCCAATCTTCATAACATGCTTTAAAACCAGTTGAATACTTTAATTTTTTTCCACCATAAGAAAAAATTAAATTTATGGGACTTTCTTTTTTTTTGTCCTTTTCCATATTAACATTCGTTTCTTTGAATGCAAATCTTACAACACCAGAATTGTTTTTGATTGATTTTTCCATAAATTTGATTATCTGTTACAAATATAGAAAAATAACGGGGGACTTGAAAGGGGACTTGAAAATCAATATTTATATTAATGTGATTTAATTAAAAAAGATTAAAACAGATTAAATGTTATTGATTTACAGATAGTTAATACATAAAAAAGATAAAACAAATAAACTACGATTAATAAAAAAAGGTACTGGAGGTACCACAAAAACCCTTGATAATCATTTGATTATTAGGGGTTTTTTGTTTTAAATTAAAGTCCCTTTGTTTTGAAAAAGAACGAAGCACACTGCAACCAGCGGTATAATAATTTTAATAGTAATAAAAAAAGTGAGTCCAATG